>NZ_JAUOEO010000001.1:2229500-2543000 GCF_030540825.1 Flavivirga spongiicola
TCTAAAAAGGGTCTCTCTAAAAAATCATCGTTACATCCTGTAATTATGAAAAAAGTAGCAAATATGATATATATTATTTTTTTTGTTTTCATCTCAAGTTTTTTTTAATTAGAAGGTTAAATTCACGCCAAAAGAATAAGATCTTTGAAAAGGATAACTCTTACCTGAACCTGAGTTAAAACCATCTGTTGCTTCAGGATCCCATGGTACTTTTAACTTAGTTGTCTCCCATAAATTCTGTCCAGCAAAATAAACTCTCAATTTAGTCATACCTAGCTTTTCAATTACAGCTTGAGGCAATGAATAACCTAAAGTTAAATTTTTAAGTCTTAAGTAAGAAGCATTTTGCAAAAAGCGCGTTTGGGTAGAGAAATTATAGCCAGTCCCTGTAGTGTACCTAGGAAGGTAGGCATCTGTATTTTCAGGTGTCCACGCATCTAATTGCCATGACCTTAAATGGTTCCCCCATTTTGAACTAACTGGTTGAAAAACTCCAGTATTAGGTCTAAAATCACGCCTTCCAACGCCTTGAAAAAACATGTTAAAATCGAAGCCTTTGTAATCTGCACCTAGTGTGAAAGAATATCTTAATTTAGGCGAGCTATTTCCTATTACTTTAAGATCTCCAGGATTGTCTGCAGTTATATCACCTCTATTGACTACGCCATCACCGTTTAGGTCGTGATATTTAATATCACCAGCTTGCCAACCACCTCCTGAACGCCAAACAGATTGATCGTTAGAACCTCCTGGGTTTGCTGTAGCAGCTTCTTCATCTGTTTGGAATATGGACGATACATAACCCCATATTTCACCAAGTACTTGCCCTTCATACAGTCTACTAAGAACACGTGTAGGGTTGTCTACTTTTGTAATAACTCCTTTAAAATCAGATAAATTACCATTTATAAAGTAAGATACTTCACCTATTTTATCTCTCCAACCTAAGCTTAACTCCCATCCTTTGTTTCTAACAGATGCCAGATTTTCTTGAGGACCAGAAACCCCTAATAACTCAGAATAAACGTCTCTTCGTAGTAAACCATCTATATCTTTAATGAAATAATCAAAATTTAAATTAAATCTATTAGCGAATAGCCCTATATCAACACCAAAATTCTTTGTTTTTGATTCTTCCCATGTTATATTTCCAGCTGCTGGTAATGTTCCAGGAATTGTAACCCCTGGAGGTCTAGCCCCTGCAATAGAATACGATATTTCATCATCTATATTTAAAAAAGGTTCATACGGATGGTTACCTCCACCCGCTAACGCCTGATTACCCAAAGAACCATACGATACTCTAAACTTTAAATTGCTTAGGTAATCTTCAGAAAAATCCATAAATGATTCATTGGATACTCTCCATCCTAATTCAACAGAAGGAAAAAAGCCAAAGCGACCATCTTTAGGAAATTTAGAAGTTCCATCATAACGTCCAGTTGTTTTAATCATGTATTTTTCATCAAAGACATAGCTAAACCTATAAAAACTAGCTCTTACCGCCCAGTGGTCTGCACCAAATCTGGAAGTTCTTTCTCCAATTGTTACTTCTGGAATATCGCGTACTAATATATCCCTTTGTGTAGCTCCAGTATGTTCAAACTCTTTCCATTCTTGGTTATAACCAGCTAATGCTTTGAAATAATGTTTTGTTCCAAAAGTTTTTTCGTATTCTGCATAAGCATTGAAAACATAATAAAGATCATAGTCAACATCTTTGTTATAGCGATCGTCACCAGTAACATAATTTGTAATATTCCCTGGTTCCAGAATTTCGTAATCAATCTCTTTCCAATACAGGTTTCTTTGATAAAAAGAAGGGTTATATGTGAAATCACTTTTTATCTTCAAATTTTTCCCAATGTTAAAAGTCGGGGCAAATGTTAGCACAAAATCATTCCTTCTTTGTATGTCACGTCCTCCTTTATCTAAATTAGCTATTGCATTATTATCCCAGATATAATTACCCGTTGGCTCATAAGCAGTCACTTCATATTGATTAGTAGCATCGTTCCACTGCCATATTTTGTTCTCATCATTCTTCAGGGCTCTATATTGTGGCGTTCGATATATATTATTCCAAACCTCTTGACTACCATATTGAGTAGGGCTGTTCTCATGTGTGTTCGAATATCTAAGTCTAAAATCAAGGTCTATCCATTTTTTTGGTTTTAATGTAAGCGATAGATTTGCATTCAATCTAGTATACTTATCATTACCAAACTTTAAAACCCCCTTTTGATCTAAAAACCCTACAGACGCATAATAGGTTGCTTTATCATTTCCACCAGAAATATTAAAGTCATGTTTTTGTAAATGTGTCGATTTTTTAATTAACGTGCCCACATAATCTTCACTACCTGTAAATAAAAATCGGCCATCTTCTTTTCTTAACAATAACTTTGGATACTTATCAGGATCTTGCTCTCTTAATTTTATAAAATCAATCCATTGATCCATAGTTACACTTGGGCTATTGTACCAGTAAGTGAAATTTGTTAGCCCACCATCTTGTAAGGCTTGAACGTAATCTGAAGATTTTGCAAATTCTGGTAAGTTCGTTGGTTTTTGAATAGATATAGTGGAACTAATATTTACTTTCATTTGAGTATTCTTACCTTTTTTAGTGGTAATTAAAATAACTCCATTAGCAGCTCGTGCACCATAAATTGAAGCAGATGCAGCATCCTTTAATACTGATACACTAGCTACATCAGTAGGGTTAAGAAGTTCTAAATCCCCTGGTATACCATCGATAACAACTAAAGGTTCTCCTTTAGTAAAACCTGTCCAACCTCTAATGTTTATAGATGCCTGTTTACCAGGTTCACCTCCTGAAAAATTAAGATTAAGTCCTGGCAACACACCTTGTAAGCCTTCTGATAAATTAGCAATTGGCCTATCTTCCAACACTTTTCCTGAAACATATCCAACAGACCCTGTGATATTACGTGCTTTCTCTGTTCCATAACCAACAACAACAATTTCATCAAGTTCAGATGCATCTTCTTGCATTGTAATGTTAAAGACAGTGATTCCATTTACACTAATTTCTTGTGTAGCATAACCAATATAAGATATTAACAGGGATGCATTAGTATCCTTAACTGTTAAATTAAATTTCCCATCAAAATCGGTTTGCGTACCATTTTGAGTTCCTTTTTCTATAACTGTAGCACCTGCCAACGGTATACCGGAAGCATCTTTTATTGTTCCGTTTATTGGCTGCCCTTGAATATAATCTATACGTTCTCTCGGAACCGTTTTATTTAACTTTGCTTCTTTAACTAAAACAATTTGACGGTCTATAACTTTATAGGTAATATAAGTTCCTTTAAAAAGCTCATCCAGTATTTTACGGATGCGTTTTTTATTAGCTTTTATAGTAACTAATCGAAAATCGTTGATTACATTTTCGTTTCCTAAAAATCTAAATTCGCTTAACGATTCAATTTTTTCAAGAATAGTCATTATTTTCACAGACTCCATATCTAAAGAAATCTTGGTATTCTGTGAGTAACTATTGTCTGCTTTCATATAAAAAAGCGAAACAATAAACAATAGTGACGTTAATTTCATTTTCAAACTAATTTTAGAGATATCATAGAACAACATCTCCTTTATGATTTTTTTCATATTTTTGTAGTCTTAATTTAATTGGGTTAATAATCATTAATTCAATCACTTAATTAGATCGGGGAATGTTGGTCCATTTCCCGATTTTTTCGATATAAGTGATTTAGTTGTTCGATTTAAATCGTACTGGTTTACATCATAGGCATATCTTTTTTAAGGGTTATCAATTATTACATTATTTCCATCCATTTGATATGAAAATGGGTATGAGTTCTGAAATGAAATTAAAATATCTTCAATGGTTTCAGTTTCAAATTTTGCAAAAAAGCGCTGGGTATCTAAGGCTTTATAATTGTTGGTAATAGACACATCAAAATGCCTTTCTAAAATCTTTGTGATTTCTGAAAACGGCCTGATTTTAAAAACAAGCCTTCCATCAACCCATGCGATATATTCATCTATATCAATGTTTCTTATTTTAATCTTAGCATCGTTCTTATCCCAAAAAGCGATTTGATCGGGAGCCATCAATATGGCATTTTCATCATAAACAGAGTCTTTATCATATACACTAACTAATCCTTCTACTAAAACTGTATGCGCTACAAGATCTTCAGAATAAGAATTTATATTAAATTTTGTCCCCAAGACTCGTATATTCATTTCCTTGGAGTTCACAACAAAAGGATGGTCTTCATCTTTAGTCACTTCAAAATAAGCTTCTCCATCAATAAAAACTTCGCGGTTTCTATTTCTTAAAAACTTAACCGGATATTTTATAGTCGTTCCAGCATTTAAATGTACCAGAGTTCCATCTGATAATGCTAATTGAAATATTTTTCCATAGGGGACAGCTAATTCATTGTACACCAAATTTTCTACTATAGCTTCATTACTTTCTGAATCTTTAGTATAATTTAGTATTGTTCCTTCTTGTTTCCCAACAACAGTGCCGTTGGAGTCAACAATAGTTTCATCACCATTTTCAGAAATTATTTTTATATCACCGTTATCTAAGGTTAAAGTAATACTGTTTTCATTGGTTATTATATTTTGAGAAGGATAAAATTGCGACACTATATAAGAGGTTATCCCCAACATAATGATTAAGACTGCAGCAACCTTATACCATTTTCTATACAAAGAGATTATCGGTTTTTTATTAGAACCAGACTGTTTAAGAAACGCTAAATAGGCCTCATCAACACATACATCCTGAAGCGTTAAATTTAAATTATAATGGTCTCTAATATAAGCTTCAAATAGTATTTTGTTATCTTGATTCTCTAATAATTCTAATAAATTATTTTTCTCTAATGAGGTAAGCGTATTTGCGAAATATTTTGTGATTAATTCTACCAAACCAACGTTGTTTAATTTAAACTTATACTATTATAACAACTCGCTTAAAAAAAACCCTTAAGTAAATTTTGTTTATTTTTGTATTATTTGTTAAACTATTGTATCATAAGTAAATTACAAGCGTTTGAAATTGAATTGCTAAGCATCAATAAATTAAATTAAAAATATTTCTCGTAATATAGCAGAATCCTTGTTATTAGCTGTGTAGTCTTTATTCTATACGGATATATATTTTACTATTAAAAAGGATTTGAAAAACTGATTGGATTATTTTAATGGATTATAACGAACTCGTTCCTAAAATTAAACAAGGTGATAAAAAAGCTTTTAAAATTATTTTTGAAGCGTTTTACGATTCTCTAGTAGCCTATGTTACTACGTTCACAAACGACCAACAAGAAGCAAAAGATATTGTACAAAACTGCTTAATTATTTTATGGGAAAAAAGAAGTCATCTAAAAGATGACTCATTAATAAAAAATTACCTATTCAAAATTGCTTACCATCAATATATAAATCATTATAAGAAAAAACAGTATCAAGATAAGGTTCTTGATGAAATAAAACAAAAGACATTAAACGATTATATAAATGCCCCAGACGATGGCAAAAATAATACCGTTAACCGTTTACTCCATTTGATAGAAGGTTTGCCTCCAAAATGCAAGCAAGTTTTACTATTAAATAAAAAAGAAGGTAAAAAATATAAGGAAATTGCAGAATTATTAGGTGTTTCTATAAAAACCGTTGAATCTCAAATGCGAATTGCTTATCAAAAAATCAGAAAAGGTTTCAATGATGATGAGCTTATTTTGGTTTTTAGTTTCATGAAACATTTTATGAAAGCTAATTAATTATAAAAAATGTGTTTCCGAAAAAACTTGAGTAAGCGGCTAAACCATTGAGGTTGTTACCTTGTTTTAATAGGACTTCTTCTTCTCCTATTAGATAATAGCATTCTTCAGAAAGAACATATTTGAATTCATAGGCATCAGTTGTGACTTTTTTTCTTTTAGAATAGGAAGCAACATCTAATAAAGCAGCCTCAAAGCTTAGAGAAGACATTTGTTTCCCAAAAAGATATTGATACGAAAAACCAACGGCTTCATGTTCTTTTTCAATAAAGGTACTTTCTTCTTTTCTGAAAACAATAAAGTTTGAATTATTAATTTGTGGCATTCCCTAAAAGAATTTAGTTACTTCTATATCTAATGAATTTTAATAAAACAGGCAACGAAGGCATAATTATGCCATTTTCAATTCTGGAAATTAGTTCACTGGTAGCTCCTACATTCAAGGCAATGTCACTTATGGTTTTGTTGTTTGTTTTTCTAATTTCTTTAATACGTTTTCCCATTCCAATAAGAGAACCTTCCATTGTTGGTTTTTAATAATTACAAACACTTGTCTTTTGGTGTTTTATAAAAAAATAAACAACTTTTTATGAGCTTGGGTTTTATTGAGTAATAAAATATTTCATGAATATTTATGTGATAAAAATTAACTATTTGTAAACTTTCTTAGATTAACATTTTCTTAATATTCTTAATGTTTAAGTTGCAATATCTTAATACTAATAGCCTTTTATTTTAACTTTTGCTCGTGACATTTGTCTTCTAATAATTAATTAAAGTTTACAAATACGAAAAAATGAAAAAAAGACTACTAGTAATGGTTCTCGCATTTTTTGCCTTTACCATTGGCCATTCCCAAACTATTTTTAAGGGAAAGGTGTTAGATGAAAACCAAGTTCCTTTACCTGGAGCTTCAATTGTTGTTAAAGGAAGTTCCATCGGGGTGGCTACAGATTTTGATGGAAATTTTGAGATTAAATTGACAGGAGGAAATGAAACTTTGGAAATATCTTTTATTGGATATCTTTCTCAGGATTTTGATACGACAGGAAAAGCGACAGCCGAAATAATACTACAATCTAACTCTGAATCATTAGGAGAAATTGTTGTAACTGCTTTAGGGATTAAACGAGAGAAAAAATCACTTGGATACGCTTCTCAGGAACTTAACTCAGACGAGGTTGCTTCTGCAAGAGAACCCAATCTTCTTAATGGAATTTCGGGAAAAGTTGCAGGCTTGCAAATTACTAATAGCCCCTCCGGATTGGGCGGTTCCGCTAGAGTTTCTATACGTGGTGATGCTTCTTTAAATATTAATGGTAACTCGCCATTATTTGTTATTGACGGAACGCCTATAAGTAATGAAATTGTAGGATCTTCCGGTTCAGGGACTCAAGACGTGGACTATGGTAACGGAGCATCAGAAATAAACCCTGAAAACATAGCATCTATAAATGTTCTTAAAGGACCCGCTGCAGCAGCTTTATATGGTGCACGTGCAGCAAACGGTGCTATTATAATAACCACGAAAAAAGGAAAATCGCAAAGTGGCGTATTGGGAGTTTCTATCAATACCGGGTTTACCATGGAAAACCTTTTACTTTTACCCGATTGGCAAAATGAGTACGGTCAAGGGAATAATCAACAATTTGAATTTGTTGATGGAAATGGAAGTGGTATCGCAGATGGCGTTGACGAAAGTTGGGGACCAAGGTTAGATACCGGAGCATTAATTGCTCAATTCGACTCCCCAAGAGCCGATGGTACCAGAGGAGGAGATTATTTAGTAAGTAATTCACCCATTACACCAACTCTCTGGGTTTCTAACCCCGACAATACAAAAGATTTTTTTAACACGGGGTATACTAAAACCAACAGCATTGCCATATCTAAATCAGGAGATCTGGGGAATATTCGTTTTTCTTATCAAAACCTTGATCAGAAGGGGATTGTTCCGAATACAGATTTAAAAAGAAACACCTTTAATTTAAGTTCAGGTCTAAACCTTACTGATAAAGTAAGGTTAAATGCCAATATCAACTACATAAAAACAGATAGTGGTAACAGGCCGTCATTAAGTTACGGTACAGAAAGCATCATGTATTTGTTTATATGGTATGGAAGACAACTAAACACAAATAGTTTACGTGATTACTGGATGCCAGGAAGGGAAGGTGTACAGCAGTTTAACTATAATTACAATTATCATGACAACCCATTCTTTAATGTATATGAAAACACTAATGGGCAGGATAAAGATAGAATTTATGGGAATGTAAGTGTAAACTATAAAATCAATGACCACTGGAATATAATGGTTCGTACAGGTCGAGATTTTTATCGTGATTTACGGACTAAGAAAAGAGCTTTCAGTACACAACGCTTTCCTTTGGGCTACTATAGAGAAGATAATGTGTTTTTCGAAGAATCTAATACAGACTTTCTAATTTCTTACGACAAAACATTTAATGAGAAATGGAATATTAATATGTCTGTAGGGGGTAACCAGTTTAGACAAAAGCAGGACTTCACCCAAACCATTGCACCTCAGTTAATAAACCCGGGAGTCTATTCCTTTAATAATAACAGAAAACCATTAGAAGTGTCTTCTAATGATAAAGAAAAAAGAATTAACAGTTTGTATGGTTTTGCAAGGTTTGCCTATGATGATAAGTTGTTTTTAGACATTACCGGTAGAAATGACTGGTCCAGCACATTGCCAACAGATAACAACTCTTATTTTTATCCATCGGCAACATTAAGTGCCATTGTAAGTGATCTTGTAGAATTACCGGATTTTGTGTCTTTTGCTAAATTTAGAGCAGCATATGCAGAAGTTGGTAATGATACCGATCCTTATAAATTATCTAGTTTTTATACCAATGAAACGCCTTTTGGAGACAATCCTGTACTAACTGAATCATCTTTAATTCCGAATGCCAATTTAAAGCCAGAGATTACATCCTCTTACGAGTTTGGTTTAGATGTACGTTTGTTTAGTGGTAGGGTTAATTTAGATGCAACGTATTACAGTGGCATTACAAAAAACCAAATTATACCAATTAGCACTGATATAGCTAGTGGTTATACCAGTAAATTAATTAATGCAGGAGAAGTTAAAAATTATGGTTTTGAAGCTATTGCCAGTTTTATACCGGTAAAAACAGAAAACTTTTCATGGAGATCTACTTTTAATTTTTCTACGAATAAAAGTAAAGTAACAGATTTAGGAGGTGTAAACTATACTTTAACAAGTCGTAACGGTGCATTTATACAAGCACGTGAAGGAGGATCAATAAGTGCTATCTATGGAAGAGGGTTTCAAAGAGTGGAAGACGAGAGTAGTCCTAGTTTTGGACAAATCATATTTAATGAGCAAGGTATTCCGCAAAGAACGGACGATTTAGTATATCAGGGAGATTATGCACCCGATTACACATTAGGTCTTCTAAATAGGTTTAAGTATAAAGCTTTTGATTTAAGCTTTTTAATAGACACAAGGCAAGGAGGTATTGTGGTTTCCAGAACAAAAACCATTGGTAGTACTTCGGGTCAATTAAAAGAAACATTATTTGGTAGAGAAACAGGAATTGTTGGAGAGGGTGTTGTTGAAACATCTCCAGACATATATACTCCAAATACAACAAATGTAGATGCCAGAACCTATAATAACCAGTACTATAAGAGAGATAATGTAGAAGCAGCTAAATATGATGCTTCATACACAAAACTTAGAGAAATAAGTTTAGGTTATACACTTCCAAAAAGATTTATAGATAAATTACCAATAAACAATGCCAGATTTTCAGTAACAGGAAGAAATTTAATTCTTTGGACAGATAACCCGCATTTTGACCCGGAAACAGTTTCAGTTTCAGGAGGCACATTACAGCCTGGTATTGAGAACATGTCATACCCAAGTACAAGAACGTTCACATTTAACTTAAAAGTTGATTTTTAATTATATACTAAAATGAAAAAACTAAAAAACATGAAAAGATTGGTATTCATAACACTTTCATTGTTATGTATAATCAGCTGTACCGCCGATTTTGAAAAAATCAATAAAAATCCAAATTTTCCTGAAAGTGCTGAGCCCTCGCTGTTATTACCAGGAATAATGAGAGAAATGGCATCTAATTGGGGAGGCCAAGGATGGGAAGAAGGTTTTACTGTAACACAGTACGCTTCTCGTTTACAGTTTACATCTGGAGATAGATACGATTGGTCGCCTACAGGAAACCCTTATGATGATGCCTACGCATCATTAAGAGATGTAGAGAACATTATTAGATCAACCAAAGACAAGGATGATCAACAAAATTACTATGGTGTTGCTTTGATTTTTAAATCATGGATATATTCTTATTTAGTAGATGCCTATGGTGATGTTCCCTATACCGATGCTACAAAAGGTATAAGTGATGATAATATTACGCCGGAATTTACGCCTCAAAGTGAAGTTTATGATGGTATTATGGCAGATTTAAAAACGGCCAATACCATTTTAACAGGAACCGAAAATATATCTGGAGATATTCTATATGGAGGCGATATTTTAAAATGGAGAAAGTTTGCCAATTCTTTGCGTTTAAGATTAGCGATGAGAATTAGTGATGTAAATAATGCTAAGGCCGTTGCTGAAATGCAGGAAATTATAGGAGGTTTTTCTACATATCCTATTTTTGAAAGCAATGCAGATGCAGCTCTATTACAATGGAACTCAGACAACCCTCAGCCTAAATACGATACGCGTTCTGGTAGTTTTGATGAGGTTCGTTTAAGCACCACATTAGAGACAAGGTTAAAAGCTTTAGGTGATAGAAGGTTGATTGTTTTTGCACAACCTACTTCAAACTCCGGAAAAGGAATTTATTCAGATAATTTAGATGATTATGTAGGTATGCCTAATGGTTTAGATGATGATGCAGCCTTAGGATATAGCCCTTCAGGAGATCCAAATGAATCAGGATCTAATTTTATTTCAAGACTTGGGATTCTCTTGGCGTGTAGAGCATGTAATGTAGAACAAGCTTCGGCTACAGCTTCGCAAACAATTATTATGGACTATTCTGAGCTTCAATTTATTTTAGCTGAGGCGAGAGAGAAAGGATTTATAAGTGTAGGTGATGCTTCTGAGTATTATGAAAATGGTATACGAGCTTCTTTCGCTTATTATTTGGAAAGAGTTATTGCTGGAGGATGGAGCGACATTGTTAATGATTTACAAGGATTTGATGTTGATGCGTATATAGCTCAAACTGCTGTTGGACTTACCGGAACATTTAACGAAAAACTTGAGAAAATTGCACTTCAAAAATGGATTTCATTATTCTATACTGGTTTTGAGGCATGGTCAGATTGGAGGCGTACTGGCATTCCGGTAATAATACCAGGCCCAGATGCAGTAAACGGAGGAAAAGTTCCTGTGCGTTTTCAGTACCCAAATTCAGTAAAGGCAACCAATAATGCCAACTATCAAAAGGCTGTATCTAACATGGGTGCAGATGATTTAAATACTAGACTTTGGTGGGATATTGCTGATAATGACTAGTGGATCAACATATAATATTTATAACCATGACCATAGGAATATGCTTTCTATGGTCTTGTGTTTCTGAAAAAACTCAAGAAATCCTTAGAGCAAAGTATGTAGTGGTTATTGGTTTTGATAGTTTAGAAAAGGCAAACACACCAACTTTTGATACATTAATAAAAGAAGGAGCTTCATTAGATGCCATTTCTGGATTAGTGACCATTAAGTTTATCGAAGATAGCAGGCTTTTGAAAAAGATAAATAAAGATGCGACATATATGGAGACCTCACTTTTAGCGCTTAAAAAGAAACACCCGGTCTTTGGAGATTAGGGTGATGGGACTTTTACGGGGCATAGATTAGTAACTGGTACAAAAACAAAGAAAAAGGCAATCAAAGAAACAGGATAGATTGTGTATGCGTGTTTAAAATTAAAGTATCTTCAGGGAATGTATTGCAGTTATCATCAGCATTAATCATTTCAAGAAAAGAGCAAAATAAGGCTTTTTAACATTTTGAACCACAACTTATAAACTATTTTAAACCATAAAGCAGAAATAAATCATGAAAAACTAGCATAATAAGGCTCCTTATAATCTTACATATTTCCATTTGTAGGAGTTGCTCAGCACGACCAAATGCAAATTTTAATTAAAACGAAAGAATAATGAAAAGAACACAAGTATTAACAATTATATTTTCCCTTTTTGTCTATGTTCTAGTAGCTCAAAAAATATCAAAAACAGAAACAAAGGTTATCTTAATCACATTAGACGGTTTGCGCTGGCAAGAATTATTTTCTGGTGCAGATTCACTTTTGATTACACATAAGGATTATGTACAGGATGCTTCTCATTTAAAAGAAAAGTTTTGGAGAGAAACCCCCCATAAGAGACGTGAAGCATTAATGCCATTTTTTTGGAATGAAGTTGTTGAAATGGGGCAAATTCATGGTAACAGAACGTTAGGGAGTAAGATGGATTTAACTAACACCATGTGGTTTTCTTACCCTGGATACAATGAAATCCTTTCTGGAAAAGCTGATGATAAGAACATTGCTAGCAATGATAAAATAAACAACCCCAACAAAACAGTTTTAGAAATCATCAATAATTTGCCACAGTATAAAGGAAAAGTAGTTGCTTTTGGGAGCTGGGATGTGTTTCCTTATATTATCAATGAAGAACGCTCAGGAATTCCTGTTAATGCTGGTTTTGAAATTGCGAAAGGAAGTGATTTATCGGATATAGAAAAGTTTTTAAATGAGCTACAGCCTGAGATTCCCAGACTTTGGGAAACGGTTCGTCTGGATGCGTTTACGCATCATTATGCTGTAGAGTATATAAAAAGAGTTCACCCTAAAGTCGTTTACATTTCATATGGAGAAACAGACGATTTTGCCCATGATGGGAACTATGAGGCTTATTTGAAATCTGCACATAATACGGATGCTTTAATAAAAGAATTATGGGAATTTACTGAGAAAGATGAATTCTATAAAAACAATACGGTATTTATTATTACTACAGACCATGGAAGAGGAACCCAGCCATTGGAAACATGGAAAAGTCATGGAAGTGAAATTAAAGGTGCTGGACAAGTATGGATGATAGCTTTTGGAAAAAACATTAAAAACCTAGGTGAAGTTACACATGCAGAACAATTATATAGTAATCAAATAGCACCGACTATTTTGACTGTTTTAAATATCAAAAACGGTATTAACGTAATGAAAGGTGAACCCCTAGAAATATCAGAAAAATAGTTTTTTAATAAGTTTTTTTGTGATATTTAGTTAAATAAACATGACTTAAAATAAGCGACTTTTATATCAAGTTTGAATTTATAATAATTTGAACGAGTTTAGCTTTTAGCCGATGCTTATTGTAAGTATCGGTTTTTATTTGTGTTATAAGACGTTGTTTTTAATAAAAAAACAACCTAATAGGTTGAAGGGTCGTAAACGATGGATAAAAAGTAAAGCTTATTAGGAGCAGTTAAATACGATCAACACCAGTTCTGTTATAAAATGCGATATAAATAATTTGAACTAGTGAAAAATAAATAAATTATATGTTGGATTTTATAATAGAAATGGTATAATATAAGAAATGAAGAACAGAAATTATTTAGTAGAAGCTTGTGTAGAAGGATTGAATCAGGCAATACGTGCGGAGAAACAAGGAGCAGATCGTATTGAGCTCTGCGCACGTTTAGATTTGGATGGTGTCACACCAGAAGTTGAAATGATCAAAGCAGTTTTTCAGAATTGTAAAATACCAATTAGGGTCATTATACGTCCACGAGAGGGTGGTTTTGTTTATTCAGTCTCAGAGTTGGATCAAATGAAGGAAAGTATTCGAGTTTGTAAAGATATAGGTGTTGAGGGTGTGGTTTTTGGAATGACGACTAAGGAAAATACACTTGATATTTCGGCAATTGATGCCTTGACACGTATTGCTACTCCGCTTAAAGTGACGATTCATAAAGCGATTGATACTGTGTCTGACCCACTGAATGAATTAGGCAGGCTAATGAGAATAGGTGGTATTGATGCCATACTCACTTCGGGTAAGTCACCAACCTGGGAAGAAGGCCAAGAATTGATTAAGGAACTTATTAAAAAAGCAGCGAATCAGATACAAATTATTGCCTGCGGTAAGGTTACCGATGAAAATATCATGACAGTACATGGAAGGATTCAATCTAGTGCTTATCACGGTAAACGCATTGTTGGGGAGTTATAAGACTGTAAGGGAGACAGAAATTTTTTAAACGAACAAACCTTGTGTTATTGATCGTGTTGGTTTTAGCTGGTTGTGGAAACAAATCAGATTAGAAAAATAAAAGTAAAGAGCTTCCAATAATTGCTATAATTATGAGAAAAATGCTTCCCAGTAAAATTAAAAGTATTACAATTAGTATCTCTGCTTTTTTTCTATGCATAGGACGATAACCATTTGATAATCATTGTTTTTTAGTCTTGTTGAACACTTTTAGAGGAGTTACTTTAGTGTATATGTGATTTTCTGTTAATTGTTATTTTATTATACCATTAAGAATTTAGTAGAAACCAAAACAAAAATATTGGAAGAGATTAAAGACCTTCTTAAATGAGCTTATCGAAAAGGTAAAGCTTTTGAGAAAGGAAAGGCATTTGTATTATCGGATGATTTTAACGCTGATTATTTGTAATCATTTAAAATAGAGGAAGTTAAAATTTAATTCATTTTTATTATTAATATTATATATCTTTGCCCATAAAATAAAAAGGAAGGATTATTTTTTATATGTAGATACCTTTTTGTTAAAAAAAATAGCTAATCAATACAATCTAGTAACAGATTAAAACTTGTATTTCAACGATGATTTATAGCGTTTCATGGATGTTTTTTTACGAATAATGATATATTTTTTTTGTGAACTCGCTTTTTTTAATACATTTGTTACCCCATGACAGTACAAAATAAAAGAATACTAGCCTCAGTCTTATTTGTATTAATAAGCTTTGCTTGTTTTGCTCAAGATCCACCACCACCACCAGGGCCTCCTCCGGGTCTTCCTATTGATGGAGGGGTGTTAATGGGTATAATTTTCGCTTTATTTTATGGCGTAAGAAAGTTGTTGATTAAGAATAAGAATCATTAATTGTTACTTAGTAACTAGTCGGAAACAGACTAATTTTATAAAAAGAAACTTTTTTAATTTTGTGCTAGACACTACTTATTCAATGACACTAATTTAGCGACATACTTTCCTAAAACATCAAACTCTAAGTTTACAGTAGTACCTATTTTAAAAGTATTAAAATTAGTGTGATTATATGTATAAGGTATAATGGCAACACTAAAGGTGTCTTTTTTTGAATTTACAACCGTTAAACTAGTGCCATTAATTGTTATAGATCCTTTTTCTATAGTCATGTTATTAAGAGAAGCATCATAAGCAAACGTAAATACCCAACTGCCATTTGCTTCTTCTATCTTAGTACAGGTTGCTGTTTGGTCTACATGACCTTGTACTATATGCCCGTCAAGCCTATCTCCCAATTTCATGGCACGTTCTAAGTTCACTTTATCGTTAATTTTTAAAGTATTAAGACTTGTTTTGTCTAGTGTTTCTTTTATAGCTGTAACTGTATATTCATCATCATTAATATTTACAACCGTTAAACATACACCATTGTGAGCCACACTCTGATCAATCTTTAATTCTGTTGTTATATTGCTTTTAATAGATATGTGGAGATTATCCAACTCTTCCTTTAAGTTAGAAACAACACCCATATCTTCAATAATTCCTGTAAACATATTATTCTCTTTTTATTTGGTTAAATTTGCCATACCAAATGACATTCAAAACAAGCGTCATTATTTTGAATTATTTTTATTCAGATAAAATAGGAAATCTAAGCATAGCATTAGTTACAGTTATATTTTATATTGAAATATGAACAAAAAAGAAACAAATACAATAGGTTATTTAGACGCTAATTTGGTATAGGGTCAAAATTACGAACAAAAGTTGTTATTTTAATGGTACAAACAGAAAATATAATAGTAGGAATATCGATAGGAGATTTAAATGGTATTGGTGGTGAAATAGTTTTAAAAACATTTGAAGATGCAAGAATTTTGGATTTTTGCACACCAGTAATTTTTGCTTCAGCAAAAACCATGAATTTTTTTAAAACTCATTTTAAATCTAGTATTAATTTCCATAATATTAATAATATAGGTCAATTAGCAATTGGAAAAGTTAATGTGTTTAATTGCTGGAATGACCCTGTTAAAATTGAATTTGGGAAAGCCGATGTTAAAATAGGTGAGTATGCTATAAAGTCTTTAGAAGCAGCAACAAAAGCGTTAAAAAATAATGACGTTCATGTTTTAGTCACTGCTCCAATAAACAAGCATAATATTCAATCGGAAGACTTTAAGTTTCCTGGACATACCGATTATTTAGCAGAACAACTAGAAGGAGAAAGTTTAATGTTTATGGTAACCGATTCATTAAGAGTAGGATTGTTAACAGACCATGTGCCCGTAAAAGATATTGTTGAGCATATTTCGGAAGACTTAATTGTGAAAAAAATAAATACGGTTTACGATTCTCTTAAAAGAGACTTTAAAATAAGTAAGCCTAAAATTGCTGTTTTGGGGATTAATCCACATACTGGCGATAATGGTGTCATTGGCCATGAAGATGATGACGTTTTAAGGCCTACACTTAAAAAGATTAAAGAAGAAGGAAAATTAGTGTATGGGCCTTATGCAGCAGATAGCTTTTTTGGGTCTAGTAATTATAAAAATTTCGATGCTATAATTGCCACATATCACGATCAGGGTTTAATTCCTTTTAAAACATTATCTTTTGGTCAAGGAGTTAATTTTACAGCAGGCCTAAATAAAGTAAGAACCTCGCCAGATCATGGCACCGCCTATGAAATAGCAGGAAAGGGAACCGCGGATTCAAGCTCGTTTAAGGAAGCTATTTTTTCCGCCATACAGATATATAAGAATAGATTTGATTATGAAGAACTTACCTCAAATCCGTTAAAAAAAGCAAAGAGATAGATATAAACAAAAAAATGTTTATAAGTAATGTTGCATAACATAAAAATTCATATATTTGCAGGCTCAAAATAGATGAGAGAATGAAGCCTTTGAAAGAGTTTACAATTCCATTTGTAGGGTTAAAAATAGCGAAACATCTTTTTGAGTACAAGATTGAACAAGCGTTCTTTGAATATTTTGAGTATGAAGAATTTAATGATGTAAATATCCATGTAAATGTTGAACTAGAAAAAAAAACAACATTACTTGAATTGCATTTTAAAGTTTCAGGATGGGTTAATGTTAATTGTGATTTAACAAACGAACCATATAATCAAACTATAGAAAATGAGTTTGATTTAGTGGTGAATTTTGGAGATGCGTATAATGATGAACATATTGATATTCTTATAATTCCTCACGGGACTTATGAAATTAATATACAACAATACATTTACGAATTAATTGTCCTTGCTGTACCAAATAAAAGAGTACATCCAGGAGTTGAAGATGGCACTTTAAATTCAGACATACTTAAAAAGCTAGAAGAATTAAGTCCAAAACTTAAAGAAGATAAAGAAAAAGAGGATATCGATCCTCGTTGGAATACATTAAAGAAACTATTAACGGATAAATAAATATAAAAAATGGCACATCCTAAAAGAAAAATCTCAAAAACAAGAAGAGATAAGAGAAGAACACATTACAAAGCAACTGCGCCACAGATTGCTACATGTCCAACAACTGGAGAAGCTCATTTATACCACAGAGCTCATTGGCATGAAGGGAAATTATACTACAGAGGTCAAGTTTTAATTGATAACTCAGAAGTAGAAAACGTAGCATAAATAGTATGCACGCATATAATAAAACGCTCACATGTGAGCGTTTTTTTTTATGAAGTGTTTTTTCTAAGACAAAAACAATTTATTTGTGTGTTATTAAACTAAAATTTAGTAGTTTTCACCAAAATTTGAACTTTTTTGTCCAATTCTAATGATTTTTTGGTCTAATTAACTATAAAATTATGAGTAAAATCTCAGCAGCAATTACAGCTGTAGGCGCATATGTGCCAGAATATGTATTAACCAACCAAATTCTTGAGACTATGGTTGATACAAATGATGAATGGATTACCTCTCGTACAGGAATAAAAGAACGCAGGATTCTTAAAGGCGAGGGAAAAGGAACGTCTTACTTAGCTATTAAAGCTGCCCAAGACCTTATTGATAAAAGAGGTATTGATCCCAAAGATATAGAACTTGTTATTGTCGCTACGGCAACACCAGATGTGAAAGCAGCCTCAACTGCAGCTTTTACAGCATCTAATATTGGAGCAATTAATGCCTTTTCGTTTGATATGGATGCGGCGTGCTCTAGTTTTTTGTTTGGGATGTCGGTAGCCTCAGGTTATATAGAATCAGGTAGGTATAAAAATGTATTATTAATTGGAGCAGATAAAATGTCCTCCATTATTAATTATGAAGATAGAGCTACTTGTATCATTTTTGGTGATGGAGCAGGCGCTGTTTTATTTGAGCCTAATGAAGAGAATTTAGGACTTCAAGACGAATATTTAAGAAGTGATGGTTCTGGTAGAGAGTTTCTACGAGCTACTTATGGAGGGTCTTCATTTCCGTTAACACCAGAAACTATGGAAGAAGGTGGGCAATATGTTTTTCAAGAAGGAAGAACGGTATTTAAAAATGCGGTATTCAATATGGCAGATGCAACTATTAAAGTGTTAGAACGAAACAACTTAACGAAAGACGATGTTTCTTGGCTGGCAGCGCATCAAGCAAATAAGCGAATTATTGATGCCACTGCACAACGTATGAATTTAGAAGAAGAAAAGGTCATGATGAACATTGAAAAATATGGCAATACAACATCTGCAACGTTACCTTTGCTTTTAAATGACTACGAATCAAAACTTAAAAAAGGAGATAATATAATATTTGCCGCTTTTGGAGGCGGATTTAATTGGGGGGCCATTTATTTAAAATGGGCATATAATTCAATAAACTAACCATTAACTAATTGCAAAATTATGGATATAAAAGAGATTCAAAACTTAATCAAGTTTGTTGCCAAATCTGGTGCAAGTGAGGTTAAATTAGAGATGGATGATATTAAAATCACCATTAAAACAGGATCAGAATCAGACACAACAATTGTGCATCAGGTTCCTGCCGCTCATATACCTCAGGCTGCTCCAGTTGCTGTACAGCCAGCTATAGCAGAAGTTACAAAAACTGAAACAAAAGAACCTGCAGCAGATGCAGACTCAAAATACATCACGATTAAGTCTCCAATCATTGGGACTTTTTATAGAAAACCATCACCAGATAAACCTTTATTTGTTGAGGTTGGACAAACCATCGCAGAAGGTGATGTACTTTGTATTATTGAAGCCATGAAACTTTTCAATGAAATTGAATCTGAAGTTTCTGGAAAAATAGTTAAAATATTAGTTGACGATTCTTCACCTGTAGAATTTGATCAACCACTATTTTTAGTAGACCCGTCATAACCTATTAAAAATTCCAATATACAAATCTCAAAATCCAATGTTTGGAATTTGGCGATTGGAATTTGTAATTTTTAATTCAACAAGTTATGTTCAAAAAAATATTAATAGCCAATAGAGGAGAAATAGCGCTACGTGTTATTAGAACCTGTAAAGAGATGGGTATTAAAACGGTAGCTGTTTACTCAACGGTAGATGAAGAAAGTTTGCATGTTAAATTTGCAGATGAAGCTGTTTGTATAGGTCCGGCATCAAGTAGTGAGTCCTATTTAAAAATGTCTAATATAATAGCAGCAGCAGAAATTACTAATGCTGATGCTATTCACCCAGGATATGGTTTCTTATCCGAAAACGCTAAATTTTCAAAAATCTGTGACGAACACGGCATAAAGTTTATTGGTGCTTCGCCGGAGATGATCGATAGAATGGGCGATAAGGCGAATGCTAAAGCGACTATGAAAGCTGCGGGTGTACCGTGTGTTCCAGGAAGTGATGGGGTTATACAAACGTTTGAAGATTGTGAAAAAATAGCAAAAGAAACAGGGTATCCTGTTATGTTAAAAGCATCTGCCGGAGGCGGTGGTAAAGGTATGCGTGCCGTATGGAAACCCGAAGAATTAAAAGATGCATGGGACTCAGCAAGGCAAGAAAGTAAGGCAGCATTTGGTAACGACGATATGTATATGGAAAAGCTTATTGAAGAGCCAAGGCATATAGAAATTCAAATTGTTGGAGATTCTCGAGGTAAAGCATGTCACTTATCAGAAAGAGACTGTTCAATCCAACGTCGTCATCAAAAATTAACAGAGGAAACGCCATCTCCTTTTATGACGAAAAAACTTCGTACTGACATGGGAACGGCAGCTGTTAAAGCATCAGAGTATATTAAATATGAAGGTGCAGGAACCATAGAGTTTCTGGTAGACAAGCATCGCAATTTCTATTTTATGGAAATGAATACACGTATTCAGGTAGAACACCCTATTACTGAACAAGTGATAGATTTCGACTTAATTCGTGAGCAAATTTTGGTAGCTGCGGGAGTACCAATTTCCGGAAAAAATTATACGCCTAAATTACATTCTATTGAATGTCGTATAAATGCAGAAGATCCATTTAATGGTTTTCGTCCATCACCAGGTGTCATAACGACGTTACATGCCCCAGGGGGTCATGGTGTGCGTCTAGATACACATGTTTATGCTGGTTATGCGATACCGCCGAATTACGATTCTATGATTGCTAAGTTAATTACAACAGCGCAAACAAGGGAAGAGGCTATTAATAAAATGAAGCGCGCTCTAGACGAATTTGTAATAGAAGGTATTAAAACCACGATTCCTTTCCACAGGCAACTTATGGATCATCCAGATTATTTAGCTGGAAATTATACCACCAAGTTTATGGAAGACTTTGTAATAGAAAAAGAAGAAATAGAAGAATAAATCATAAAACTCCGAAAGCAATTTCGGAGTTTTTTTATTACTTGAAATTTAAAAACTAGTACCATATTGAGTCATTATACAAAGAAGGTCTTTCCTTGTCAAAAATATAGAGACAATACCGTAATTTTCTTAGTGTTACTCCTCTGTTTTAACACAGTTATTGGCCAAGAAAAGGTTAATTTTAAGGCCTTTGGCTATATGCCTAATATTATTCCAGATTCCGTTTATCATCAACTAAAACACGAAACAGATATAGATAAAAAACTGAATTTGATATATAATATTGGAATAACACATGTTCGTGCAGGAACAACAGATTCTATAGTATTCTATGCTAAAAAAATAGATTCGGTTATTTCTCATACAGATGAAAAACTAAATAATTATAATTCATATCAAATTAAGGCCAAAAGGCTTCTCGGTGATGGAATGTATATGAATGGGCTTTATGAAAATGCTCTTAAAGCGTATATAGAAGGTATTTCCATGGTCAAAAACTCTATAAAGTATTCAGAGTTAGGATGGTTGAAATTGGGCTTGGGAAAAGTGTACTTTCAAAAAGAGGATTATAAAAAGGCAGAAGCTCTATTTCAAGAATGTTCAAAATCTATTAAAGATAATGAGCTAAATACACAGGCAAACTATTGCTTAGGAGCTTTGAAGTATATGCAGAACAATATAGCTGAGGCTACTGTGTTTTTTGATGAAGCCTTAGCTAGTTCAGAAAAATCTTTAAAACTAATTTTAAAAATAGAATTATATAAAGGACTTATAGCGTGGGAAAAAGAAAAACTAAATGAATCCTTAGATATTTTTAAGAGCGTTATGGATCGTAGTTTGGAACATAACTATTATGACCTTTATATTGAAGCGGTTTTAAATTTTGGAAAAATATACACAGAGCTCGGCAGGTATGAAGATGCACAGATAATACTCTCCATGGCTTATACCAATGCCATACAATGGAACCGCTTTGAACTTCAAAAAAAGATAATAAATGATTTGCGACGTGTTTTTTATGCAAAAGGTGATTATAAAAATGCTTATAATCTATTGACCCAATATTTGAATGTTTCTAATAAGGTTTTAAAACAACAGAATAGCATAGTCATCAAAGATTTGGAATACAAATACCAAACTTTACAGAAAGAGAAGGAAATAAGTCGCCAAAAAACGATTAAACAAGCATTTTTATATGGGTTCTTAGCTCTTTTAATTCCTGTTTTGGCTTTACTTTATGTTTACTATCAAAAATTACAGACACAAAGTCAACTGAATACAAAACAAAAAGAATTAAACAACCGTAAAATAGCATCTCTTTTAAGTGAACAGGAACTAAAATTAGCAAGAACATCCCTAGGTGCTCAACAAGAGGAAAGAACCAGAATAGCTCAACAATTACACGACAGTATTGGAGGTAATTTAGCAGGAATCAAATTACGAATGTCCAACATGAAAAGTTTGAATAAAGAGGGTCAGGAAGTCATACTCCAAGTTGATGAAACGTATGAGTTGGTTCGTAACATTTCTCATGACCTTATCCCTAAAAAGTTTAATGAAAATGCTTTTACGGCACTTATAGATGGATATGTTCAAAGCATAAAACAAAATGTAGATTTTTCAATAGCTTTTTTAACACATCCTGAGGAAAAAATAAACAATTTATCTGAAGCGGTTAAAATACAAATCTACCAGATTATTCAAGAGCTATTTACTAATACCATAAAGTATGCAAATGCAAAAAACGTTGATTTGCATCTTACTATTTATGAAAAAATGTTTCAGTTGTTATTTGAAGATGATGGTACTGGCTTTAATGTAGAGGAAGCACAAGGCGGCATAGGGCTTTCCAATATAAAAAATAGAATAGAGCAGCTTAATGGAAAGTTTGTCATAGATAGTGCTCTTAATAGAGGTACGGTAGTTACTATTGAAATACCTTTAGATGAAAAAGCATGAAAATTTAGATTGTTAATGCAGATGAAGGTCTCTATTTAGAGACAATGTAGATATACTTGGAGAATTAAATAGCCACATAAAGGTAAAACACACCATATCCTTTTTATATTATTGTGAGCCGAGTACTTCTGTTCTTAACACGAAAACTGTAATTTCGTAAGATGAATTTATCGTATTGGGAAATAAAAAGCTGGTTGACTAATGTGGATTTTACCATTGTAGGTAGTGGTATTGTTGGTTTAAATTGTGCTTTAAATTTAAAGGAACGCTTTCCTAAAGCCAATATTTTAGTACTGGAAAGGGGTGTTTTACCCCAAGGAGCGAGTACTAAAAATGCCGGATTTGCTTGCTTTGGTAGTCTAAGCGAAATTCTTGAAGATTTAAAATCACATACTGAAGCTGAAGTTTTAGAACTCGTAAAAAAAAGAATGGTTGGTCTGCAATTATTGCGTAGAACTTTAGGGGATAAAACGATTAACTATCAAGAACTTGGGGGCTATGAGTTTTACAAAAGAAGATAGTTTATTGGAGCAATGCCTTTCAAAAAAAACAGACATCAACAAGTTACTTCAACCTATATTTAAAGATGATGTATTTAGCGTAAGGCCTAATAGTTTTAAATTTCAGAATATAGAGAACAAATATATTTTCAATCAATTTGAAGGACAAATTGATACAGGAAAAATGATGGTATCATTAACACAATTGGTGTTAAAAAAGGGAATAAAAATTCTTAACAATATGACTGTTAAAAGTTTTTCAGAAAATATCAATACGGTAAAAATAAAAACCAATCAATTTGAGTTTTCAACATCTAAGCTATTAATAGCTACTAATGGTTTTGCATCGCAATTATTAGGTGAAAATGTAAAACCAGCTCGCGCTCAAGTGTTAATTACGAAGCCTATTAAAAACCTTCATATAAATGGGACATTTCATTTAGATAAAGGTTATTATTATTTTAGAAATATTGATGATAGAATATTGCTTGGCGGTGGTCGACATCTTGATTTTGAAGGAGAAGAAACGATAGAATTTAATCAAACAATTTTAATCCAAAATAGATTGGAGGCGCTTTTAAAAACAACTATTTTGCCAGCAGCTAGTTTTGAAATTGATCATAGGTGGAGCGGTATTATGGGATTGGGCAATCAGAAAAAAGCAGTTGTAAAACACATATCAAACCATGTGTTTTGTGGTGTTCGTTTAGGAGGTATGGGTGTTGCTATCGGGAGTTTAGTCGGAAAAGAATTAGCAGATTTAGTCTAAAACAATTCTACGAGGCTAGCCTCGTGGTTTCTGTTGGAATTGTCATTCCCGCCTTTCGACTTTAGTTTATACTGAGTGTAGTCGAAGTACTCAAGACAAACTCCAGCGGGGATCTAAGTAAAAAGGAATCTTAAAAATAAAAAATCAAGTTGATAAAGCGTTTTTTTAAATTTATATTTAAAATTATATTATGGTTCTTTATAGTATCTATAGGATTAGTTTTTCTATATAAATGGGTGCCTGTCCCTATTACGCCTCTTATGGTTATAAGACATTTGGAAAACTCAGATGTTAAGAAAGAGACTCTTTGGAAACATGATTGGGTGTCGATTGATGCTATTTCTAAAAACTTACAGTTAGCAGTTATTTGTAGTGAAGATCAAAACTTTTTAATCCACAAAGGATTTGATATAAAAGCGATTGAAAAAGCT
Organism: Flavivirga spongiicola; assembly: GCF_030540825.1. Taxonomy (NCBI): domain Bacteria; kingdom Pseudomonadati; phylum Bacteroidota; class Flavobacteriia; order Flavobacteriales; family Flavobacteriaceae; genus Flavivirga; species Flavivirga spongiicola. Next base: position 2,254,021 of record NZ_JAUOEO010000001.1, read on the forward strand.
TATGAGAATAATAAAAAAGGTAAAAGATTAAAGGGCGCTAGCACGATCACGCAGCAAACGGCAAAAAATGTTTTTTTATGGCCCCAACGTAGTTGGTTTCGTAAAGGATTAGAAGTCTATTTTACTTTTTTAATTGAATGGGTATGGACCAAAGAACGTATCATAGAGGTCTATTTAAACAGTATAGAAATGGGTCATGGGATTTATGGAGCAGAAGCTGCATCGAAGTATTGGTTTAAAAAACCAGCAAGTAAATTATCACAGTTAGAAGCTGCTGCCATTGCTGCTATTTTGCCAAATCCGAGAGTTTACAAAGCAAATCCGGCATCAAACTATATTCAATCCAGAAAAACTTGGATTGTAAAACAAATGAACTATTTTGGGCCGCTAGATTATCTTAAGAATGAATGATGGAAAACCCCTTAAAAATTAAAGAAGATCTCTATTCGCAATGTTTGGATGTTATAAATAGTAGATTTCAAACCATACAGAATACTATAAACGAAATTCAAGTTTCATTAACTTCAGAAACTAAAAGCAGTGCAGGAGATAAGCATGAAACGGGACGTGCTATGCTACAGTTAGAACGCGAAAAGGCAGGGAACCAATTAGCCGAAATTCAAAAAATCAAAGAAATTCTATTTAAAATAGATATTTCTAAAACATTAAAGGTCATAGGTTTAGGAAGTGCCGTTTATACCTCTCAATCTAATTATTTTATTGCGATTAGTGTTGGAGAATTAACTATTGACGGTGTTCGGTTTTATGCTATTTCTCCCAGTACACCAATTGGACAGTTGTTGATTGGAAAAAGGGTTGGAGAAGAAGTAGTATTTAGGGAGCAGAAATTTATAATCAATCAGATTAGTTAAAAATGAAAAAGCAGACTAACTCTCGCCAGTCCACTTTTTTTCTATGAATTGTTCTGTTTTAAGAATAGAATAAGTTCGCTTATAGATTCTAAATTCCAAGCATTATTTATCTTTTATTTCGTTTTCCCATTTCTAAGATTTATTTTTCCTTCAAAAAAACCAAGTGATAATGGTTACAAAACCAGTAAGCATTGAGATTAAAACGAAAATAAAACAACCAATAATTATATAGCCTGCTAACTCATCTTTCCAAGTTTGATTATGCTCTTCTTTAACAGGTTCTAATATTTCAGCTTTTGTTTTATGTACAAGTTCAATAAAAGAAAATTGAAAATCAGAATCCTTAATAAGCTCTTTGAGAGATAAATTAAAGACCTCTTTTTTATTTTCAATAAATACTCTGCTATCCATTTCTAAACTCGCTTCAAGAAGCTTAGTTGCATAGAGCTCCAAGCCTTCTTTGTTTGCTTTTACATAACAAGTTTCATCATCATTATAAAAAAAACCTAAATAGGCATTTTCTTTTAAGTTAGTTTCCTTTAATTGCTGAATTACAGCACGTAATCCTGGAGTATTCATTTTCTATTTCTTTTATCTTGTCGTCTTTTAATTTTCCAAGGTGCATTTTTCTGCCAATCGCCTGCCATAATGCAACCATATGGCATCACTTCGTCAATGACAGTTCCTAAACCGTATTCATCCATTTGATTTCTAACTGCCTTTGCACTTTTGTAGGCACTAGGCAATTCTGTAATATCAATTTCTTTAGAGAAAAACCGAACATCTAAACCTTTTGTTTCCTCTTTAAAAATTTGCATAATGGTTCCTGTTTTGCTCTTTCTGTGTTGTGTTCTACTTACATTTCTACCTGCTCCATGAGGCGCGAATCCCAAATTGGTTTTGGTAGTAGATCCCTCAACAATTAATACAGGTTCACTCATATTTAACGGAATCAACCTCGGGCCGGTAATATCTGGCATAAACTTAGCGTCTAAAGGTGTTGCTCCCTTGGCATGGTAAAATAAGTCACCATCCTTAAATACAAAGTTATGCTCGTTCCAGTATCTGTTTTCAATATCAATTTCTAAAGTTTCAGCTACTGAATTATGAATCACTTCATGATTGACCTTTGTCCAATCTCTTATGACTTGCAAAGCACTCCAATATGATTGACCTTCCTCAGTTTCAAAAGGAATCCATGCGTTTTGTTTTTTAGTATCTGGAGATAGTTCTTTTCTAAAACGTTCAGCGATTTTCATCCCCTTAGTATACAATCTTGCTCCCGGACCTCTGGACCCATGATGTGTAACTAACATGGTGTTTCCTGTTTTTTTAGAGATTCCAACAAACAAAAAATGGTTGCCATCACCTTGCGTTCCTAAATGAGATCTCGCAATCTGAATCATATTTCCATCATTCAAAAAGTAGTTTGCTTCAAAAGCGTCCAATAATTCCTTCGGAAATCTAAACTGTGAATTTCTATCTCGTCCGCCAGGGCCAAAATGAGTGTTAGCATGTGCTGTATCTAAGATGTCTTTTGGGTTTGCTTTGCCAAAATCTGTTAGCATCACCGAGCAACAGATATCGGCACTATGCATGCCTGGGTGAATGGCATTTTTCGCCACCGCAACACCGCCAACTGGAATCGTTCCGTCAGGACCTGCTGGACAAGCATCTGGCATAATAGCTCCGTCAACTAAAGTTGGTGTTTTCATTAAAGTCTGCATGGAGTTGATTACTTTAGAAACATTGTCTTCTTCCAATTCGTTTTCTGCTTTGATATTAATTGAAAAATCAATTGGTTTCTCGTGTAGCGCTATTGGATCCGGTGACTTAAATTGTTCTAAATAGGTTGTTATTGCCTCATTTTCGAGTTTGTTTTCGTTTATATATGTAATGGCTTCTTTCATCCATTTGCCTTGTCTAAATCCTAATGCGATTAAATCGTATCCTGTAATTTTAGTATGTGTTTTCATAATTTATTTTTAATGACACTACAAATGTTATAGTGTATTACGCAATGTTTTTGCGTAGCTTAAAGTTTAATAAAACCTGCAAGAGTTTTTATTAAACTTGCAGGCTTATTCTATTTATTCACAGAGAAAATATCTTTTAACTGTTCAATCACATTGCCGTTCCCAGCAACTGTAATTTCTCCAATTTTGTCGGCAATTTTCTCAACATATTCCATCTCTTTCAATTTGAACAACATGGTGTTGTCTTCCATTAATTTTGCAGTATTTAATAAGCTTCTTGTAGAAGCTGTTTCTTCACGTCTTGTTACCACATTGGCTTGCGCTTTTTTGTGTGCGATCAATACTTGGTTCATGATATCTTTCATGTCGCCTGGTAAAATGACATCTCGCATACCTGTGTGTAATACATTAACACCTAATTTGGTTGCTTGCATTTTTACATCTTTTAAAACTGCTTCAGCAATGGTTTCTTTTTGCTCTAACAATTCATCCAATGTGTAAGCGCCTACAAATGCTCGTAATGCTAATTGCAATGTGATGTATAATTGCTTTTCGTAATCTTTGTTTCGCATCAAAGCTGTTTCAATATCTGTGACTTTGTATTGTGCATAAAAGTTAATACGAACGGTTGCTTTGTCTTTAGTTAACAATTCCTGACCAGCTATTTCTAATTGCAATTGACGCATATCTGCTTTCACTATTTTAATGGTTTGCTCGTTTTTCCAGAAATGATATGTGCCATGTTCAAGGGTTTTAACGAACTCGTCGTCGACAACCATGATAGCTTTTTCGTAAGCTGCAACTTCAAATACACGAATATATGGACGCAATTGTATGTTGTTAAACAATGCTTTGCTAATATCTTCGATGATGTCAATTTTGCCCAAATCGGCAGTCTCAAATTTATAATCAATCAAGCTATTCCAAAAGGTATAGCGACCAGCGGTCAATAAGCGTTTGAAGTTACTGTTTTCGTAAACCAAAACAATCTCATTATCTTTTACTTCGATGACGATTAACATTTCGGACAAAGCTTGATCTTTAAGTAAGATCTCTAATGCCTTTGGTGCTTGAAATGGAACGGTCAAGTCATATTTTATAACGCGCTCACTAAATCTTATCCAATGTTTTCCAGCGGTAATAACACGAGCGTAATTACCATTTTTAAACACTAAACCTACAAAACCTGCATGAATTCTTACTTTTTTCATGATTTCTAATTTTTTGTTCCGCTGTTTCTTTTTTTACTTCGGAACGATTAAACATTTATAATAGAATTCTCTTATGAGAATGACTATTCTGAGTTAAAACAAAGCAAAAGAAAACGATCTTTCTAACTACGGAAATACAAGTGATTAAAAGTATTTCAAGAGTCGTTTTTAGAGATGTTTTGTCAATTTGATTTGTGATAGGTTACCATTCTCTTTTGACAAATGAATCCATAAAAAGGAAATTTAAAACGATTTGTAATACAACTGTATCTCAAGGTGTTTTCTGGACTGCTCAAGCAACAAGTTGCTTGTGCTGGTTTAATTTCACTTTGTTTTTGCCGTTTAAAGTGCGACCCACTTGGTGGTCTATTTTTAAAAGTGACCTTCTTTGTAAAGATGGATTTTGAGTCCATTTCAAACTGTAACCTAAATACAGTGCGTCTGCCAGTTTCGCCATCACGCATTTGCGTGAGTAGGATTCGAACCTACACTTGAATCTATTGTTCTAACCAGACTGAACTATCTCAAATTGATGAGAGTGGGAATCGAACCCACGACCGATAGATTGGTGATTATTATTTGGCAAATAACCGAAGCCTTCAAGTCAAGTTGAATATAAAAACCTTATACTAAACAGTAAGGATTTATACAATAGTGTTATACCGAAACACGTAACAAGACTTGCTTGATGTGGAAGTAGTAGGACTTGAACCTACATGTTCATAATGAAATCAGATTTACAGTCTGACGAGCCAACCAATTGCTCAATACTTCCAATTTAATATTTTAATGAACGTTTTCTATTAAACCCCACCAGCGTCCGCGTCTGGTGGAGTGCTACTACCAAAGTCTAACTAATAAGACTTCTTTATGATTACTCTGCAAATATTTTATACTATTGCGCAATGTTTTTGCGTAATAAATATTGTTTTACTTTTTTTTCTTCTTGCACTTCTTTTTCTTAGAAGTGTTTTTCTTTGGCTTTACTTTGTCTTTTATTCTGCTAATTTCATTATTGATATAGCTTATAAAAGAGTCGTTATACCCAAATGTTTTTGCTTTTTTATATGCTTTTATAGCGGCTTTGTATGCTTCTTTTATTTCAAAAAGCTGACCTTGTTTGTCCCAAATAGCACCTTTATCTATGCCTTTTACGGTTAATGCAAAGTCTATTAATTTTTGAGCTTCATCCAGATCGTCATTCCATAATAGGGTTTGAATATATTTTGGATATACCTTTTGAAAATCCATTTTTGATGCCAAAGCTTCAGCGAAATACAACTTTGCTATTTCAAAATCTCCAATTTTTTCAGCTTGTAATTTCCCCATTAAGAAAAGTGCGTAAGCATTATTGGATTCGTATGATAAGGCGTAGTTTAAATTTTCTACTGTTTCTTCTAAATCGTATGGATAAGCATCGATGGCTTTTAGCACATAGTTGTTTAACAAATGTGTGTCCATTGTTTTAATTTTAATAAATTGTTTTGTAAAGTTTTTTAAGATTCAATTTCATGAATTGAGTCTTTTGACTTTAATTTTAAACTGTTTTTGGAAAATGCTTAGCAGAATTACTAACGACTGAAAACAAAAAATCCGAAACAGTTTTAAGTTGCTTCGGATTTTTCATTTATAATTTGAAAAGTTTATCTAACGATAATCACGAAGCATCACAAAAGGCACTATGCCCTTCGGATTGTCTTGATATGATATAAATAAACACATAGCTTCGATTTTAGTTAAACTTGTTTTTTTGCTTTATTGCGATGCAAAGATTTAGATTTATTTTTCAATTTTCAAAATTTATTTTTTTGTTTTCTAAAAAATCGAGCTCTTAATACGTAGTATTAACTTTTTTTGAAAAAAGCAACATAAGCCTCGAAATAATTTCAAATTTCATCATTTTTTGTATTTACGCATATTTATTGCGTAGTAATTTTTTACTTTTATTTCAACTTAATTTTTTAGTAAAATGGCTTCTAACAAAAATGCATTAATTCGTTACAAAACCATAGATAAATGCCTTCAAAATAACTTTAGACAATGGACGCTTGGCGATTTGATTGAAGCTGTTTCTGATGCACTCTATGAATATGAAGGAAAAGATATAGACGTGAGTAAGCGAACAGTACAGCTGGACTTGCAAATGATGCGCAGTGATAAGTTAGGATACAATGCGCCAATTGTAGTTTATAATAGAAAATTTTATAAGTATGATGATGAAAATTATAGCATCACGAATAGCCCTATTTCTAATCAGGATTTAACCAAACTATCGGAAGCTGTTTCGTTTTTAAAACAATTTCAGGGCTTTTCTCATTTTGCTGAATTGGGAAGTATGGTACAGAAACTAGAAGATCATGTTTATACTCAAAAAACACAGGAAAAATCTTTGATTGACTTTGAGAAGAATGAAAATTTAAAAGGTTTAGAGTTTTTAGATGAACTCTATCAATTTATATTAAAAAAACAAGCGATAGAAATCACTTATCAGTCATTTAAAGCACGACAGGAAAGCACATTTACTTACCATCCATACTTATTAAAAGAATTTAGAAATCGCTGGTTTATAATTGGTAAGCGCAAAAAAAATGAAGGTTTAATGAATTTGGCTTTAGACCGAATCATTTCAATCAAACGAAGTGAAAAAGCCTTTGTTTTTGATACTGGTTTTAATTCTGAAATCTACTATAAAAATGCCATTGGAGTTTCAGTAAGCCCCAATTTAGAACCCGAAACAGTTTTGCTTTATGTGAATCATAAACATGCACCTTATGTGCTTACGAAACCTTTTCACCATTCCCAAAAGGAGGTGAGTCGAGATAATTATGGTGTCACAATTTCTTTAGAGGTTCAGTTGAATTTTGAATTGGAGAAAGAAATACTAGGTTTAGGTGAAGGCGTGAAAGTGATTGCTCCCGAACGTTTAAAACGAAACATTAAAGAGCGGCTATATGACGCTGTAGACGCCTATGAAACTGAAATTAGTGACAAAAACCTGAGAACGATTGCAAAGCGATTAGAGTATAAAGGTTTTGGGATCTTAAACCATGTGTATTCAAAACGAGATATCAGAAAACTTAAAACCAGATTTGATACTTATATTAAACAAAATGAAGAACAGGTTTTCGGCATGCGTGAAGTACTTTTAAAGATACCAGAATTAAAAGACATTTTATTCAATAAAAACTTCAGAAAACTAATAAAATCGATTGATAAAGAGGTGTTTTTAACGAAAGCTATTTATTTTGATAAATCGCCTAAAGATAATTGGTATGTTACATGGCATCAGGATATCCCGATTAATGTTGCAGAGAAAATAGAAACTAATGGTTTTAGTTGCTGGACTAATAAAAAGGGTGTGATTAGTGTGCGACCACCAGAAGTGGTTTCTAAAAACACATTTTCAATGCGTATTCATTTAGATGATACTACTGTAAAAAATGGTGCGCTAAAAGTCATTCCAGGCTCACATAATAAAGGATTAAATGATGCCGAAATCAAGTTGATAACAGCTAACTCCATTCCTTTTGTTAGTGAGATAGGTTCTGGAGGTGTTCAATTATTAAAACCGTTATTACTACATGCTTCCTCTGAGACTACAGTTCAGAAAAGACGACGTGTATTACATTTAGAGTTCTCCTCAATTGAATTGCCAAATGGATTGCAGTATGCCGAAAAAGAAGTATTGTGAGTGTTTTATTTATTAGATAATGTCTATGACATTGGTAATATTTCTATTGCTTTTCCATAAACATTTTTAGTCCATCCGTTAATCCTACCGTGATTATTGCCAATTAATAAGCCGCGTTTGTTATTTTTTCCTTTTACAAGATGTGTAAAGCAATGGCCTCTAACTTTGCAGTAAACAATATCTCCTGTTTCGCAATCTTCCCATCGAATAGGTTTCAGTTTTACAGGTTGTTTAGACTTTAGCAAAGGTAACATAGAATTACCGGGTTCTTTTGAAATAATGGTTTCCCCATTTTGTAGTTTTTGAATTTTCCAATTCATAATATTTAATTTTAAATGTTATGTAAGACATTATTGCCTTACATAGCTTTCAAAATTTATCAAAAGAAAGTTTCAATGAACTAATGCAAAGATATAGAAAATGAGTTTAATATCAGGCCTGATTTAAAAACACAGTTTTTCCTTTTTTAAGTTGTGTACCATGCTCAAAAAACACGATTTCACCATTTAAATCAGCTTCAATTAAATAGAAATACCCTTTATAATATGATTGTTTTACTATGGCTTTTAATTCTGATTTATCAACAGTTTTTAACTGATTAGCATAAACAATCTCACCATTTATTTCATTAAACTCTCCAAAGAAAGAAGCTATCAACTTGTTTTTTGGATTATCGTATAAATGTTTAGGTGTGTTATTGGCTAAAACTTCAGTGTTATGTAATACAATCATATGATCAGAAAAAGACAAAACATCATCTTTATCATGCGTAGCAACAATACAGGTAATGTTCTTTTCTTTTAAATACTTAAATAAGCTTCTGCGTAAGGACTGTTTTTTAAAGTTGTCAATATGGCTAAAAGGTTCGTCCAATAAAATGATTTCAGGTTGTTTGGCAATGGCTCTTGCCAGAGCAACACGTTGCTTTTGGCCACCACTTAATTCTTTAACTTTCGTTTTTGCAAAAGGATTTAATTCAACAACATCTAATAATTCGTTAATGCGCTCTTGTTTTTCTTCTGGGAAGAAATTAGAGAGGAAAGCACCAATATTTTCGGAGACAGTAATAAAAGGCATCAGGTCGAATTCCTGGGCAACATATTTCATGAATTCCGGACCAATGATAAGATTATGTTTAGGGCCTAAAATTTCAGAATCATTCCAAAAAATATGCCCTTCATCTAAATCGTAAGTGCCATAAAGTAACTTTAAAAGGGTGCTTTTTCCTGAGCCACTTTCACCAATGATAGAAACATGATCACCTGCTTTTACATGGAAGCTAATGTTTTCTAGAACCGCTTGTTTTTTATAGCGAAAGCATATGTTTTTTACTTGTAGCATATTCTAAATAGACCTGACAGGTTTTTAAAACCTGTCAGGTCTGGTAGAATTTAAATTGATTTTATCCTTTTATTTTCTCTTTAGTTTTTGTCGGTAACACTTCAAAGCCCATATTGTATAAAGTAAAACCAAAAATATCGGCATATTGCTCAATCGTTTTGCTAACAGGTGTTCCGGCGCCATGACCAGCATCGGTTTCAATACGTATTAAAGTAGGATTATGACCTGTTTGTTTACTTTGTAATTCGGCAGCAAATTTAAAACTATGTGCAGGGACAACACGATCATCATGGTCTCCTGTAGTTACTAATGTTGCGGGGTATTGTACACCTGCTTTTACATTATGCACCGGTGAATATCCTATTAAGTATTCGAACATCTCTTTGTTTTGTTCTGCTGTTCCATAATCATAAGCCCAACCAGCACCAGCGGTAAAGGTATGGTAGCGAAGCATGTCTAGTACGCCAACAGCTGGTAAAGCCACTTTAGCTAAATCTGGACGTTGGGTCATCGTGGCTCCGACTAATAAGCCGCCATTAGAGCCGCCTCTTATAGCCAAATAATCGGAAGATGTATACTTATTTTCAATGAGATATTCGCCTGCGGTAATAAAATCGTCAAATACATTTTGCTTTTGCAGTTTGGTTCCTGCATCATGCCACGCCTTGCCATATTCACCACCACCACGAAGATTTGGAACTGCTAGAATACCACCTTGTTCCATCCAAACGGCATTGGTAATACTAAATGAGGGATTTAAGCTAATGTTGAATCCGCCATAACCAAACAATATGGTCGGGTTTTTGCCATTTAACTCGATACCCTTTTTATGAGTAATTATCATAGGAACTTTAGTGCCATCTTTTGATGTGTAGAATACCTGATTACTTTCATAATCGTCACTATTAAACTCTATAGAAGGCTTCCAATACAATTCAGATTCGCCTGTTTCAATATTCAATTTATAAATACTAGAAGGTGTGTTGTAGTTTGTAAAAGAATAATAATCTGCTTTTTCTTCTTTTTTACTACCAAAACCATTCGCGTTTCCAGCCCCAGGTAATTTGATATCTCTAATTAATTTACCGCTATAGTCATATTGCATTACTTTAGAAATGGCGTCAACCATATATTCAGTAAAAAAGTATCCTCCACTTGTTGATGGGCTTAAGACATGTTTAGTTTCTGGAATGAGATCCACCCAATTTTCCGGAGTTGGATTGGAAGCATCAACAGTAACTATTTTTTTATTTGGCGCATTAAGATTGGTGACCAGAAATAATTTGCTGCCTTCATTCTCAATGATATTGGTGTCACTGTCTGTATGATCTAGAACAGTAATTAATTTGCTGTTAGGAACGGAAAGGTCTTTTATATACAATTTATTTCCAGAGGTAGAGACACGAGGTGCAATAACTAAATAATTATCATCTTCGGTGACATTCGCATATATATAGCGATGTTTCTCTTCCTTGGTACCTCCAAAAATCAAAACATCTTCTTTTTGCAGCGTGCCTAATTTATGGTAGTATACTTTGTGCTGATCTGTTTTTGCTGAAAGTTCACTGCCTTCTGGTTTATCGTAGCTGGAATAGTAAAAACCTTCATTTTTATACCAGGATATTTGGGTGAATTTCACATCTATAAGTGTGTCTTCTATGATTTCTTTGGTTTCAGTATTCATGACAAGAATTTTTCTCCAATCACTGCCACCTTCCGAAATAGAATACGCTAAAATGCTGCCGTCTTTTGAAAAACTGGTGCCTCCTAAAGATACCGTGCCATCTTTAGAAAAAGTATTAGGATCTAAAAAGACTTCAGGTTCACCATTGTTTTTTTTTCTATGTATCACACTTTGGTTTTGTAAACCGTCATTTTTAGAAAAGTAAGTGTAATCGCCCTCAACAAAAGGGGCACTAATTTTTTCATAATTCCATAAACTTGAAAGACGTTCCTTTAGTTCACTTCTAAACGGAATATTATCTAAATAGCCATATGTTGTTTTGTTTTGTGTTTTAACCCAAGCTTCAGTTTCAGGGCTTTTGTCGTCTTCTAACCAACGATATGGATCTTTTACTTCTACATTAAAATAGGTGTCTATAGTATCTACAACCTTTGTTTCAGGGTAATTCACAAGTACAGCTTTTTTTTCTACGTTATTTTTTTTACAAGCCACTAATATTAAGAGGATTAAAAGGTTTGTTATTGTTTTTTTCATGACGAATGTGTTTTAAGCTTTTCAAAAATAAACAAAATCATTTACGTATACTGTTAATGTTTATTGTATTCGCACGAATATTAGTGATGTTTATTATACCTTTAAACCTTCTAAATAAATTATAAAAAAGCAATGAAAAAAAAGATTTTCTTTCTACTATTAAATGTTGTTTGTTTTAGTGTATTTTCTCAAGTAGAAATAACAGAAAACGAACTAAAAGACCATATATTATTTTTAACCTCAGAAGTAAATGGAGGAAGATATCCAGGAGGCAAAGCGAACAAACGGGTTGTAAAATATATAGAAGGCGAATTTAAAAAAATCGGTGTTATCCCCATTAAAAAGAAGTATAAACAACCCTTTAAAGCGGCATTGCGTGTAGAAAAAGGAATTGATAAGAAACCCATTGTAAAAACATGTAATGTTATTGGCTTTATTGAAGGGAGCGATCCTATTTTAAAAAATGAATATATTGTCCTAGGAGCTCATTACGATCATTTAGGCCTCGGAGGGCCATCGTCTAAATCGGATAAAAAAAACACGATACATTATGGAGCTGACGATAATGCCAGTGGTACTGCTGCATTATTAGAAATAGCCGAAAAAATAGCATCTCAACAACAACAATTAAAACGAAGTGTTTTGTTTATTGCTTTTGGAGCTGAAGAACAAGGCTTATTAGGAAGTAAATATTTTGTAGAAAATCCATTAGTCCCTATATCTCAAATTAAATTAATGATTAATATGGATATGGTTGGAAGATTAAATGACCAAAAACAGGTTTATATGGGAGGTGCAGGCACATTTCCTGATGGCGTAAATTTTATGTCAGAATTAGGAAAGTCGTTAGGTTTAAACCCTGTAGTACATGCAGGTTCTGTTGGCGGATCTGATCATGTGTCTTTTTATAAAAAAGAAATTTCTGTTTTAGGGATGCACACTGGTGGACATCCACAATATCATACTCCTGAAGACACCATCGATTTAATAAATATTAAAGGCGAAAAACAGGTTTGCGAATATATTTATAAAACCATTATGAAACTTGCTGCCACGACTTATAAGATGACATTTATTAAGCAAGATTGAATACCATAAAAAAAGCCCTTGTTTATTACAAGGGCTTTATCTTATTTTAAGATTAAAAAGAGTCTACACTAAATCATTTTCAACCAAATATTCAGCTATTTGAATAGTATTTGTTGCCGCTCCTTTACGCAAATTATCGGAAACAATCCACATGTTTAATGTGTTTGGTTGAGTTTCATCTCTACGAATTCTACCTACAAAAACCTCATCTTTATCATGTGCATAAATAGGCATTGGGTAAGTGTTGGTATCTGTGTTGTCCTGTACAATAACACCAGACGTTTCGTGAAGCATTTTACGAACATCTGCTACATCAAAATCATTTTCAAACTCTACATTTACAGATTCAGAATGTCCACCAGCAGTTGGAATTCTAACGGCTGTTGCTGTAACAGAAAAAGTCCTGTCATTAAATATTTTTTGAGGCTCGCGAGCCAATTTCATTTCTTCTTTGGTATAACCATTTTCTAAAAAAACGTCGCAATGTGGTAAGGCATTTCTACCAATAGGATAAGGGTATGCCATTTCACCATCAATCCCAGCAATTTCATTTTCTAATTGTTTTACAGCTTTTACACCAGTACCGGAAACCGATTGATAGGTGGAAACCACAACACGTTTCATTTTATATTTTTCATGCAGTGGCGCTAATGCCATGACCATTTGTATGGTAGAGCAATTTGGGTTGGCAATAATTTTATCTTCTTTGGTTAATTCACTAGCATTTATTTCTGGAACGACCAGTTTTTTGGTAGGATCCATTCTCCATGCCGAAGAATTATCAACCACCGTAGTGCCAGCTTCTGCAAATTTAGGTGCCCATTCTACAGAGGTGTCCCCTCCTGCAGAAAAAATAGCAATCTGAGGTTTTGCTGCTACTGCATCCGCTAAACCAATAACGGTATATTCGTTATTTTTAAAAGTTAATTTTTTTCCAACCGAACGTTCTGATGCTACAAGTAATAATTCTGTTACAGGAAAATTACGCTCCTCTAACACCTTAAGCATCACTTCGCCAACCATCCCAGTGGCCCCAACAACTGCTACTTTCATTTTGTATAATATTTAATAAATTTCTTAAGGACAAAATTAAGTATTAATTCTATTCCAGAATCTAAAAAAAGACCTCATTTTTTTTAAACGAGGTCTTTTTAACAACAAATAACACGTTGTTATTTATTTAACAAATAGTTATTTTTTAAGCAAGTCTCTTATTTCAGTAAGTAAATCTTCTTGCGATGGCCCTTTAGGCGCTTCAGGAGCAGGTTCTTCTTTTTTCTTCATTTTGTTTACTGCTTTAACAATCATGAACATCACAAATGCCACAATAATAAAGTCAATGACATTGGTTAAGAAAGCCCCCCAAAGTACAGATACTTCACCTTCTATAACACCATCGGCATTCGCAACCCCTTCTTTAAGGACATATTTTAGATCCTTGAAATCGGCATTGAATATTAACCCAATTAATGGAGATACAATACCTCCTGTAAATGAAGCAACTACCTTGTTAAAAGCAGCACCCATTACAAAACCGACAGCAATATCGACTAAATTGCCTTTCATTGCAAAGTCTTTGAATTCTTTAAGCATAATCTTTAAAATTTTTAGTTAGTGAAGACTAAAATAGTTAAAATCTGTTAAAAATTTAACATTTGTTAAAATATCTTATTTTAAAAAAAGGCGTTTAACTCGTTGAGAAACAAAGGTTATCAGTTCGTAAGAAATAGTATTTGTTGTTTTTGCTAATTGCTCTGCAGTATTATCTTGCCCAAAAATAATAGCCTCATCCCCTTCTTTACATTCTATATTGGTAATGTTAACCATAATCATATCCATACAAACATTGCCAACAATAGGAGCTTTTTGCCCATTTATAGTAACAAAGCCTTTTCCATTTCCGTATTGCCTACCAATACCATCTGCATGACCAATAGGAAGTGTCGCTGTTTTTAAAAACGAATTAGATTTAAAAGCTCTGTTATATCCGACAGATTCCCCTTTTTCAATGTTATGAATTTGAGAAATGATCGTTTTTAAAGTAGCAATAGGTATTAAGTTTTTGTTTTCTTTGTCAGAATTTCCAAACCCATAAAGCCCTATGCCACCTCTAACCATATCAAAATGTGCCTCGGGGTAATTTAATATCCCCGAAGTATTGCACATGTGAAGCATAGGTCTATAAGTAAGTTTGTCAATTAGATTTTTAGAAATAGTATTAAAGTTTTTAATTTGACCTAAAGTGAATTCTTTTTCATTTAAATCTTCACTAGCTGCTAAATGAGAAAAGATAGATGTTACTTTTACAGCGTCTGTTTTGTTTATTTCTGAAACAATATGATCAACGTCATTTTCCCAAAAGCCAAGTCGGTTTAAACCTGTATTGAATTTTATATGAATAGGGTAATCTTTTTGTTTTTCAACTGAAGCGATGCTAATAAATTCCTTTAAGATTTTCGCGTTATATAAACTAGGTTCTAAGGAATATGTTATTAATGTTTTTAAATTTACTGCTTGCGGATGTAATACCAAAATAGGTTTTGTAATTCCAGATTTACGCAATGCTACACCTTCATTTATGTATGCTACGGCAAAATAATCAGCTCCTAATGTCTGTAAGTAACTTGCAATTTCACAGGCATCACTTCCATAGCCAAAAGCCTTAACAACAGCTAAAAACTTGGTATTGTTCTGGAGTTTAGACTTTAGATACTCAAAATTATGTTTAAGGGCTATTAAATCAATTTCAAGTACAGTTTCTTGCGCTTTAGGCATCTCAGGTATTATTGGGTTTAGAAGTCACTTCTTCGGCATCGTTTACCTTCATATTTCTAACTTTATCACGCATCATGGCTTTGTAATAAGCAGCCCTACTTAAGGGTTCGTATTCATCAACTTCACCAAGAAACACTAAATTGTCACTTTTAGCTTTGCGATAACTGTATTGAGCTAAATTACCAGTTCTAGTACAAACGGCATGTACTTTTGTAACATAATCTGCGGTTGCCATTAAAAAGGGCATAGGTCCGAAAGGGTTTCCTTTAAAGTCCATATCAAGTCCGGCAACAATAACCCGAACACCTTTATTTGCTAAATCGTTACAAACGCGTACAATTTCATCATCAAAAAATTGAGCTTCATCTATACCAATAACATCGCAACCATCAGCCAAAATAGGGATGTTAGCAGCAGCAGGAACAGGTGTTGAACGAATTTCGTTAGCGTCGTGAGAGATCACCATTTCTTCGTTGTAACGGACATCCACAGCAGGTTTAAAAATTTCTACTTTTTGTCTTGCAAATTGCGCACGCTTAAGCCTGCGGATTAATTCTTCTGTTTTTCCGGAAAACATGGAACCACAGATAACTTCAATCCATCCAAATTGTTCTTTATGATTTACTGTATTTTCAAGAAACATTTCGTAATTTTAGCACTAAAACAAAGCTATTATTCGTTTGTATAAAGGTGGCGTAAATTTATTAAAAATCAAAAGCCAAAATAGCAATAATTTAAAAATTATAAATAATGAAGAAGAAGTTAGAGTCGGAACTCATTAGTATAGCACATAGAATTCTCAAACTGAAAGGGAAAGAAGATGTTATTAAGATGCATACAGAAGTATCAGCTCTTTATGAAAAACTGTCGGTATTAAGATTTGCGCACGAGAATTTTGAAGATGGTATACCAACAATTGGAAGTGACTCGTCCTTTTTTGGTATGTTAGATAAGGCATTTAATAACAAGGTTAGTGATAATATTGAAATTGAAGACAAAATTTATATTAATCTTGATGAGGTCGAAGAAGACGATATTATGGAGCCTGTTATAGAAAAGATTAAAGACATGGTAGCGCAAATGCCTCATGAAGCTCAAGAAATTGATGCTATTTTTGAAGAAGCCATTCCTAAACAATATCATAAAACAGATTTAGAAGAAATTACTGCGGGATTTAAGGACACCCCGATTTTTGAACCTGTTTCTAAAGGGCAGAATGGGAAGGAAGATGAAAAAAAATCATTGAATGATAAATTAAAAACTGGAGGTTTTAACATCGGGCTTAACGATAAAATTGCCTTTATAAAACATTTATTCGATGGTAAAAGTGAAGATTATGATCGTGTAGTTTCCCAGCTAAATACATCGGTTACTTTTAGTGACGCAAAGCGTTTAATAGAAGACATTATAAAGCCAGATTATAATAACTGGGTTGATAAAGAAGAGTTTGAAACACGATTTATGCAAATTATAGAAAGTAAGTTTGAATAAAACTTCTCGACTATAGCCTGATGAAAATAAACAAAATTTTATATTGGGCAAGCACTGTGTTTTTGTGTTTGTTAATGGCATATTCTGCCTCTATGTACTTTACAAATACAGAAATGGTTAAAGGTTTTTTTGAAAATCTTAATTATCCAACTTATATAGTAATTCCTTTAGCCATATTAAAAGTTTTAGGTACCGTTATGATTTTATGGCGAAAAAGTACCTGGTTAACAGAATGGGCTTATGCCGGTTTTTTCTTTGATATGGTATTAGCAACAGTAGCACATCATTATGCAGGACATGGGATTGTAGGCTTTTCACTTTACGGGTTGCTGTTAATTTTTCCATCTTATTTTTTAGGAAAACAAATTAGAGGTTAATGAACTCATTTAAAGTTTTTCAATTGGCTAAAAAACCGCCCTTTTTCATCTATATTTAGCCTTTTTTTAATGTCGTAGCGATGCTATGCCATTAAAATAAGTTATTATCTATAAAAAAAATGACTAATTTTCGCTATAATTCAAAAACTTTAAAATGAGTTCTAATGAGTAAAGTCTATATTGTACCAACACCCATAGGGAACTTAAAAGATATTACTTTTAGAGCTGTTGAAGTTTTAAAAGAAGTTGATTTAATTCTTGCTGAGGATACGCGAACTTCTGGAAAACTTTTAAAACATTTTGAAATTACAACACATATGCAATCACACCATATGCATAATGAGCACAAGACTGTTGAAAGTGTTATTCAGAAAATAAAAAGCGGGACAACCGTAGCATTAATTAGCGATGCAGGAACACCTGCAATTTCCGATCCAGGATTTTTACTAACCCGAACGTGTATAGAAAATAATATTGAAGTGGACTGCCTTCCTGGAGCCACGGCCTTTGTACCAGCTTTGGTGAATTCTGGACTGCCAAACGATAAGTTTGTGTTCGAAGGTTTTTTGCCTGTTAAAAAAGGGAGACAAACACGATTGCTATTACTGGCAGAAGAAACCAGAACCATTATTTTTTACGAAAGTCCACATAAATTAGTGAAAACACTTGGCCATTTTTGTGAGTATTTTGGTGAAGGAAGGCAAGTTTCAGTATCCAGAGAGCTCACAAAACTTTACGAAGAGACTATTAGAGGGACAGCCAAAGAGGTTTTAGAATATTATACTAATAAACCGCCAAAGGGAGAAATTGTGATTGTTGTTGGTGGAAAAAAATAAGATTTAATGACGATAGAGCTATTTAAAAATAAACTTAAAAGCGCACCCAGAACCATCGAATTTTCTGAAACGATGGACATAATAGAATCAAATTATAATTTCTTTCCGGTAGCATTCACAAATGGTCCCTTAAAAAATAAAAGTGGAGAGAATTTGGGTTCCTGTAAATTGTTTGCTTTTGCAAAAGTACAAGATTTAACAAAAGAAGAAACTTTGGCATGTTTTGGTAAATTTTATTTTGATGAGGTATTGAACGATCCTAATGGTTCAGGCCACCAAAACATTAGAAATTTTATAAAAACAGGCTTTGACGGCCTTTCTTTTAATGGAGAACCACTAAGTAAAAAATAGGTGTTTATTTGATGGATGATTTACTTTACAATATAAGGCAATGCGACATATGTTCAGAACATTTGCCATTAGGTCCTCGCCCTATTGTAACAGCACATCCTGATGCTAAAATTATTATTATTGGTCAAGCTCCCGGAACTAGCGTTCATAAAACTGGGATTCCTTGGGATGACCCGAGTGGCAGACAGCTACGAAAATGGTTAGGTGTTACAGACGAAGCGTTTTACGATGAAACTAAAATTGCTTTAGTCCCTATGGGTTTTTGTTATCCTGGAAAAGGAAAAACGGGCGATTTACCACCAAGACCAGAATGTGCTCCGCAATGGCATGAACCATTATTAAATAAGTTGCCAAATATTGAATTGGTTATTTTAATAGGAATGTATGCTCAGAAATATTATTTAAAAAAAGAAGCAAAGAAAACATTAACGGAAACAGTGGCTAATTATAAAGACTATTTGCCAAAAGGATATTTACCCTTGCCGCACCCATCACCTAGAAACCGTTTTTGGTTAACAAAGAATCCTTGGTTTGATGTGGAGGTTTTGCCAGAGCTACAAGCAAGAGTAAAGCAGCTGATTTAAATGGGATATTTTAATAACAAAAAACCCCACCAAACGGTGAGGTTTAAATTTATAATATAAAAGTAATTATTAAAGACTACTAATATACTGTCTATATTTTGAGATTTCTCTAGGATTAGTAGCAAAATTAATACGTTTTATTTCTTTGCCTTCTTCATTTAGCTCAACTAAAAAAGTCTCCTTTCCTTCATCTACCATCTGTAGGTAAATTTTCATAGTGTTATCGTCATTATAAAATTTTACACCTTCAAAATTATCATAGTTAGAAGATATTTGTTCCTTAAATACTTTACCGTTTTTAATAGATTGTGTGATGTTTTTTCCTTCTTCAATAAACATTTTAGATTCAATGTCCCCAGTATCGTTATATGTTATTGAAGTTATAGGTTGATTATCTTTAAGTACAGATTCAGAAAGTATTTGACCATTTTCAAAATACGATATAACTTTCCCGTTAAGTGAACCATTCTTATAGTGACTCTCTTTTTTTACTTTTCCAGAAGGGAAATATGTAATTTCTTCACCATGAAGCTTTCCCTTTTTATATGTGGAATGCATAAATTTTTCTCCATTTTGATGATAGAAAACGTAATCTCCATATAAAAGACCTTCTTTAATATGGAATTCTTCCCATTTAGTTGTTTTATTTCCAACGATGAAATAGCCATCCATAGGCTCTCTAGTACTGTTATCTCTATAAATTTTTACATTATTGTAAGAGTCTACAAAATATGAGTTTCTTGGAATGTAGTTGGGTTCTGTGTGATCTTTACTTGCTTTATTATTACAATTGTAAAGACTAAAAAGCGCGCAAAATAACAGCACGCGAGCGGTTGTTGTAGGTAAATTCATTATTTTGGGTTATAATAGTTGGGGCTAACATAAGTAATAATTGCCTAACCGCCAAGTGTTTAGTTAGAAATTATTTATGCTTCTAACAATAGAATTCCCTATAAAATGGATCCAATGGATTAAATATCCGTTATTTAACCATCAAGTATTTATTTAAAAATTATTGATGTTTTCCTTTTTCCCAACCATGTTTTCCAAGGTGTTTTTCACCACTTTCAACAGCACCATCTTCAATAGAAGTTCCCATAGAATCGTTCCAACGGTTTAAATATCCGAATAAGGAAATAACACCTAACATTTCTACAATTTCACCTTCATTCCAATGTTCATATAAACGTTTTTTAATGCTTTCATCTACACCATTAGGTACTTGAGTAGCTTGTAAAGAAAAATCTAAAGCAGCGCGTTCGGCCTCACTAAATGCTGGGTGTGTTCTATAGTCCCAAATATTATCGAGTTGTTCTTGTTCGGCTCCATAGCGTTCTGCTGCCCGAATAGCATGTGCTTGGCAGTATCTACAACCCGTAGCGTTACTGCTTACCCAGGCAATCATGCGTTTTAGGGCTGAGGTCACTCTGCCTTCGTTAGCCATAACTGCTTTATTCAAATTTATAAAAGCTTTACTTATGGCTGGTCGGTGTTGCATAGTAAGAACTGAATTTGGACAAAACCCAAGTGTTTCATTAAAGAATTCTGCAAGTTCTTTGGTTTCTAAATTATGGTCAGCAGATAAAGGTGTTACTAAAGGCATATTTTTATTTTTTAGTAGTATTTTTGAAGCAACAAGAAACATCATTAATATAAAGTCAAATTGAAATTCGAGTTATTTTAAGGATGTTGCTTGTATCCTGATTTTTTTAAAAATTTGACACAAGAAACAAAAAAAATTTTAGATATGGCAGATAAAATTACAACACAATGGAAAGGAGATATGGTATTTGAATCAGACAACCCCAGATGGCCATCAATAATGATGGATGCATCAGATGATTTTGGAGGTACGAACTCGGGAATGGCTCCTAAGGCTATGATGTTATCGTCACTTGCAGGGTGTTCTGGGTTAGATGTTGTTTCTGTTTTAAATAAAATGAGAGTTAAAATAGATGATTTTAAAATGGTTGTAGAAGGGGAGCTTACAGACGAACATCCAAAATATTATCATAAAGTCTCTGTCGATTACCATTTTTATGGAAATAATTTGAATGAAAATAAAATAAAAACAGCAGTTGATTTGTCTGTTGAGAAATATTGTGGTGTTATGGAAATGTTTCGTCAGTTTGCTGAAATTAAAATAGAAACACATTTTCATAATAAATAAAATTTTAAATGAATAGAATACACTTACTAGTTATAGGCTTATTATTAAATAGTGCTATAAGCTATGCACAACAAAAAACACATGTTATCTCTCATAATGAAGAAACGATTGTTACAGACCCTTCAAAAGGGCGTAACAGTTATAAACGATTTGCTGTTTTTCCCGATAAAACAAAAAAAATACGCAGCATTATTTTAAATCTAAAGTTTGAGTGCCCTGATAAAATGCGTTGTGCCGATTGGGATTATGTAGACCATATTAAAGCTAGGCAGAAAAATGATTCGACTGTGTACGAAATTGCACGTATGCTAACACCCTACGGTGGTTTTTTTCAAAAAGATTGGGGATTCGAATGGCGGGTTGATATTACCGATTTTAGCCAGATATTAAGAGAAGACGTAGAAATAGATTATATTCATACAGGGTATGAAGATAATAAAACAAGAGGCTGGAAGGTAACCGTAGATTTCGAAATCACTTATGGGAACCCTGTTGCCAATCCAGTGGCTATTCACAAAATTTATGATGGTAATTATAAGTATGGATATAAAGATGATCCTATCGAAAACCATTTAAAACCTGTAACAATAAAAACAAACCCTGAAACCAATTTCTCGAAAATTAAAATTCATCAAACAGGACATGGAATGGATGCCAATGGTTGCGGTGAGTTTTGCAGTAAATATCGGGATGTTGTATTTAATGGAACGATTGTAGACCATCAGGATCTTTGGAAAGCATGTGGCGATAATCCATTGTATCCTCAGGCTGGGACCTGGATTTTCGATCGTGCTAATTGGTGTCCGGGGTATTTGGTACAACCTGATGAAGTGTTTTTAAATACTAAAGGCAATGAATCTTTTTCTATAGACATTAACATGGAACCGTATGAGACCGAAAAACCCAGTGCGAATGAACTTTTAACGGCTTACGTTATAGAATACGGAAAAGTAAATGCAGCTAACGATGTCACTTTAGTAGATATTATTCAGCCCTCAACACGTTTAGAGCATAGCAGAAAAAACCCAATAGGAGGCTTACCTGTAATACGAGTTAAAAATAATGGTAGTAAACCATTAAAAAAAATGACCATAAAATATTTTATTGAAGGAGAACGTGTTCAAAACTTTAAATGGACGGGTCATATTTCTTTTGGAGAATCTGCAATTATTACACTTCCTACAGAGGTATTTAGCAAAAAAGAATCTGCAAATTTCCATGTTGAATTATTAAAACCAAATGGAAAAAAAGATGCTTTTATATCGGATAATAAGCAACAATCGGGTTATAAGCGTCCTAATATTTTGCCAGAAAGTATTATAGTATATTATAAAACCAATAATAAACCCGGTCAAAATACGTATAGCATTCAAGACAGTTTTGGACATGTCTTTTTAAAAAAAGATAGTTTAAATATGAAGCCTAATACTGTTTATCAAGATACTATTAAGCTAAAAAAAGGAAATTATAATTTTACGTTTAATGATACTAAAGGTGATGGCCTAGAGTTTTGGTATAAGGTAAAAGATGGTCGTGGTGAAGTAAAACTATTAGATTCTTTAGGAAACGCCATAAAGCAATTTAAGTCAGATTTTGGTAGCAGTATTAACTATCATTTTTCGGTAAGAACAGATATGCCTTATGAGTTGGATAATATGCCATCAATAGCTGCTTTTCCAGCAAGAACAAATGGACCTTTTACATTAGATTACTTTTCAAATAAACCTGCAAATGTAAAAGTCCTTATTGTAGATCAAGAAGATGAAGCCCACGTATTGGAAACGCATTCTTATGCCAATTTTAGCCGAGGGGCTCTTAGTTTTGACCTGTCTTATTTGCCTAAAAAAAGGTATTATGTTAAGGTATTTGTCGATGAAGAAGAAATGTATAAAAATCGTATTCGTTTAAAGGAATAATACATGCGCTGGACATTAAAACCAAAACTGGAATCAGAAAAAATCAAGGCTTTACAGGAAGCGCTTCAGGTAGATTCAATCTTAGCAACATTGTTATTACATCGGGGGATTGAAACTTACGAAGATGCTAAAACGTTTTTCAGACCCCGTTTAGGTGACTTACATGATCCATTCTTAATGAGAGATATGGATAAGGCCGTTGCCCGTATTGAAAAAGCAATGGCCAACAAAGAAAATATTTTGGTTTATGGCGATTATGATGTCGATGGAACAACTGCAGTCGCATTAATGTCTACCTATTTAAAATCTAAGTATGAGCTTGTACATACTTACATTCCCAACCGTTATGACGAAGGGTATGGTATATCGTATAAGGGGATCAACTTTGCTTTAGAAAATGATTTCTCGCTTATCATAGCGTTAGATTGTGGTATAAAGTCTGTTGATAAAGTAACTTATGCTAAAGAGCTTGGTATCGATTTTATTATTTGTGATCATCACAGACCTGCAGATGAAATTCCGAATGCAGCTGCTGTTTTAGACCCTAAACGGAAGGATTGCGAATACCCATATAAAGAATTATGCGGTTGTGGTGTTGGGTTTAAATTAATACAGGCACTAGCATCAAAAGAAAACAAAACGGTTGAAGATCTAATAGAATATTTAGATTTGGTGGCCACAGCTATTGGCGCAGATATTGTTCCTATTACTGGAGAAAACAGAGTATTAGCCTACTTTGGACTTCAAGTAATTAACGCGAATCCAAGACCAGGGATTAAAGCCATTTTAGATCAGGTTGAAAAGACAGAACTCACCATTACTGATGTTGTATTTATAGTAGCCCCCAGAATTAATGCTGCAGGACGTATGAAACATGGTAATTACGCAGTGGCTTTATTAACTGAAACAGAAGAAAATTTAGCAAAAAAATACGCTTCCGAAATTAACGAATATAACCTCGACAGACGTGAAACTGATAAACGAATTACAGAAGAAGCTTTACAACAAATTGAAGAACAGAAAGAACAGGAACGTTTTACTACTGTTGTTTACAATGAAACTTGGCATAAAGGTGTTATTGGTATTGTGGCTTCTAGATTAACAGAAACTTATTATAGACCAACCTTGGTATTTACAAAAAGTGGTGATAAACTAGCAGCCTCGGCACGATCGGTTAGAGGGTTTGATGTTTATCGTGCTTTGGAGGCGTGTACCGATTATATTGAACAATTTGGAGGCCATAAATATGCAGCGGGGTTAACACTTAAAGAAGCCCAATACGAAGCTTTTAAGCAAGCATTTGAAGAAGAGGTTGCTAAAACCATCGATAAAAACCTGTTAACGCCAGAAATTAAGATAGATGCTCAAATAGATTTAAAGGATATTACACCAAAGTTTTATAGAGTTCTAAAACAGTTTGCTCCTTTTGGTCCGAATAATATGGCACCCATTTTTATGACTGAAAATTTAACAGATACAGGTTATGGTAAGTGTGTGGGAGCAGATAAAACACATTTACGATTAACAGCTGCACAACCTGAGGCAAATAACATGGTCTGTATTGGTTTTAGTATGGGACATAAATTGGATTTAATTTCTAACGGAAAACCATTTAGAGCAGTCTATTCTATTGATGAAAATGAATGGAACGGAAACGTATCGTTGCAACTTAAATTAAAAGATATTAAAGCATAATTTATGGCGAAAAAAGACCCGTATGCAGCCTTACGAATCAAAGAATTCAATATCTTTTTATTGGTTCGTTTTATATTGGTGTTTGGGTGGTCTATGCAATTTATTATTATTGAATGGCAGGTTTATACCATCACTAAAGATCCTCTTTCTCTTGGAATCATTGGTCTTATGGAAATAATTCCAGCGTTTACTATGGCTTTATTTGCAGGTCATATTGTAGATCAGAAAGAAAAACGAAATCTTTTAGCTTTATGTATAGCTGCTTTTTCATTGATTAGTTTAGGTTTGTTTTTATTAACCTGGGATATCATTGTTAAGGATTGGGCAACAAGAACAATACTTTACTCTATTTATGGCCTAGTATTTTTTGGAGGCTTTTTACGTTCTTTTTTCGGGCCGACCATTTTTTCTTTAGTCGCATTGATTGTTCCTAAAAAGGTTTACCCTAATGCTGCTACCTGGAATAGTTCTACATGGCAAATGGCAGGTGTTTTGGGTCCTGCATTTGGAGGGCTTTTTATTGGATGGATAGGTGTGCATTGGTCGCTTTGCATTATTTTCGGATTAGTTTTGCTATCCTTAATTATCTTATTACAGATAAAGCGGAAGCCTATTTTAAATCCAAAAATTGGTGAATCTGTAGCACAGAGTTTAAAAGAAGGAGTTGAATTTGTATTTAAAACAAAAGCCATTTTAGGTGCTATGACTTTAGATATGGTGGCTGTTTTATTTGGTGGTGCCATCGCCTTATTACCGTTATTTGCTCAGGATATTTTAAAGGTAGGAAGTGAAGGGTTTGGTGTATTACGCGCTGCACCGGCAGTTGGTGCTTTTTTAACCATGTTAGTGACGGCATATATCCCAATAAGTAAAAATGCAGGTATGAAATTACTAGCCGCTATTTTCGGATTTGGAGTTTGTATTATAGTCTTTGGGCTGTCGTCTATCTTTTGGGTTTCGTTGCTTGCGTTGTTTTTTAGTGGGATGACAGATGGTGTTTCTATGGTCATTAGGCAAACCATTTTACAAATTAAAACACCTGACCATATGCGTGGGCGTGTGTCTTCTGTAAATTCTATGTTTGTTGGGTCTTCTAACGAATTAGGTGCTTTTGAAAGTGGTATAACAGCAAAGTATATGGGAGCCGTTACAGCTGTCGTTTTTGGAGGTACGATGACATTAATAACCGTTGTTACTACTGGATTGGTGTCACCGTCGTTTAGAAAATTAGACTTAACAAAAGATATTGAGGCTCATGAGAACGAGGACTAATATTCCTTCAGTTCAAAACGATCTCCATCAAAAACACCATAGGTATAATAAGAAATCCAGTCACCAAGATTGATGTATTTTGAATGATTTTTAAGATCGATGTCTAACGGTAAGTGGCGATGCCCAAACACAAAATAATCGCGGTGTTTGTCTTCTAATTTTCGTTTACAATATTGTACTAACCACTCGTTGTCTTCACCTAAAAATTTAGCATCTTCTTCGCCAGAAATAAGTTTGTTTTTTACTGATAAATATTGTGCCATTTTCACCCCTAAATCTGGATGTAACCATCTAAACAACCATTTACAAAACGAATTTGTAAACACTTTTTTCATACGTTTATAGCCTTTGTCTCCAGGGCCTAGTCCATCACCATGGCCAATAAAGAATGTTTTGTTGTTAAATGTGAATTCTTTTGGTTTGTGGTAAACGGGAATGTTAAGTTCTTCTTCGAAATAGCCGTTCATCCATAAATCATGATTACCAACAAAGTAATAAATGGGGATTCCTGAATCTGAGATTTCAGCTAATTTACCTAATGTTCTTGTAAAGCCTTTTGGGACTACTTTTTTATAGTCCATCCAAAAGTCGAACAAATCGCCTAAAAGAAAAATAGCAGCAGCATCTTGTTTGACTTCATCTAACCAAGCTACAAACTTTTTTTCGCGAGGAAGTGATGCTTCTCTGGTTGGTGCTCCTAAATGATTATCAGAGGCAAAGTATATTTTTTTTCCTTTAGGAATTTGAATTTGCATGCTGTAAATATAACTAATTCTTGTTTTTCGATATGCTCTTAATAAACTTCGTAGACAACTAAAAACGGTTAACTGAATGCTGATACTGTAAACTGAAAAAGGAACACTGATTAATGATTATCGTAAGCATACCACTCTGCGAAAGAGGTATCAGTTTCCTGAAGTTTTAAGGAAAATAATGAAATGTGTTTCGGTAAACGTTTTTTTATCTTTTTAGAAAAATCGATAACCATCATCTCACTGGTGGGTTGGTAATCTACCAATAGCACATTATGTCCCCTATCTTCCAGCTCTTTAGCAAGCTCTACATGTGGTGTATTTTTATTAAATACGGTCGCATGATCGAATACATTAACGATTTCTTCCTTTACAATTTTTTTTAAATCCCCAAAATCGATAACCATCCCAAATTTTACATTGGTATGGTCGGTAATGGGTTTTCCTATAACCGTTACAGATAACTTGTAACTGTGGCCGTGTACATTTTTGCACTTACCGTCGTACCCATAGAGAGCATGACCTGTCTCGAAAGAAAATTGTTTTGTGATGCGAATGTTATGATCCATTATCTTCTTTTTCTTTTATTTACGAGATAAACAATTATTAAAACTACAGCTAATAACAGAAATAATCCGTTTCCGCTTATAAATGACATGATATCCATAATTATTCTTTATTGATTCTTCTTTTTGTTATATCTATAAATTGAATATGCAATCAACACGAAGACAACAAAAGGTAACATGGAGCCAATAAAGACACCTATTTCGTAACCTTTATCAGGAGCGTTTTGTATTTTTTCTTCTATACCAATTTGTTGAAGAAAGGGAGTTAGTAATAGCATATTTGTTTTTATACTGTATGCAAAGTTAATCGTTTTAACCCGTATTATTCATGGTTTTCGTTATGAAAAGTCAAAATGGCAATAGATTTTGGAAGCACAATAATTTTTAAAGGATAAATTGCCTCCCACTTTTGAGGTATAAAAATTAAGAGCATTGCCAAAGCTAGCAGGCAGTTTGGCTTTGGAATAGAATAACTGTGAATAATACGGGTTAAGAAAGCGGAATAAATATTTTTCTAAATTTTATAATTAAAGGAATACCTCTGGCCAGAATCCAAAATGTAAGAGCAATAAATATACCGTGTAGTTTATAGCCTAAATAATCTAACCAAAAAAGAATTGGTACAAAAACAATAAAGGTCGAAAACAGCAACACGTTTCTTAAAGATCTCATTTTGCCCATACCCTTAAACATACCATCGAAAATAAATGCTAACGAGCATAAAGGTTGCATGATAAGTATAATCCAAAAAGAGTCATAGAAAAGAGCTAATACTTCTGGGTCTTTAGAAAAAAGCCTTCCAATTGGATAATAAAAAATAGCACCAACTAGAGCTAGTAAAACACCTATAATTATAGCATATTTAATTAATCTATTACTTAGTTTAAGGAGTAAATCATACGCCTTACCACCAAATAATTTTCCTGATAAAATATTACCAGCACTTGCATAACCATCAATAAAAAAAGCTGCAAAGAACCATAAATTTATAGCAATAGTATAGGTTGCAATATAGGCAGCGCCATAGCCTGTAGCAAAACGAGTAGCAAAGTAAAGCGTAACATTAAGGGCTAGCGTTCTAACAAATAGATTAAGAATCATTATAATAAATCTAATGATTTCTTCGTTAAAAGGAAAGCTTAATTTCAAAGGGATACTTGTCTTTTTTAATAAGTAATAGGCTGATAAAATAGCCATTATAAATTGAGCTATAAGACTTGCATAGGCAGCTCCTTTTATATGCATGGCGGGAATAAAACCTGAAATACCATAAACTAAAATAATGTCCAATATAATATTAGCAGAGGCTCCTATAATAGCAATTATCATAGGGTAATAAGTATTTTGTAAACCTCGAAAAGCACCAAAAACAGCAATAGTAAATAATGTAAATGGAAATCCGAAAACACGAATTTTATAATAATCGACGCTATAGTCTAAAATGAGGTCGGAGGCATTGTATAATTTAAAAATGCTTTGGGCAAAAGGATAGGTGCCTATTATAATTAAAACACTTAAGGATGTTATAATGAAAATAGCTTGTGCTGGTAGATTTTTGATTTTTTCGAGTTGATTAGCGCCAACATATTGTGATACAATAGACGATATGGCACTTCGTGTTTGCCCTAACACCCAAATTAGCATGGATAAGAAGGTGGTAACAATACCAACTGCTGCCAAAGACTCGGTAGCATTTAAGTCTATGTTTCCAACGATGGCAGCATCCGTTAATGATAAAATAGGCTCTGATATACCAGAAATAAGTGCTGGTATGGCTAATTTGTTTATATGCTTTAAGCTGATATCTGTACTCACAGTATTAATTCATAACAATAAAAGGGGTGTTTGCTTTGCTTAGGAAAATAAATATTTCCTAAACGTTTATACCCACGATGTTCATAAAATTTTTGATTTCTATGGTTTTGAGAAAAGGTATCTAATCGTACAGAAATATAGTTGTTTTTTGCAGCAAATGTTTCAGCAAAAGTCATAAGGTCTTGTGCATATCCTTTTCCCTGATGTGTTGGATGTATGGCTAGTCTATGTATGTAAATGTTGTTTGTATTTTCAGTTAGCCATGAAATGGGAATATATTCTTCATCCATAAATGTAGAAATGGTTATACAACCAATGATGGTATTTTCAATTTCTAAAACGTGTAATTCGTCACGCTCAATATCTTTAAAAAAGGCTTCTTTACTGGGGTAATGTTCGTTCCATTGATAAATATTTTTATTCATCATAGCTACAGCGCAAGATTTGGTAATCTCTATAATATGACCAATATCTGAAAGGTTCCCTTTACGAATCATTTAAATGTTTTATTTTTGCATAAATATCGTTAAAAATTTAGTCAGTAAACTATATTTATTATGAAGAATATTCTAGTTCCTGTGGGGTCATCCAAAAATGCTTTGAGTCATTTACAATATGCTGTAGATTTTGCTGAAGCTTTCGAGGCAAAACTTTTTATTGTACAGGTATATAACGTCTATACAAAGGCAGGAACCATGATTAAAGTAGACCACATCATAGAGCGGGAGAGCAACGCTTTTTTGAAGGGTTTAGTTTCTAAAATTGATACTAAAAAGGTTGAAGTTGTTACAAAGGTTTTAAAAGGAAAGTTGGTTGACACTCTTGAACTGGCGAGTAAAGCAGCCAATATTGATTTAATTATAGTAGAACCCAGAACTAATTCTATTAGAGATGAGGTGTTTTTAGGGAAAACATCAGGAAAAATTATAAAACAAACCCAGATACCAGCATTAATTGTGCCTGAAGGATACAAGTTTAAACCATTTAGCAATATATTATTAGCTATTAAGTCTGCAATAATAAAAAAGAATGATGCCTTAGATCCTTTGTTAAATATTAAAAACAATTTTCAAGCTTCGGTAAATATGTTATTGGTAAAAACACCATATTATAAAGAAGGCGATTTTGTTGTTGAACAAAAACTATTAGATACTGTAGATAATACAACCAAGACAGAAAATGCGACTACGTTTCATGGCGTATTACAGCATTTACAATCTTATAATCCAGATATGCTTTGTGTTGTTAGACGTAAAAGAGGGTTTTTTACTAAAAAATGGGAGAAGAATGTCATTTTGAAAAAAGATTTCTCAAGTTTAATACCTGTTTTAGTTTTAAGAGGATTAAAATAATTAGTGGGAATGCCACTGTTCGTTGATTAGAATATTCGTGTTTTTAATCTCTTAGAGTCGACACTACTTTTAATAAAACTTTCTTTCTTAGAACGAGAAATACTAACAGTATCGTTATTATTCATACTAATAGAGCTCCATCAAACCTCACATATTTTTTACTCCTTTTAGATTAATAAGAAAGCTGTTATTTTCTAATTCATATAAAGAAAGCATACACTATTTTCTTTTACAGCAAATTCAAATTATAACAGGTATTAATAAGTCTCCTAAATTATTGTCTACCTGATTTTCAATTTGTTCACTTTTAATAATAATAACATGGTGAACATATTTTTTTTGATTGCAAATGATACTACCTTATTATAATAACCTCTTCTAAACGATTAATTTTTACAGAATCTTGCTTCTCTTTTTGAGAGAATATCAGGTTTGCAAAAAAATTGAAAAATAAATGCTTAAATATTTTTTATTTAGAATGATTCTTAATTACATTTGTCGCAAATATATATGTTATTTTAATTCAGTCTAAATAAAAATAAATTATTAAAAATGAAACGATTAGCCATTTTGCCACTATTAATTTTAACATTTTCAATACATGGAAATGCTCAAAGCAAGAAAAAACAAGATACAGAAGCCATTAAAAAGATGTGTGGATGCTACGAGGTTACCTTCAATTTTGCAGAAACTTTTAATTACAGTAAGGATTCGCTTTACAAACCATCAAAAACAAAAACAGATAAAGGATTAGAATGGGCGCAATTAGTTGAGAATGATAAAAACAAAATTTCAATTCAACATTTACTTCAAGTTGGATCCCCGTCTAAACCACACATAGTAAAACATTGGAGACAAGATTGGCTTTTCGAGAATACTAATTTTTACATGTTTAATGGAGATAACACCTGGAACTATGTGTCTAAACCAAAAGCTGAAGTTAAAGGGCAATGGACTCAAAAGGTATATCAAGTTGATGATAGTCCTAGATACGAGGGTTCTTCAACATGGGTACATGTAGACGGTAAGAGTTATTGGGAAAATATGACAGATGCTCCGCTTCCAAGGAGGGAATATACCAAACGTAGCGATTATAATATAACAGTTAGAGGCAACCGCCACGAAATCACTAAGAATGGCTGGGTACATGATCAGGATAATGCTAAAGTGATTCGTGAAAAAGGAAAAAAAGATGAGCTTTTAGCAAAAGAAAAAGGTTATAATACGTATGTAAAAGTTGATGATAGCAGATGTAAAGCAGCAGCAGATTGGTGGGTTAAAAACCATGAAAAATGGGCTTTAGTTCGTTCTAAATGGTCTGATGTTTACGGCAGAAATAAAAACTTAGCTTTAGAATCTAAAGTTGAAAATAAATTACTTTACAAATACTTGTTTTCTGAAGATTATACTAAGGCTGATGCCATTAACAAGGTTATAGAATCTTTCGTAATTAAATAGATCCCAAACAAAAATCAATCAAATTTTAAAGAATGAAGAACATACTAGCATTACTACTAGTAATAGGTTGTGCGTATACAACTTATAGTCAAGCCACATTAAAAGGCATTGTAAAAAATCAATCTAATGAAGTTATTCCGTTTGCAAATGTATATTTAGATGGCACGGCATTTGGAACATCTACCAAAGAAGATGGAACCTTTGTTATAGAAAATGTTCCTTTTGCCACATATAACATGATCGCAAGTGCTGTAGGTTACTACCAAAATTCACAAAGTATTGTGGTAAATGGACATGAGAATACTATTGTTTTTACATTAGAAAATAATACACAATTAGAAGAGGTCGAACTTTTTGGTTCGAGAAATAGAAGCGCGGAAAAGCTAGAAACCTTAACCAGGTTGCCTCTGGCACCTAATGAGCAATTACAAAGTATTTCTATTTTGTCTCATACCTTAATAGATAAGCAAAATGCTTTAAGCCTAAGGGATGTTACTAAAAATGTTGCAGGTGTTTATACGTTTGCAACCTACGGAAACATAAGAGAAAGTATGTCTTTAAGAGGTTATAGAGGGATACCTATTTTAAAAAATGGGGTTAGAATCAATTCCGATTTTAGAGGTGTTGGTGTTATTACAGATATGGCTGGCGTTGATAACATTCAAGTATTAAAAGGGGTCTCTGCTATTAGTCAGGGATTGGGCGGCGATCTTGGTTCTGCCGGAGGTGTTATAAATATAGTAACCAAAACACCTAAGTTTTATGATGGAGGTGAAGTAAGTTTTAGAACAGGAAGCTTCGGGCAAGTACGTCCTACGTTTGATTTTTATGGCCCTTTAGACAAAAAACAAACAGTTGCTTTTAGAGTTGCTGGTGCTTATGATAGCGCAGATAGTTATAGAAGTAAAGTTAATTCAGAACGTTTTTATATCAACCCTTCTTTGGCCTGGAAACCTAATGAGAAAACAAATATTATTTTAGAAATGGATTATACGGATGCTAGTGTAACTCCAGATCAAGGGACTATAAACTTAGGTGATTACGCTACTAATGATATCTATAGACTTCCAAATAACAATTTTTTAGGTTTTGATTCTGATAGAAATAATTCAATAAATACAACGTATGCCGTTAGGTTTGAAAGAGAAATAAATGATAATTTAAGCTTAAAAGCAGGTCTGTTTTCATCTAATTTAGAAACATATGCAGAAACCTCTTATGTATATCAAGGCGGAGGTAGAACTGGTTTAGATGTGCTTACCGGAGGGCAAAGATACAGAGAGTATTATGCCGGAGGTAGATTAGATAAAAACAGTGTATTACAAATTGATTTATTGGGAAAAAATATCAAAACGGGGACATTTAAACATACTTTCCAGATAGGTGTGGATTATAGAAATACAGAGTTTGATAATACTGCATATACAACAACGTATCCTACTGATAATCCTTATGTAGATATTATCGATGTTTTACAACCTATCAACAATGTATTACCCGGTGGTATTAGTGTCGCTGTAAATCCAGACAGAGCCACAGGTTCTAAAACAAAATCTTATGGATTTACCATTCAGGATAAAATAACATTAACAGCATGGGCAGATGTGTTTTTAGGATTGCGTTATACATCCTTAGAAAGAACCAAAGGTAATTTTCTAGGGAGAAGCTTAGCAGGTTCCAAACGAGACGATGCCTTTAACCCATTATTGGGGTTCAATATCAAACCTATAAAAAATATTATCGTATTTGGCTCGTATGCAAGCAGCTCTAATCCCATGACGTCTTTTTACAGAGATATTAATGGTAATGAATTAGGCACTGAGCGTTGGGACCAGTTCGAAACAGGTATTAAATCTACTTGGTTAAATAATGCATTACGATTTAATGTGACTTACTTTTCAACCTCAAGTAAAAACTTAAACCTTGAAGCTTTAGATGGTAATGGGACTTCATTAGGCTACTATTTAAAGGGCGGAGAAGATACTAGAAATGGTATAGAAATTGAATTAATAGGTCGTGTTTTACCTAATTTAGAAATTATTGCCGGATACTCTTATTTAGATGCTAAATACAAAGACCATGTCTCTTATTATTACAATTCCAGCCCATTAAACACACCAAAAAACACAGCTAACTTCTGGACAAGATATCGTTTTAAAGAATCGTTAAAAGGTCTCTCGTTGGGAGCGGGTGTTTATTATTTAGGAAAACGACCTCACAATGTATGGTCTAGAGACTATACGCATACGGGTGTTGTCCCAGGAGTTAAACCTTTCGATCTAAAAGCTTATACAACAGTAAATATCCAATCCTCTTATCAATTTAATTCAAAATTAAGTTTAGACGTTTTTGCCAATAATGTGTTTAACGAAGTAGGGTATAATGCCTATAGAACAGTTTATTTAAACAGAATTTCTCCAGCAACTTTTGGAACAACATTACGATATAAATTTTAAACCATATGAAAACTATTAAATGTCTTATAGTATGTCTGGTCTTTGTAAATATTTTACAAGCGCAATCGGAAAATATATTTTGGGAAAGAGATTTTTGGAAAACGAATCCAACCATCGAAACCATAGAAGAAAAAGTTAAAGAAGGTCATAGCGCTACAGCATTAAACCCTTTTGGGTTTGATGCTGTAGTTTATGCTATTTTAGAAAAAGCTCCCAATAAATCTATTAAGTATTTACTATCAAAAGAAGAGAATGATGTTAACAAGCTAACACATGATAAGCGAACGTACATTTTTTGGGCGGCATACAAAAGTAACATGGAGTTAATGAAGTATCTTATTTCTAAGAATGCTAAAATGGATTTAAAAGATGCCCACCATTTTTCGGTTTTAACATTTGCTGCGGTAGCGGGCATCACTAATCTTGATATTTATGATTTATGTATAGAACATGGCATCGATATAAAAAATGATGTGGATGAACACGGTGCAAATGCTTTATTATTATTGATGCCTCATCTTAAAGACTTTGAAGTAGCCAACTATTTCATGAAAAAAGGACTGAGTTTGAAGAGTAAAGATAGTGATGGTAATGGGGTGTTTAATTATACGGCCAAAGCCGGCAATAAAATAATGCTTGAAAAATTAATCGAAAGAGGGATTTCACATAAATTAAATAATAAAGGAGGAAATGCAATGCTATTAGCAACCCGAGGTTCAAGAAGCGGATACAATGCGTTGGACTTTTTTAAATATTTAGAAGGCTTAGGCATCGAAGCCAATATTGTTAATAATGATGGCATAACGCCACTTCATAATTTGGCATATGGAAATAAGGACCTCGAAACATTCAACTATTTTATAAGTAAAGGCGTGGATGTAAACCAAATAGATAAAGATGGAAATACAGCACTTATTAACGCTTCTGGAAGAAACTCATTAGGTATTATTACCAAATTAGCTGAAAACACAAAAAACATTAATCATGTCAATAACAATGGACAATCTGCTTTAACAAAATCTATTGGTAACGCGCCCCAAACCATTAGCTTTTTGATTAAAAAAGGAGCAGATGTCCATGTTATTGATACTAGAGGAAATAATCTTTCTTATTATTTGATTAAATCATTTCAAGCTAAAAAACAAGAGACATTTAATCAGAAACTGAAAGTGTTATCTAACAATGGATTTGATGTGACTACGATTCAAAAAAACGGAAACACTTTATTTCATTTAGCAGTTGATGCTGACAACATAGATTTATTAAAATATGTGAATGCTTTAGGAGTTGATATAAACATTAAAAATAAAGATGGGTTAACGGCTTTACACATGTCAGTTATGAAAGCAAAAAACTTAAAAATCTTGAAATATTTACTATCCATAGGAGCTAATAAAAACATCAAAACTGATTTTGAAGAATCTGTTTATGATTTAGCCAAAGAAAATGAATTGTTAAATACACACCATATCGATTTTCTAAAATAATATGATGAAATGCGCCATAGCACTTAAGTTGATAACAACCAAAATGATTATTGGCGAATAACACCTGCCTGCCGGCAGGTTTGACCTCTAAAAAGAATAAAAATTAACAAATGAAAAAACATACATTAACTTTTAAAGCGCTTCCTGTACTTGCGATAGTCCTATTTGTTTTTTTTGGATTTAATAAAAGTAGGCTCACAAATGCATCATCTTATAAATGCATGATACAAATGACCAATTATACCGGGGAAGGTGCTTACGTAGTAATTTCATTGCTAAACCCAGAAGGAGCATATGAGAAAACACTCCACGTTCAAGGTGATGATGATGAATGGTATTCTGATATTACTGAATGGTGGAAATTTCATGGAAAAGTGCGCTCAAATATAGATGCCATTACCGGAGCGACTATTAGTGGAGGCGGACGTACCATAAGTGTTATTCAAATAGATGATGATAAGATTGACAAAGGTTACAAAATCCGTTTTGAATCGGCCGTTGAAGACCAAGCGTATTATAAGAATGATGTGGAGTTTGAATTAACTTCTGAATCTGTAAAAAGTAAATTTGAAGGCAACGGTTTTATACGTTATGTGCGTATAATGCCTCAATAATATATAATCAAAATGACCATTTCTATATGGAGATATAGTCATTTAACATTGGCTATATCTTCTTCTGTTTTTATCTTATTAGCAGCATTAACAGGTATCATTTTAGCCTTTGAGCCGATTTTAGATCAGCAAAAACCTTATGCTATTAAAAATGCTAATACACTTTCGCTTTCTAAAACCATTGAAAACTTAAAAGGCGAATATGATGAAGTCATACATGTAGAAATTGATAAAAATGATTTTGTAATAGCTTCCGTTTTCACAAAAGAAGGAAAAAATGAAACCTTTTATATAAACCCTTTTACTGCTGAAAAAATAGGAGATATTATTGAAAAAGAGCCTATTTTTAAATTTGCGACCAATATACATCGTTCGCTGTTTTTAAAATCCACAGGGCGGGCTATTGTAGGTTTTGTATCTTTTTTACTGTTTTTAATGGCGGTTACAGGCCTCCTTTTAATTATTAAGCGACAAGGCGGTATAAAACGTTACTTTTCAAAAATAATTAAAGAAGATTTCGAACAATATTATCATATCATTATTGGGAGATATACTTTAATCCCTCTAATTATTGTTACCCTTTCGGGAGTATATCTATCCTTAGAAAAGTTTTCATTATTACCTTCAGATAAAAATGTACATATTTTATATGAAGAAGCTTTAGCCAAAACTTCAAAATTAACTATTGCAGACTTCGACCTTTTAAAATCAATCACTTTAAATGATATAGAGCGTGTTGAATTTCCTTTTTCTGATGATGTTGAGGATTACTTTGTTTTAAAATTGAAAGACAAAGAGTGGTATGTAAATCAATACAATGGAAAAATAGTAAGCGAAAAAAAGGATAGCTTGGTTGCCTTGGTTTCTAGTTGGAGTATGGCGTTGCACACAGGGCAAGGTTCCACATTATGGTCTATTGTTTTATTGTTTACTTGTATTGCCATCTTGTTTTTTACGTATTCAGGGTTTGCTATGACATTAAAGCGAAGAAACAAGAGTATCAAAATTAAAAATAAGTTTAGTAAAGATACTGCCGAATATGTTATTCTGGTTGGCTCAGAAACAGGAAGCACTTTCGGGTTTGCTAAGGCTTTATATAAAGCCTTGATTGCTCAAGGCAAGTCGGTTTTTGTTTCAGAATTAAATAATTATTCGAGCTATAGAAAAGCAGCACATTTGGTAGTGTTTACATCTACTTATGGAGATGGTGAAGCGCCTACAAATGCAAAGTATTTTCAAAAATTAATGAGTCATGTTTCTCAGCAAAACACACTTCAATATTCAGTTGTAGGTTTTGGCTCTTTAGCTTATAAAGGCTTTTGTAAATATGCTATTGTGGTTGATTCTTTATTACAAGCCCATCAAAAATTTATCCCAAACCTGTTGCTTCATAAAATAAATAATCAATCTTTTAACGCCTTTAAAAATTGGACAGAATTATGGAGTAAAAGTAAAGGTTTGAGCCTGAAAATTGAAAAGCCAGTAAAAATGGGGCATTCAAAAAAAGCAAAACGATTTAAAGTGGTTTATAGATCTGAAATTAATTTAGATCATTCTTTTTTAATTGAATTAGAACCCATGCAAAAGGAGAAATTTACCTCTGGAGATTTACTAAGTGTTTATCCTGAAAATGACGCTATAGAGCGTTTGTATTCCATTGGAAAAATAAATAATAATATGCTGCTAAGTATTAAAAAGCATGAGTTTGGTATATGCTCAAATTACTTTAGTGAACTTAAAGAAAACGATATTATATTAGCTGATATAAAACAAAATAAAGGGTTTCACCTTCCTGCTTCTGCAAAAGAAGTGATTATGGTTGCTAACGGAACAGGCATCGCCCCTTTTCTGGGAATGATTAATGACAAAAACCATAATCAAACCAAAAACTATTTATTTTGGGGAGGTCGTACAAAAGATTCATATCAAATGTACTCCGAACAAATTGATAAAGCATTTTATAACAAAACGTTATCGGGGCTTTTTTTAAGTTTTTCGAAAGAAGAAAGTGAAAGAAAGTATGTTCAAAATACTTTAGTAGAAAAAGAAAAACTCATATCTCGTGTTCTGAAAAACGGTGGTATCATCATGATTTGTGGCTCTATCGCTATGCAAAATGGTGTTTTGGAAACACTAGAAAACATTTCAATATCTAGGCTAGATATACCGTTAAATATGAATCAAATAAAAACAGATTGTTACTAAACGATGTGTAATAGCATAAAACAATATCAAAAGTGAAAAGTGATGTGCTGTCCATTATGTTGCCAATATCAATGGATTTAACCATATTTTTTGTCTGAGGTTTTTGTATTAAAATGTATATATTTGCGCAGCTTTGCAAAGAAATATATAGTTGCTAAAAAGTTGTAAAACCTTTGTAGTCACGGTATTTTTAGGTAAAAGGGGATGTAGCTCAGTTGGCTAGAGCGCTTGACTGGCAGCAAAAAACGGAGAATACTTCAATACTCCATTATCCCAATAATAATAAGGCTTTGCAAGTATTCAGTGCATTTTAAAAACCATGGTGGTGGAGTATGGTGGTGGATTTTTTTAATTCTATTTACTAGTTCAATAATGTCAATTCTTCTTTTAATTTTTCTAATTTAGAAGGTCTAACTGCGTGCTTTTTGACGATAGCTCCATTTTCATCCACAAGTATATACCAAGGAATGGATAGACTTCCACTTTTGCCATATATTTCACGTAGATTTTCAGATAGTTTTTTGTTAGTGATAATATGATTGCCCTCAAGATTATAAAACTTAATCATATCCTTCCACTGTTGCTTTTTTTCTTCTCTATCTATTGAAATATATAAAAGTTCAACATCTTTTTCTTTCAGAACTTTATGCAAGTTGTCCTTGTGTTTAAATTCTTTTTTACATGGACCACACCAAGTTGCCCATACATCTACATATAGTTTTTTACCCCTAAAATGAGAAAGTACATCATCAAAATTATTCATGTTTTCATGATTGGACACAAAATTTACATCCTTAGAAAACGGTTGCTTTGCTTTGTCGTTAAATGTAATTACAGGAGCAATCATTGGTTCTAAATATTGAATATACACACTTTTAGGATAATAGGTTTTGAAGTTTTCGTAAATGGAAACAAATTCCTTCTGGTAGTTTTTTTGGAATAATTCTGTATACAGATAAACAGCTTTGAAACTTTCCAGAATATGATTTTCAAGATATTTTTCGGCATCTTGAAATACTTTTTTGGTATAGAATGTATTAGTATTTAATTTTTTAAATTCATCAATATCAAAAGAAACTTCTTCATAT
Source organism: Flavivirga spongiicola (assembly GCF_030540825.1). Lineage (NCBI taxonomy): Bacteria > Pseudomonadati > Bacteroidota > Flavobacteriia > Flavobacteriales > Flavobacteriaceae > Flavivirga > Flavivirga spongiicola. Next base: position 2,293,682 of record NZ_JAUOEO010000001.1, read on the forward strand.
CCTTTGTAGAATAAGTAATTTTCTGCTAGAGCATTTCCCCAAAGGGTTTTTTGAAAATCTGGACGTGTTAACAAATTATTTTTAAAAGTTTCTTCCCACATCTGCTTTATATCTTCGGTAAAAAGCCCTTCTTGTCTTTCATTCTGTAGAAATTTAATAAAAGCTACCGTCCCTTGTATGCCACTGTAGTAATAGTCCCTATCCAGTTTGATAAAGTCGTACATACTTTGAGAAATGCTGTCTTTTGCTAATAAATCGTTAAATTTGGAAAGGTCTTTTGTTTTTAAATCATCTATTTTAGATTTTATTAGTGATGCCACAGAATCTTTAAAAAAAGGTCGAGCCGCTACTTGTATATGAGATGGATTGGGCAATTTATTATATAAATGTTGTGCGCTTTTAGTTTCGCAGTGTATCTCATATTTTGGCGGCGAATCTTCTTTTGTCAAGTCAAAATTAACTTCATAATTTTTATGAGGTTCAGCAACAATAGTTATGTTCAATTTTTCTCGAATCATTAATTTGACAAAGGCAGTTTCTTGCAATTCCATTTTAATTGAAAACTGCCCTAAAGAATCTGGTTTCACGGATTTTTTAAATTCATAAATAAAGGCACCTTCGGAAGGTAAGGTGTATTCCACTTTTTCAGGAAGTTCACCTTTGATTTTTCCTGTTATGGTCACTTCTTTGGATTCTTCTCCTTTACAACCAATAAATAGGAGTAGTATAATTCCGAAAAAAAAAGTTTTAAAAATTTTCATATTATTTTGATTGATTTTATTAATTCAATACTCACCTGATTATTTTCTGCTTTATCAATGTTTGTAATATTGACAATATAATATTGATGAGTTCTTATAAACTGAACCGAAGGTAATTTTTCTATAATCTCCGTAAAAGTCATTCTTGATGAATACACTTTTTCTTTAGTTGTTACATCTAGATAATTACCTGACCCTTTTATAAATAAAATAGAGTCATATTCTTTTTTGAACAACCTATGAGTCCTATGATTAAAACAGTTATAATTATTTTTTGAAGTTTCATTTTTGTTATTAATGTATGAGAGAGGTCTTCTTTGCTTTAATTCAATTCTTTATTCTCTAAAGGTTTTATTCGCTCATTATATTTCTAACTTTCTCCTCTAGCTCTTTACCTCTTAAATTTTTTGCAATAATCACTCCTTGGGGGTTTAATAGAAATGTTGATGGATATCCCTGAACTCCATAAGATTCTTTAATCTTATTGGATTCTGTCGAGAGTATTTGTGGCCATGATATAGAATCCTTTTCAATTATTTTTTTTAATGACTCTTTAGAACTATCACCAACAATGCCAATGATTTCAAATTTCGATTTATCAATTTTTCCGTATATATCTTTAAGGTTAGGGATTTCTTTGATACAAGGACTGCACCATGTTGCCCAAAAGTCTAATAATACATATTTTCCTTTTAAACTATCTAATGAAATTGGAGTCTTTGTTTTGAAATGGTTCCCAGAAAAATCGAATGCATTAAAGCCAATTTGAGTAGAATGTAATTTGTTTTTAGGTAAATTCGTCTTTTCTAAAACCAATACATTTTCATTCTTTCTTATACCTAAATTTTTATATATATTATTTCCGATTTCAAGATATTCATTTTTTGCTACTACTTTTTGATAATTCACTTTTTCCCCTTTGTCAAGACCATTGTCAACTTTGATAACACCTAGGTTATTATATGACAAATCTAGAAAATTATTAGAGCGAATAGCTATTTCTTCTCCGTTTAAATTTGTTGTTGCAAATTGCACAAAATTGCACATGAATATATTATATTGACTCATATGAATTATTAAAAGCGGAACGCTAATATCTATTATTTTGTTATTTGAATAACGCTCAAAATTAACTACGATTGCGTTACTTTCTGCTAAAGAATCTTTATTAATATTTTTATCTTGTGGACTTATTTCAGTTGGATTAAACATATTGTCATCACTAAAGTCATGGTTATTATTTGCATCAACAACCATTTTTAGTTCGCCAATAGAATCTTTACCAAAAGCAAAAGCTATTTTACACTTTATAGGGTTTTTTGATAAATTCATGGAGTCTGGCACCCAATTCCATGAATTTTGTAACTCCTTATATTTTTCTTTTGTAATATTACCTAAATAGTAATTTTGATATACGGATTGATAAATATCGGTATTAATATCCCCAATTTTAATATCGGTCCAGTTTTTAGGAACTCCAGATACTTTTAGATGTGTTTTTTTCCAAGGGTCGTTTTCATCATTTGAATAAGGAGAAATTCCACCAAAGCTTGAATCAAAAGGTCCATATCCCTTTTGGAGTGTTATCGGCAATTTTAGAATTTTTTCATGTAAACAACTTGTTATTAAAACAAGAGTTGTACTGAATAGTAAAATAGCTCTAAATTTCATGTGATTCGTTTATGATTAATAATGATGCTGGTTTCATTATAACTTGTGGGCAAAATGTTTATGATTCCTATTGCTAAACTTATTTAATTATTCAATGCATTTTCCAATTGACTAATCAGAACGTTTCTTTTCATTGGATACCCTGCCTTTGATAATTCAAAGGTTCCATCCTTTTTTATAATAACATAGGTTGGAAACCCTTGTCCTTTTACTCTGGTCATAATATCTTTAGTGAGCTCTGGTGATGCTAAAAGATGTTTTCCTGTTAAATTATAATATGGAATCAATTCCTGCCATTTGGTTTCGTTACGATTATCATGATTAGCAACGTATAAATAATCCAATGGTTTATTTCTGAAGTGATTCTTGATAAATTCAGAATGTAATGATATTTCAGAACGACATGGACCACACCATGTTCCCCACATATCTAATAAAACTGTTTTACCTTTTATCAATTTTAGAACATCATCGAAGGTTTTATATGAATCAGGATTTTCAACTAGCACCATCTTATCCGTAAGCTTGCGTTCTCTTTTTTCTGTAATTGTTTTAATGGCTGGTTCGATATGAGGGATGTATTTACTTAGAGGAAACTTTTTAATGAATCTTGAAAATATCTCAGGCAGATTATCTTCTTTTTTATCGATAGCATATTTAAAAAGGATACCATATAAAAACTCAGCCGTTTTACCATTAAAGTGTTTGTTAATGATTTTCTCTTTTAATAGATTTTCGGGGTCTTCTTTAAATATTTCAACCGCTTCCTGCTGTGTGTCTGTATTATAATACTCTTTTAATAATTCATGATGTTGCCAAAGACGTTCTTTAATCCTTCCAATATAGCTGGGTAGGAAATATACATAATCGGGAATGGCTAACACTTCCTTATTGTTTACTGGACTAATATTGGTAAGAGAATCTTCAATAACTTGCCATTTATTCTCATTTCTCATAAAAGGTTCACGAATGTTAAATTTTTGATTCCCCTTAAACCTAATATAAGTCCATAGTGGAAAGTATTTAACATACAAGGAATGGATTTTTATAAATTCTTTAGTAGGGCGATTTTCCGAAATGTAGTCTTTTAGCGTTTTTTGATTAGCAATATTTCTAACTGTTATTGCTTTAAGTACATTATCAGGTAATGAGTCTTTTTCATAGCTTTCAAGAGATTGTCTATTATTAATTAGTTTTTGAATTAATGGTTGATTATTTCTGTGCCCTTTTCCCTTTATTACAACTGTAGTTTTAGGGCTATTAGAATCAAACGAAAAACCCAAATGATCTTTTGGAGACAAGTAAAAAGCATAGCTGAAATATTCTTTTGTTATGCTGTCTTGATATCGAGTAGTTACAAAAATAGGTTTAGATATTTGGTGATTCCAATTGGCTTTTCCTTCAATTAATGTAACTTCAATTACTCTTTCACCAAATAGGACGTCAGCGTTTGTATAATCGCCATTAATTATTGTAATACTTTTAGACTTAGCGTTTTTGATATTAAATTGAATATTGACCTCATTTTGAGCATTAGTCAAAAAAGGAAAAAGCAGTACAATCCAAAATATCTTTCTCATAAACTTTGTTTTTTACATGATAACAACATTGTTGTCAATTATTTGGTATAGATATATAGCTGTCACCAAATATAAAGAATTAACTGGGAGGTTAATTCTATCTTAAGAAAAATTAATATTGATTCCTATGCCATAGTATTATTCCAAAATAAAATTAAAAAGGTGGTGTTTTTGCACTTAAATGATTTTGAATTCAGTTCTTATTGATGGGTAGGACGGTCAATGTGAGCCTCTTCTAGTAGATTAAATTGAGCATAGCAATAATTATTGTAGGTCCTTTTAGGGTTTGACCAGAATGAATTTTTTAAGTAACTCACTTTCTCCAGATTTTGAGGACTCACTATAGTCCGTTTTTTGCACTTTACTCAGTGTATTTTAATTTATTATATTTTTTGTTCCTCCAAAAGAAAATTAGTGATGTTGTCAATAATATAAACCCACTTAACATTTTATAAATAGTAAAATTGATTTCCATTGTATAAAAATCTGCTACTTCTGAAGTGTTTATACCGGGAAGAACTACCTGAGCACTTAATCTAAATGTAATTACAGAGGATATAAGAATTAATGCAACTAGTACATTGACATTGGTTAATTTACTCAAAAATGGTTTCCCATGTTTAAAATTAAAAAATATTTTATTGAAGAATAAAATTGGAGTAAAAACTAATATTAATATAGAAATAATACTAAATGTTGTTTCGTCAATACTCAATTTTTGAGATAAGAGTAGAGTAATAATTAAAAACAATTTGCTCAAAATTATAAATGCAATACAAATCAAGGCGCCTTTTAAATAAGGAAGACTCTTATTAATAAAAGAAAAGTCATTATTGACTTTATCAAATTCTAAACAAATGTCATCAGTTTTTCCAATTCTTTTCCTTGCAATGATAAATGATTCTTCTTTGTTCAGTCCTTTGGATTCCAAATCATCAATTAAATCGGATAAGTGATTTTCAAGTTCAATGATATTTGATTTAGTCAAATTGTTTTTCTTAGTAAGACTAGATTTCCATTGTTGAATATTATTTTCTAAATTAAATTCGGTTCTATTTTCCATATTTTTGTTATTATTTGATTAATAGTATTCCAATTTTCTTTTTCTATTTTAAGCTCTTTTTTTCCTGCACTACTAATTTTGTAGTATTTTCTTTTTCTTCCAGATTCTGCAACCTTCCAAGATGACTGAATTAGCCCTTTTTTTTCTAATTTATGTAAAACTGGATAAAGAGTTCCTTCTCCGAATTCAATTTTTCCACCAGATATTTCTTTAATATTTTGGATTATTTCATAACCATAAGATTCATTTTTTGTGAGAATTGACAATATGATTGGTGTTGAAGATGCTCCAATCAATTCTTTTGATAATTTTTCCATTATATAATAATTTAGAAAACAAATATACATTGAAGTTCGATGTGTAAAAAATAATTTGGTGTTATTTTTGGATAGGTCAGTATTTGTTACAACAATTGAACAAACAGACTAATGTGTTTATTTTTACTATAGATACGCCAATTGGTGCATATCTCTAATACTTTTTAAAGAGACTTCCTACAGGTAAATAAACATAATTATTTGAAATAATAAATTAAAATGGTAGTGGGTTTTGGTGGTGGGTTTTTGCACCTAAATGTATATATTTGCATCCAAATACAGGTAAATGCAACATTACTTTAATCTTGCAAAACGCTTGTAAACACTGTGAGGTGTTGTAGATAAAGGCAAAGGGGATGTAGCTCAGTTGGCTAGAGCGCTTGACTGGCAGTCAAGAGGTCGTCGGTTCGAATCCGATCTTCTCCACCAGTAATAGAAAGGCTTTGAGAGATTTCATCTTTTAAAGCTTTTTTATGAATACCCAAATATACCTAGTTTTAAAATCTAATTTCTATCTCCAGAACGCTTAAATAAACATTGACTTGTAAGTAATATTCATTGAATTTGGTTTCCTGTTTTAATTAACTCATGAATCCATGATAGAAAGTGTTGTAAAAGAGTTTGATAAAAAAATGATTTCAAAGATAATATGCCTATTTATACGGATTATTTTATAATATATCTATTTTTGTTAAACCACAAAATGAAAATAAGCCAGATTTGAATTTTATTTCTGATGATGAGATATTACAAATTTTAAAAAAAGGAGATGAGAAATCTATCTCCATTCTGCACGAAAAATATTCTGAGGAGCTTTTTATTTCTGCTTATAATATGTTGAAGAACAAAGAAATTTGTGAAGACATACTTCAAGAGGTATTTATAAATATTTGGAACAAAAGAGGACATTTAAATATTAAGACCTCACTCAAAAGTTATCTTTATGCTAGTGTAATGTATGGAGTTTATGGCTATTATAGAAAGAATAGTGATAAAATGAATGTGGAGCTTTTGGAAGGATTTAACACACATGTTCAACAAAGTAATCCAGAAACTAAATTAATCCAAAGAGAAATAATTGCTCAAATTAATTCTATTATTGAATCATTACCTGAAAAATGTCGTTTAGTTTTTGAAATGAGTAGAAATGAACAGTTAAGTCATAAAGAAATAGCTGAAAAATTAAACATTTCAACCAAAACTATAGAAACTCATATCACGAAAGCTTTAAAAGCGATAAGGTCTTCACTAGGACATACTTACTCCATTGAAATAGTTGCCTTTTTGTATCATATCATGACTATTTAGAGCATAATAATCTTCTTTTTTAAAATTTTTCTAAAAAAAATTTAATTTCGACTCAGGGGTATTGCCTATTTCAGACTCTCTATTATTGAAACCTAACCTAAAAGGTTTATAATATAGATGCATATAGATAAAGAATATCTGATAAAATTAATAGATAAGTTTCAGGAAGGTAAGGCCTCTGATGATGAAATTCGGCTTTTGGTTAATTTTTATAAATATTGTCAAAAAACAAATGATTGGCCAGCAGAAATTCCTAATAAGGATCTTGTTTTAAAAGGCGTCCTTTCAAAAGTTGAGAAAGGAATATCAAGTTCAAATAAGAACGATGTAAAGACAAAATATTTACAATTTTCAAGAATACTAAAATATGCTGCCATCATAGTAATATTAATAGGGTTAGGGTATTTTTATAAGCAAGGTTCTTTTTCCAATGAATCGATAAATGAAACACAAGAAATTGTTGATCATAACATAAAAACAGGAACAGATAAAGCGACGCTTACACTTGGTGATGGGACAGAAATAGTATTAGAGAAAAACCAAAATTACTCAGATAAAAATGCTACAAGTGACGGTGAAAAAATTATATATAATGCTGCTCCGTTGAAAAAACCAAAAGTAAAAATAGCTTATCACTATTTAACCATACCAAGAGGAGGACAATATTATTTAAAGTTATCTGATGGAACAGGAGTTTGGTTGAACTCAGAATCACAATTAAAATACCCAATACATTTTGTAGAAGGCGAAACCCGTAGAGTAGAGTTGGTTTATGGAGAAGCTTATTTTGACGTATCCCCAAGTTCAAAACATAAGGGAGCAAACTTTAAAGTCTATAATTCTGCTCAGGAAATAGATGTATTAGGAACGGAGTTTAATGTAAAAGCTTATAAAGACGAAACACATATTTACACAACTTTAGTAGAAGGTAAAGTAGCCATAAGTGCTAATAAAGAAAATCAAACCTTAGCACCTAATCAGCAGTCAGACTTAAATATTGAAACTAACAGTATAAATATTACTGTTGTGGATGTGTATAACGAAATTTCGTGGAAAGAAGGTCTCTTCATTTTTGAAGAAAAGCCGCTTAAAAATATTATGAAAGTTTTATCTCGCTGGTATGATATGGATGTTATTTTTATTAATAAGGCTATTGAAAAAGAAGAATTCAATGGTTTGTTAAGAAAGGATCAAAAGATAGAAGATATCCTGTCAAACATTAAAAAATTTGGAACTATTAAAAATTATAGAATCAATGATAAAAAAGTAATTATAGAATAAAAAAGGGAGTGAAGTAAAGATATTTGGACACATCATAATACTTCACCCCTAAACCATGTATTAATTAAATGTTTAACTAACACCTAACAAATTTATGAAAATTAAATTACTCAGCGGTCGTTCCCTCATTCGAAAACGACTATTACTCTCGATCATGAAAACGTTTATTCTTTTATTTTGTACGACAGTTTTCAGTTTAACCACAGAAAACACCTACTCTCAAGAGAAAGTTATCATCAACAAAGACCAATTAATTTCTGTAGATCACGTATTTAGGATCATCCAAAAGCAAACAAAATATGCTTTTATTTATCCTAAAGGGCTCTTTAAAGATGCGCCAAAGGTCGAATTGAAAAAAGGAGAGATAACATTAGGTGAGTTGCTAAAATTAAGTATAACTCAAAACAAACTTAATTTTGAACTAACTCAAGACAATGTTATTGTTATTAATGAAAAAAGAATAAATGCAGCTCTCAATCAACAACAAATTACTGGAGTTATAACTACTAGTGATAGTGTTCCATTGGCTGGAGCAACAATTATTGAAAAAGGAACTAAAAATGGTACTCAAAGTGATTTTGATGGTGCCTTTAATTTAACAGTAACCAATGCAAATGCCATATTAGTCTTTTCTTATATTGGGTATGTAACTCAGGAAATTGCTGTTAATGGACGTACAACTTTTGATATTACATTGCAAGAAGACACAGCTGTGCTTGATGAAGTTATAGTAGTAGGTTATGGTACAAAAACCAAGGCTACTCTAACAGGTGCCGTTACAACCGTAGGAGCTAAAAATTTTGAAGCAAAACCAGCTGCAAACATTGTGAATTCAATCCAAGGTCGAATTCCTGGGTTGCTTGTAGTAAGAAATAGTGGTCAATTAGGAAATGAAGGCAATGCTTTTGAAATACGAGGTGAAACTTCAAGAAGTAGTACGGGTGTTCTAACTATTATTGATGGGATTCCGCAAAGATCTTTAGGAACAGGAGCTATAGAATCCATTAACCCAGAAGATATAGAAACATTTACAGTGTTAAAAGATGCTCAAGCTGCTATTTATGGATCAAGAGCAGCCGGAGGCGTTATCTTAATTACCACAAAAAAGGGGAAATCTTCTAAACCGACTGTAAGATATACTTCTAACCTATCTATAAATACTGTTGGAAACTTTTTAGCAAGAACCAATGTAAAACAGCATTTTGAAATGTTCAATGAAGCTTGGGTAAATGATGGCGTTCCAAATCATTTTTTTGCAGGCATACAAGATCAAGTATTTGCGGCAGATTTATCCAACCCTCAAATAATACCAGGACCATTCTCTGATACACCTACCTTATGGACAGGACATAATGAGTGGATGGAGACTATGTGGGGAACATCGGTTTGGCAAAACCATAACTTATCTATTTCTGGTAGAGGCGATAGAAGTAATTACTATACCTCATTTCAATATTTAGATCAACAAAGTCAATTACAATACGGGGCAAATTCAAATGAAAAACTAGCTTTTAGAACTAGATATGATTATGAAGTCATAGAAGACAAATTAACCATAGGCGCAAATATTTCTATGGATCAACAAACAACTATGACACCTAACAGGTATGGTAGAATGCTAGGTGCTATGCAAAGCGCATGGACAAGTCAACCAGTTACAACACCCGAAGGTAATTTTTATCATTTTGGAGGGTTTGCTTCCCCAAACGGTCATGCTGCTTTAGGTGGTGAGAATAAACTAATTAGAAGGAATATAAACTTGCAATTTAATGCAGAATTCAAACCTATTAAAGATTTAACCATTAATGCACAGTTTGCAACTTTTAAAGAACTTGATGAAAGAAAGGATTTGGGAAGAATCTATAGATTTTACCTATGGGACGACACCCCTTCTGCTTGGGGATCTCAACGGAATAGTATCAGTAATGAGTATGGATCAACAACGCATAATACAGCAAATTTATATGCGACATACAAAAAAAATATAAAAGAGCATAATTTCAGTTTAATGGTTGGTACTGCCCATGAGGAAGATTTTGACAACGGATTTAGAGCATGGAGAAATGACCTTAGTGACGAAAATTTCCCAATTTTAGATTTTGGAGATCCAGAAGAGCAGTTTAATAGTGAGTCTGGTAGTCATTATGCTATCAAGTCTTTATTTTCAAGATTAAGTTACGACTATCAAGGAAAGTATATATTTAATGCTACGATAAGAAAAGATCAATCATCTCGATTTGCTTCAGGGTTTAGAGACGGTTATTTCCCTGGTGCATCTGTGGGATGGATAGTTACTAAAGAAGGATTTATGGAGAACCTCAATAACAGTATTAATTATTTAAAATTAAGACTATCTTGGGGAGAATTAGGAAACCAAAATAATGTTGGTCGTTTCGATCATATTTCCAGAATAAGCAAGGGTGGCGCTCCTTTATTTGGTCCTAATGGATCACCCATACAAGGAAATAGTGCTTCAATAGGTACGTTAGCAGACCCAAATAGAACCTGGGAAACTGTTGAGGTACGAAATATTGGTGTTGACTTTTCTTTTTTAAATTCTAGATTATCGGGTAGTTTCGATTATTTTAAAAAGCACACTAGAGACATGTTACTTTCATTGGTGTTTCCAGAAACATTAGGAATTAATACGGTTACTGTTAATGGCGGGGAATTAAAATCAAAAGGATACGAACTTTCTTTAGGTTGGAAAGACAATATAAAAGATTTTAATTATTCTATAAAAGCTACTCTGAATAATGATACTAACGAAGTTACTCGATTAGATGATAGTAGGAATATTTCAGAGGGTCAGAATAATTTTCTTGAAGGCCATAGCACAGATACTTATTATGGTTTTGTGTTTGATGGATTCTTTCAAACCCAAGCAGAAGCTGATGACTATAAAGCAAACACTGCATCTAACTTTGCCGGATTCCCTTTTCAGCCTGGGGATGCTAGTTACAAAGACTTAGATGGTGATGGAGAACTTGAGTTTACCCCTTATAAAGAAGGAGATCCAGAGTCTGGAGATATGGTAAATTTAGGAGATGGGAGAAGACACAATATATTTTCTCTAGATTTAAGTTTTGATTATAAAGGTTTTGATTTTTCTGCCTTTTTTCAAGGTGTTGGAAAATGGAATATTTATACCAACGACTCTCCTGTAGGAAGCGATTGGTGGAACCAGCCCTTTGCTTATACATATAATACAACATGGTCTCCAGATAGACCTAATGCTTTACGCCCAAGATTAAGTGCCAATGGAGGCATTGACTTTAATAACTATCAAATGCACTCTAACGCTCCACACAGAAAGATAAATAACGCTTATGTGAGATTAAAAAATATTCAATTGGGCTATACTATTCCAAGTGCGGTGATGGATAATTTGGGAATTAGTAAGTTTCGCGTATACTTTAGTGGTGTTGACTTATGGGAATTAACCAATAAGAATTTACCAGATGGATCAGATCCAGAAAGACCTTTTGGTTCTGCTTTTACGCCATTTGTAAGATCGTATTCATTTGGTATAGATTTAACATTTTAAATAAGTTTACTATGAAAAAAATAATATTAAATATAATTATAATAGCTAGCTTATGTTTTTCTTGCGAGAGAGACTTAGATTTAGCTCCCGTAACTGAAGTTTCTGAAACTACTTTTTTTAAAAAAGCTAGTGATTTTGAAGAATTCGCCAATCAATATTATGGTTCATTATCTGGTTTTGGTACACCTGGACTTGATCGTCAATCTGACATAATGTTTGGATTAGGTACCAATAATATAAGTAATGGATCCTATGTAACGAGTGAAGAATCTGGCTTTTGGAATGGGTCTTATGATAGAATAAGACAAACCACCTTTTTATTACAAAAATATGATGCTTTAGAAGATGCTAGTTTAAAAACGGAGGCTGTCATATATGCAGCCGAAGCACGTTTTTTTAGAGCCTATGCTTATTTTAATTTAGTGAAAAATTATGGAGGCGTACCATTAATTACTCAAATATTAAATACGACTGATACAGAAATCTTATTTAAAGCACGTAACTCTAGAGAAGAGGTTATAACACAAGTTTTAACAGACTTAGATGCGGCTATTTCAGATTTACCAGAACAGAGTAGTTATGAAGGTGGTAATTCAGATGGCAGAATTACTAAAGGAGCTGCTTTGTCCTTTAAAGCAAAAGTTGCTCTTTTTGAAGGGACTTGGAGAAAATATCATGGCGGTTCAGTTGGAAATTTACTAGATCAAGCTATTGCAGCTTCAAATGCAGTTATCTCGAGCAATGAATATGAAATCTTTAATCACACAGCAGATTTTGGAGGTAGTGCTATAGATAATTACAAGTACTTTTTTATTTTAGAACAAGCTAATAAAACGAATGCAGCGAATTTAACAAAAAATGATAATAAAGAATTTATTATTGAGCGTAGGTTTGATAGAGGAAGAGAAGTTGGCGGTGGTATAGCAGATCCAAGAGGCTTCTCTCCAACCAGTAAGTTAGCTAATATGTATTTATGTACGGATGGTTTACCTATAGATAAATCCCCGTTATTTCAAGGCTATGATTTAGTAGGAGACGAATATATTAACAGAGATTCACGTATGGCTGGTATCATGATGGTACCTTTTGAGCAACAATGGTCGTATAGACAAACGGTATGGCAAAGGGATTGGTCGGATCCTATGGCTAATGGTTTCACTAATACCATTGAAATACCTGGCAGAACAACCACTGGTTATACATTGCATAAGTTGCACCCTGAAATTATTGGCCCTAACGGAGTTGATTACCCCGTATTGCGCTATGCCGAAGTTCTATTAATCTTTGCTGAGGCTACTTTTGAAAAAGACGGATCTATATCTGATGCCGATTTAAATAAATCGATTAATGTTTTAAGAGATAGAGCAGGTATAGCAAATTTAACTAATGCTCTAGTGACTAATAATGGTCTAGACATGCTAACCGAAATTCGTAGAGAACGGACTATAGAATTAGCCATGGAAGGCCTTAGGTATGATGATTTAAGGCGTTGGAAAACAGCCGAAATAGAATTACCAAAAGCCATTACAGGGATTAAATATGCTGGAACTCAATTTGAAACCGATGCGCCTTGGAACACTTTATCTGTAACATTAGATGCTGATGGGTTTATGATTGTTGATGATGTTTCTGCACGTTCTTTTGATGCTAATAAACATTATTTACAACCGTTACCTACAAATCAAGTGGAGCTAACCGAGATGGAGCAAAATCCTGGATGGAATTGATTGATAAGTTAAAAAAAATAAAAATTTAATAATTAGTTTTTGAGTTTAGTACTAAAAGTTGCAATGATATTTTATTATTGCAGCTTTTTTTACTAAGCCTCATGGCCTTATACAATCACTACAGCTAGCACATTGATTTAATTATTTATAAGGGATATTAAACTTTTTGATGCTTTAGTCGTTTTTCGATGTATTCTAAAGCCAAAAGAGTATTATAATTGAGCGGTTTTTTGGTAGACTTCCTTCTAGATAACATATAGTTTTGAAAGACAATAGCATTACTAATTGTGTGAATAAAAGATATTCGAAAAAATAGAATTATGAAAAAAATTGGAGTATTAGTTTTAATCTGTTTGATGTCTAAAATTGGGATATCTCAAAATGAATTTGGACATATAATAAAAGAAAATAAGAACTTGTCTAAAGAATGGAAGGCATCTTTATATAAAAAGGGAGAGCAAAAAATATATAGAGACGAAGAATTAAATACTATTGGAATGCCCTGTGGAGGAATTGCTTCAGGTCAATTATATGTTCGGGGTGATGGAACACTGGCTAATTGGTGGATTGCTAATAATGCCTACAATACAGGTTATGGTATTGACCATTTATTAAATTTTGAAACAGCTCAAGGCCCTTGGAAAGTTTGTTATCAAACATTCGAACCATTTAGTTACTTTGAACAAGGTTTCGAGATAGAAATACAATCAGGGAACAAATTGTATACTCGAAAACTTGATAAAACAGGGTTTAACAATATTGGTTTTATTGGGGAATATCCCATTGCCAAGGTATTGTATGAAGATAAAAAGAAAGCATTACCTGTTGATATAACTATGGAGGTGTTTTCACCATTTATTCCTTTGAATGCAAAAGAATCGGCAACTCCTGGAACCATTTTAAAATTTAAAATAAAAAACAGATCATCAAAAGAACTAAAGGTTAGTTTATCTGGGTACCTTCAGAATATGGTGATGGCAGATTTAAAAAACGACATTAAAGGTACTATTAGAAATCAGGTTAAGCAAACTGAAGAAATGCAAACCTTATACATGGATTATATTCCTGAAAACCAAGCAGAAAGTTTTCACCCTTACTTTGGAAACATGTCACTTTCATTAATTCAAAGCACAGGAATAGTTTTTACAGATAAAATCAAAAAAGAAAAAGAGATCAGTCTTAAAGCTATACAAGAAGAATTAATCGGGAGTGTTCAAAGTAATATTAGTCTTAATAAAGGAGAAGAAAAAGAAATTACTTTTTTATTGACATGGTATTTTCCAAATCGACCAAAACAATATGGAAATGGCGGCAACTGGAATAAAGCCATACCTACAAAAGGTGAGTCAATAGGAAATATGTATGCCAATTGGTTTAATTCATCTATAGATGTGGCAACATACTTAAAAAATGATATACAACGCCTGTCTCAAAACACATATAAATTTCATGATTCCTGGTATAATAAATCGACCTTGCCATATTGGTTAAGACAACGAATTATGATGCCAGTATCCACCTTAGCAACCGAAACATGTCAGTGGTGGGCCAATGACAAATTTTGGGCATGGGAAGGTGTAGGATCTTGTGTAGGTACGTGTACACATGTTTATAATTATGAACAAGCAATAGCCAGATTATTTCCAGAATTGGAACGAAATATTAGAGAAAAAACAGATTTAGAAACTTCTTTTGGAGATGATGGAGGTATACAAGCACGTAATGGTTGGGGCAGTGTATTATTAGATGGGCATATAGGCGCTATTCTAAAATCATATAGAGAATACCTAATTTCAAAAGATCAATTATTTCTATCTAGGAACTGGAGTAAAATAAAAAAAGCAATGGAATTTGCGTTTAAACATGATGGAAATTTGAATGGATTAATAGAAGGAAAGCAATCCAATACATACGATATTAGCTTTGAAGGCGCGAATAGTTATGTTGGAGGGCTGTATTTAGCATCTTTAAGAGCAGCAGAAGAAATGGCTCTGATTATGGATGATACCGATTTTGCTACAAAATGCCATGATATTTTTAAAAGCGGAAAAGAATTATCCGTAAAAAAAATATGGAATGGCGAATATTTTTTCCAAGATGTTGATTTAGAAAAGCATCCAAAATTTCAATATGCAAATGGGTGTTTAAGCGATCAACTATTTGGACAAACATGGGCACACCAATTAAATTTAGGGTATATCTATCCCAAAGAATATGTCGATAAGGCTTTACAATCCATCTGGAAGTACAATTGGACTCAAGACATTGGTCCTCATGTATCAAAATTTAAACCAGAACGAAATTATGCCAACGCAGGAGAACCAGGACTATTAAATTGTACTTGGCCAATTAGTGAACATTTAAATGAAAATGCCGTTCGATACAGAAATGAAGTATGGACAGGAATTGAATATCAGGTAGCAACAAACATGATTTACGATGACATGATTGAGGAAGGTTTGTCTATAGTGAAAGGAGTTCATGAAAGGTATAGACCAGAAAAACATAATCCTTGGAACGAAATTGAATGTGGTGATCATTATGCAAGAGCACTTGCTTCATGGGGTATATTAATTGCTTTAGAGGATTATTTTTATGATGGACCAAAAGGCATTTTGGGTTTTGCTCCAAAAATTCAAAAAAGCAACTTTGAAAGTTATTTTACAACAGCAAAAGGGTGGGGAAACATTTCTCAAACCAGAAAAAATAATGTTCAGCATAACAATTTGAACCTTGTAAATGGTAAATTGGAATTATCTCAATTGAATTTTGAAATCCCATCTAATAAGCATGTCAAATCTGTTTTTCTATTAAAGAATAACAAGAAAATAGCAATTAATTTTAAGCAGAAGGAGAAAACGGTACAAATAAATTTTAAAAGAACGCCCTTTTATTCCGCTGATATTCTTGAAACTAAGATCGAGTATTAGTGCTTCAGAACCCAAATAGAATATTAAAGATCACGATCTCGATAAACTAAATTGAAACTGTTTTTTAAGTTATGAAAAAACGTAATATTATTAATAAATAGGAATATGAAAAAATTAAGCATCTTTATTTTTTTAGGATTGTTTGTAATGAAGATCACTGCTCAACAAAAAAGTGAAAATGAATTGCAAAATAATGACACTAATGAATTAAAATATATAGGAATGCCTGTTGGTGGTATCTGTGCAGGACAGGTATATCTTGGAGGAGATGGTCAATTGTGGTATTGGGATATATTTAACGTATCTATGCTAAATCCAGGTAGTGAAGGTGGACATAGATATTATGAAAACCCATTAACCCAAGAAAAAAAGTTTGAAAATGGTTTTGGACTAACCATACGTCAAGGCGATCGTGTTCTAGTTAGGCCTTTAAACAGTACTGGCTTTTCAGATGTACAATTTGAAGGAGAATACCCTATTGGCAAAGTTTCTTATAATGATGATAGATTACCAATAAGTGCAAACTTAAAAGCTTATACGCCATTCATTCCAACAGATGCTAAGAATTCCGGACTACCGGTCACCATATTAGAATATACCGTTACCAATAAAGACGATGAAGATGTAAGTATAGAATTATCTGGGTGGTTACAAAATATGTCGAGTTTCTTAAGTGCAGAAGGTCATGAAGGCAAGCATACAAATAAGGTGGTTTCAACAGAAGAATATACACGTTTGGTATGCGAGAGTGATGATAAATTTAAAGATAAATTACCAGATTGGGGCTCTATGAGTTTGACTTTGGTTGGTAAAGGAAAGGCTTTGGCGGAGTCAAAGGATTCAAAAGGATTACGCATCTTTAGTGCAGATGGAAACAAGAAGAAAGCTTCTACAAATCTTGGAAATAAATTAGTAGGTAGCGTATCTGGTTCTACAGTTTTAAAGCCAGGAGAAAGCAAAACTTTTACATTTCATTTAAGTTGGTATTTCCCAAATATCAATTTATGGAACGGAGGGCACCATTGGAAAAACAAAGAAAATCTAAGACATTATTATACGACGTATTTTAATAATTCTAATGAAGTGTCTGATTATTTATTAAAGAATAATAACCTATTGGAAGCCACCAAAACATGGAATAGAACTTGGTATAATTCTTCATTACCAAAATGGTTTTTGGACAGAACTTTTGTCAATGTGAGCACTTTAGCAACAACAGCTTCGGTAAGGTTTAATGATTTAACAGACGCTCCAGAAAGTGAAGGACGTTTTTATACCTATGAAGGAGTTTACTTAGGAGAAGGAACTTGCACACATGTATTTCATTACGAGCAAGCGATGGGAAGAGTGTTTCCTAATTTATCTCGTCAACTACGCGAGCAAACAGATCTAGGCTTGTCTTTTACAAATAATGGAATTATTAAATATAGGGGAGAGTTTAGTGGTTTAGGTCGTCATGATGGTCGAGGGTTTGCTATTGATGGTCATGCTGGAACTGTCATGCGTATTTACCGTGAACATTTGATGTCCAGAGATAAAGTATTTTTGAAAAAAAATTGGAATAAAATCAAGAAAACCATCCAAGTTATGATTAATCAAGACAAGGAAAAAACGGGCTACGCTGATGGTATTTTGGAAGGGAAACAATACAATACCTTAGATAGAACGTGGTACGGAAAAATTACTTGGATTAGTGGTTTGTATGCAGCTTCGCTAAAAGCAGGTGCTGAAATGGCAAAAGAAATGGGTGACCTAAAGTTTTCTAGAGTATGTGCGAAAATAGCAAAGAAATCGTACAAAAATATTTCTAAAGAATTGTTTAATGGCGAATATTTTATTCAAAAAACAGATCCAGAACATCCAGAAGCTCCTAATACAAACATAGGCTGTCACACAGATCAATTATTGGGGCAATATTGGACTACTCAAACAGGGTTGGGTGATATTTTACCAAAAGAAATGGTGAAAAAGTCATTGCAATCTATTATGAAATACAATTTCACGGAAAACTATGGGGACTATTTGAAAAATGCAGATATTCCTGTAAAGCGTTTTTATGCAGATAAAGATGAGCAAGGCATTATCATGTGTACCTTTCCAAAAGGCGGAACAGACAAGGCTCCTGGAGTTATAAAAAATGAATGGGAGAAACTGGTTATAGGTTATTTTAGTGAGGTATGGACAGGGCAGGAACATCAATTGGCAGCAACACTTATTTCTGAGGGATTTGTAGAAGAGGCTCTGAAAGTGGAAAGAGCCGTTCATGATCGTTATGCACCGTCCAAAAGAAATCCGTATAATGAAATTGAGTATGGGAATCATTATACGCGTGCTATGAGTGGTTATGCTCCATTTGTTTCAGCTTCGGGCTTTACCTACCATGGGCCGAACGGAATCATTGGATTTGACCCTAAAATTAATCCAAACAACTTTAAATCGGCATTTATTGTTGCAGAAGGATGGGGCAGTTTTTCACAAAAACAAGATCAAGAAAAACAAATGTGTGAGCTACAGCTTAATTATGGGAATTTAAAATTAAGTCAACTTAATTTGGTTGTTGTTAACAAGGAAACGCCTTCAACGGTAGAGGTTTTATTAAATAAGAAAAAAGTTAAAACAACCTATTCTATTAAGAATAATCAACTAAAAATAAAGTTTGACTTCATAGAATTAAAGGAAACAGATCTTTTTGAAGTAATAATAAAATAAGAACTTTCTAGTAAAATTCTGACAATAAGTGTTGTGTGCTTCTGTTTGATAGTGTACGGTGCGTCAATCTCAATTCAGGCAGTGAATAGGTCGTTGGTTCAAATCCGGTCTTCTCCACAGTAGTAATAGGCTTTAGAAGATTTCATCTTTTAAAGCTTTTTTGATCTGCATGTAGATAAGGGTTTAATTAAATTTGTATTCATTTATTTTCAATTAAGATAGTAACCTAATCGAAATTAATTTAAATGTAATCAATGCCCTTTCCCCTAATTATTTATTTCATATAATTATCATCCCACTCTTTTACTTTTGGTTCTCCTAATTTCCCTATAGATTTTGCAACAAGCATAGAAACAGCTGCATCTCCGGTAACGTTAACAGCCGTTCTGCACATATCTAATGGTCTATCTACAGCAAAAATCAATGCCAAACCTGCTTCAGGGATTCCAGCGTAACCAAGCACACCAACCAACATGACCATACCAGCACCTGGTACAGCCGCACTACCAATAGAAGCCAAAGTTGCAGTAGCTATGATACCTAATTGTGTAGAAAAGTCGAGATCCATACCAAAGGCTTGAGCAATAAACACTGCTGCCACAGCTTGGTATAAGCTGGTGCCATCCATATTAATAGTGGCTCCTATTGGTAAAACGAAACTTGCTACTTCTTCTTCAACACCTAAATGTTCTGTTACACGCTCCATTGTAACTGGTAATGTGGCGGCACTTGAACTTGTAGAAAAGGCTAAAAGTTGTGCTGGAGATATCCCGTTGATGAAAAATTTTGGTTTCTTTTTAGTGAAGATTAAAACCATTGCAGTGTAAATAGTTACCATTAATAATAACCCAATAGCAACGGTTAAGGCATACCATCCTAATGCTTTAAACAAATCTATACTAGGCGATTCAGCAACTAAAGCGGCTAATAATGCAAATACACCATAAGGTGCAGCAAGCATGATTAAATCAACCATTTTTAAAATAACTTCGTTAAACCCGTCGAAGAAATTTTTGACTGTTCTTCCCTTTTCTTCAGGAATTAAAATAAGACCAATACCAAAAAATACTGAAAAAAATATGACTTGGAGCATGTTACGATTACTAGTGGCAGAAGAAAATATATTCTCAGGTACCAAATCTTCTAATGGTTTTAATGGTCCAGCATCTTTTTGTGTTTTGGCAGTTTCTTTGTACTTCGTAGTATTATCACTATAATTACTTACCATTTCAGTTCTGGTACCTTCGGAAATTGAATACCCAGGATCTACGATATTTACTAAAAGTAGACCAATAGAAACTGCTATAATTGTTGTGCTAATATAAATACCAATAGTCCTACCTCCCATTTTTGAAAGTTTTGAGATATCTTTTAAATCGGATACCCCTTTAATAAGAGCTGCCAATATTAATGGTATTGCAATGAGTTTTAAAGAATTAATAAATATTTTACCAAAAGGTTTAATCCAGTCCTGAATGAGTTCTTTCCCTCCCTCAAAATTAGTCATTAATAAACCAACGACTACGCCTAAAAACATGCCGAGTAGTATTTTCCAATGTAATGCGAGTTTTTTCATGTGATTAAATTTTAGTAACTATTAAATGAGAAATTAATTAAAAACACTACCGAGAGCATTGCTCATTTTTATCCATCCAGCGGCATCGTTTCTTAATTTAGATTTTTCTTGTTCTATATGAATGAATCTTCCTGATGTTGTTGTTGCCGATGTGCTGCAATGATCTGCGGAAGCATTTATTAAACGTCCTTGTGTATTGGTAAATCCAATAAGGCGTGTCCAGTTTGTGTTAATATGAGCTAATTGAAATGTTAAAGAGTTGTCTTCAATTAAAAGGGCATCTTTAATTAAAGAAGCATAATCGGTTGTTGGAGTTTCACGTGTACCATTGCTTAGTATTACATATGGGTCTGATGGTTGCTTACCAAATCCATGTAATTGAATGAAGACTGAATTTGAAACAGTATTTAGTACATTTTCGGTAGTTTTTTGAAATGCAGATTGCGTATTATGAGCCATATCAGAAACACGATAAGCCTCACTAGAACCGCAAGTACTTGTGGTACCAGAGCAAGATGAAGATTCAGAGTTATTACAACGGTGTGTCCCGCTTATAAAAACAGCCTTGGCAACATTGTTTTTAAAGCAATATACAGCTTGTTTCCCCGTATTAGTGTCATTTTTTATATGAGGAGCCATAAGTATTAGGTTGTCTCTAGTTGGTGTTTTGCTAAATACATAGGTTCCCCAATAATTAGATTGGGAGCTTTTCTCTTCTAATATATAAAACACTTGGTTTGGCGATAATGATGTATCTGTAAACTCGGTTATCTGGTAATTGACTTCGGATGATTTTGATACTGCTTCAGAAATATTTTCAGCTAGAATGGCATCAATTACTAAGCTCCAAATATTTAATTGATTTGTAGACGGAACCGTATAATTATCCCCAGAATCTCCAGGAACATTATCTATTATATTGTCCATATAAGTTTCTATGTCTCCAGACGCTACTTGTAATTCAGCAGTTACAGCTGGCGTTGTTATAGAAACTTCATTGCTAAAACCAGAAGTGTTTCCTGCAGTATCTTTAGCTTGAACTTTAAAAGTGTATGTTGTGTTTGGGTCTAGACCTGTAATCGTTTTTGAGGTAGACGTGTTAGATAGTAAATTAGAACCATCTTTAAAAATCAAATAAGTTTGCACCGCTATGTTATCTGTTGAAGCTGTCCAACTTAAATCAGTAGTTGTTTCAGTAGTGTTTACAGAGACTAGATTTGTTGGAACAGTTGGCGGTGTTGTATCGTTGTTATTTATTGGTGGAGTAGAATCGTCTCCACCTCCAGAAGAACAATTAAATACTAATAGAAAAAAGAATATACAGTTTATAACTTTAACTAAATTTTTGTGTAAAAGCGTTTTAAAATTCATGAATAATTTATTTATATTTTACTATCTGTTGTTAACCTTTTAGTCTTTTCATTTTTTTGATTGAAATTCTGCATCAATTGATATACATACGGAATTTGTTCTTGGAAGCGTGTTAAAATATCGTAGGAAATATTATCCCTACTAAAGGGAACTACTTTTACATATTCTTGAATTTCGTGAGCATGTCGCCCATATTTATAATCGTAAGGAAAACGACCATCTGCATCTATTTTATTATTAACGTTGTCTTTATTTGTTACACTTATATAAAACTCACTGTCTTTAATATTTCCATTTGGGTTAAATAATGCTTCGTTTTTTAAATAGTCGTGTAACTCTTTAGCAGTATCTACCGCTGGATCTATAAGTTGAATATTTTCTACCATAAAGTCACGATATAAATACTTGCCTTCTTTTCCTTTGTAACGATACAGCTCTTTTAAAATAGCATCTATTTCTTCAGTCATATACGGATAATGCGTACATCCCAAAATGATGGATTTTAGTTTGTTATTGGTTTTAGATTGACGTATTTGCTCCATTAGGGTTACTAAATGATAGCGCACATAATTTTTGGCATCGTTAATTTGAAGTATTGAGCAGTCATCAGATTTTTCGGTGTCACAAAGCATTTTGCTATTATCGAAATCGAAATTATAAATATCAAATAGGGTTTTATCAATTTTTACATCGCCATCTAAACTAGGTCCTTTATAGTCATTACGAGGTTTCTTTAAGTTTTTATCGTAATAATTAGGATCTTCGTCAACGGCTTCGGCAATGCCAACGCCTCCTTGAGAAAACACTTCTATATGCCCTGTATAGCCAAATTCGTCTTTAAACTTTAATAGCGTTTTGCTATACCCTTTAGAAGCTACCGTACCAGCAGTTGCTAACACACCTACTATGGCGTTTTCATCTTTTTTTATGGTAGCCAAAGTACCTCTTACTCCAGCATCAATAACGCCAATAACTTTTAAGTTTGAATTGGCTTTTTTTAAGAATTCTTCGATGTATTCTTTCCCGTAGGCCGTAGCCGTATTACAAGCAATGACTATAGCTTTTACAGGTTGTTTATCGGTATTAACGGTAGTATCTGAAGCATCGGAATAATATTTATTACTCATTAAAAATTGAGCATCTTTAATAATATGCTCATTTAATAAATCTACTTTATTTTCTTTTGAATAATTACCATATGGCATATTGGCTTGATCGCCTAGGTAGATGAATGCTTCTTTATTAAAATCTATTTCACCATCACGACCTTTTGTATAGTTTTCATTGTTGTTTTCATCATAATTAACTATGGCTTTTAAAACCGTTAAACCTCCAGTTCCTGAATCAAAAACTCCAATTGGTAAACTTTTTTCTTTTAAGGGATAATTATTAAAATCTATATGATAAAAGTTGTCTTTATCTTCTATAATTGTTGAAACAATAGTACGCTTTTTAACTTCTACATGTTCGGTCTCTTTTGCTTTTTGCTTACAGCTAAATATGAATAATGAAACTAATAGTAATACGTTTAAATTTCTCATAAATCATTTATTTTTTTAAAACTTTACCGTTTAATTTTTTTGTAAATTCTCCATTTTCAACAGATAGTTTTCCATTGATGATACTATATTCTAATCCTTCTGCATACTGAAAAGAGTCTTTATAATTTGCGATATCTTTAAAAGTTTCTGGATTAAATATTATGATGTCTGCGAAGTATCCTTCTTTAAGTTTCCCTCTATTTGGAATTCTAAATATGTCTGCCGTTTTTGAAGTGCTTCCGTTAATAAAAGTTGCCAAATCTATAATACCATCTTGCTTGACATACTTATGGTATTTACGCGGAAATGTACCGTACTTTCTTGGGTGCCCTGTATTACCGTCAGATCCTGTAACAACCCATGGCTGTTTCATAAAATTATTAATATCATGAGAATTCATATTGAAAGAAGCGACGCGCACATAACCAGTTTCTAGGATTTGATACACTGCTTCTTCTGAAGGCATATTTAATATTTTGGATATTTGATGAAGGGTCTTACCAAGAAATGTTGTGTCGTTACATTTTACAACGAGCAGTTTTGTTGGTCCACCTCGTCGTGTAATATTTACTTTAGTTTCTTTAAAAATCTGTTCTTTAAATTTAGGAAGCGCTGCACGATACAATAAAGAGTCCTTTCCACCACTTTCTGCCCAACGAGGCGAAACAGCAGCATTTAAACTGGTTCCAGAAGCATCGTATGGATATTGATTTGCAGTAATCTCAATACCTTCTTTTTGAGCAACTTCAACAATTTTAATAATGGAATCACTTTGATGCCAAACATCAACACCTAAACATTTTATATGTGAAATGTGTATTGGCAATTTTGCCTGACGACCAATCTGTATAGCTTCTTGAACTGACGCTACTAAACCTATAGTGTTAGAACTTTCATCGCGTAAATGCGTATCATAAATGCCTCCGTTTTTTGCAACAATTTTTGCCAGAGCTATAACCTCATCTGTATTAGTATAACTTCCAGGAGCATAATATAATCCTGTTGACATACCAAAGGCTCCTGCATCCATTTCCTTTTGCATTAACGCTTGCATTTTAGCAATGTCATCGCGCGTTGGTTCCACATCACTTTTCCCAACAACTGCTTTTAAAATTTCATGATGACCTATAAGCTGCACAGCATTAGTACCAATACCTTGTTCATTATATAATTTTTGATACTTTTCAGTAGGATAAAAACTGTCACCATCATTACCAACTATGGTTGTTGTTATACCTTGCATTAAAAAAGGTAAGTTGTGGGACGTTTTAGGGTCTTTTAATTCTCTGTCGGCATGTGTATGTGGATCTATAAAACCAGGAGACACAATTAATTTAGAAGCATCAATAGTTTTTGATGCTTTAATTGAAACGGAACTCTCGTCACCTATAAAGATAATTTTATCCTCTTTTATAGCGATTGATAAATTATTTGGAATATGATCTACGCCATTATAAACTGTTCCATTTTGAATTAAAATATCCGCTTTAATTTCTTTTTTACATGAAATCAAGCAACTAATTAAAATTAGAAAAAAAAGAAGTTCTAGTTTTTTCAATGGCTGTTGTATAGGTTTAGTCATTAAATTATTTATTTAATAAAACACTCATCATCTGTTCGGCAGTAACTTTGCCTATTAGTTGGATTCTGTCTTTAGGGGTAGAATCTCCAATTTCATAAGTTATACCAGTAGCATTATGGCCATATAAAAACCACCCTTTAGACACAGGTTTGGTACTATTCCCGGCGGCTTCATTTACTTTATAATTAGGGATGTTTTGTTCTAACGCTTTAAACCAATTATCTATAAAATTGGGTAGCGTAGTTCCTTCTCTAATCTTATTGGTATAGAAAACATCTTCGTATGTGGAGTGAAAATCTAACCCTAATATTAATTTAGAATTGTTTTTTCTTAAAGTCTTAGTAATATATTCTACTGTTTGTTTTACTTCTGGTTGATTGTATACGGACCAATCTCTGTTTGTGTCAACACCCCCTGCATTATGACGCCAATGCCCAAGATCTACACCGTCTGGATTTATTATTGGGAAAGCCAACACGCGATATTCGTTTAAAAAGTCATTTGAAAGATTTGAGTTACTTAAAATGGCTTTTAAAAATTCTTGAAAAGCAAAATAACCTGTAACTTCAGGTGGATGTTGGCGTGTTAATAGAACAATAACATCTTTGTTTTTTTTATCGCCTTTATAAATATCTAAAACAGGTAAATTGCGCCCTAATCTTGATTTTCCAAAATTGCTAAAGTGTACATAATCTTCTTTGCCTTTAATTAAGTTTGTATACCATGTTTTAACATCTGAGGATGAATTTATTTGTTGAGCAGCAACCGTTATTGGAGATTTTCTCAATTCGAGCTTGATGGTTACTATACTATCTTTTTTGAAGACATTGGTTGAATCTATGATGTCCCAATTTTTGTCTTTTTTAAGCTTAGGAATATATCTATGCTTATATCCTTTTGGGTATTGAAAAGTAAAATAAAACGACTTACTTGTATTCGACCAAACTTTAAACGAATAATAGGCACTATTGTTAATAGGCTCATTTTCTGGATTTATTAGAAGAATAGCCGTACTATCATTTGCTTTTTTTAATCCATTCAGTCTTGCTCCATCAAAGTTATTGCTGGCATAAACACCTAAATCATCTAAAGCATAGGTTTGTTTCTTTTGAATCAGAACAGGTTTCGTTGTCGTATCTACATAAGTTTTAAAAGAAACAGGATCTGCGCTTTTACAACTTATTATAATTATTAAACAAAACAACAATAAGGAATTACGGTAAGAAAGTATCATAAGTATATTTTAGTTGTTATATCTATTTATTATTAAATGTTATCATTAACTCTCGAGCATAGGCTTGAGCTCTTTTTTTTATGATGTGCCTATCTACTTCATCGCCCTCTTCATACGTCACTGCTTCACAATTAAACTTGTTATAAAAATAATTATAGCAGTATGGCAATTGTTGACTACGTCTTCTAGCTTCAACCTTAAATTGTGAGTTGTTTTCAATACGATCTATCCAATCCGGAATGATTTTATTCGTTTTAATTTCATTTAAAGAATCTAAAATTAACATGTAAGGTCCTGAATATGATGTATGGAAATCTAGTGCAAATTGGATTTTCTTTCCTTCTTTCGTTTTACGAGTTAGATATTTGTCAACCATTTGTGTTTCTGGTTGTGTAAAACCCACCCAATCTCTATTTAAATCTACACCGTTGGCATTATGCCTCCAGTTACCCATGTCTGCACCATCAGGGTTTAATAAGGGAAACGTATAAATATTAAATTTGCTTCTAAAATCACTTGCCATTTGAGAATTACTTAATAATTCTTCATAAAAAGCTTTAAAACTAATAGTCCCTCCAGGAATTTCTGGCGGGTGTTGTCTAGCAATTAGTACTATCGAATTTAGGTTACTGTTATCTTCAATTTCTAAAGCATAATTGTTTTTATCTAACACTGTTTTTCCAGCAATTGTCTTTTTAATTTCTGGATGTTTTATTAATAACTCATTGATCCAAGAGTAGGTGTCTTCCGAGGATTCTACTTCTTGTGCAGCAACGTATAATTTTTGGGAAGAAACACTCAAGTTTAATGTGGCTATTCCAGTGCTAGAGTCAACTTTAATTCTTTGTGCATCAATAATTTTCCATGTTTTCTTATCTGAACTTAGTTTAGGAACATAGCGATGTTTATACTTGCCGTAATTAAGCTGCACTACTATCTCTTTATCTATTTTAGAACTAATACCAAAAGCAAACCAAGGACTTTTGTTTACTGGTTCAAAAGCAGGAGAAAAATATGTAGTATACTGGTTGTCTCCTGTTTTTTCTACTTTCGTTAGTTTTGAGCTATGAAAATCTGTATAAAAAATAACATCATCAGATACATTTTTATTACAGCTAAGCGCACTATTTAATATGACTAAATAAAAAATAAATTGAAAAAGCTTCATACCGATTTGCTTTACTATTAGGAATAGCATCTTAACTAACGGCGAATATGAGTACTCTCCGCCATTACCTGAAATTAGAGGTCATCTTTAAAAAGAAGTATTTGAAAGATAACCTCTAATAAATTAACTCAAAAATTAAACTTTTTGTCTATTGATTTATTTGTGTTTTCACAAAAATATCTGCTATGTCCGGTACATTAGCACCGTTGGTGTTTTCTTCATCAAATGGATATAAGAAACGCTCTGGGTGTTGTGAGCCCACATTGAAAGGCACAGGTACTTGTATAGCAACTGGGTCTTTTTTCATTCTTCTTAAATCATTGAATCCTAAAATAGTAGTAAAGAATGTTGCGTAGCGCTCTTCAATAATTTCTCTTAATAAGGCGTCTTCTTTAGAGAGTGATCCATCTACATTTTCTATACCAGTAACTTCAAAATCTGCACTTACATAATCATCATAAACGCCAGTACTAACAGAGAAATAAACTCCGTTTCTTAAGTTTGCTCGATGTTCATTTAATTTTGTTAATGCCATATCAAAATTACTAGCACTAGAGCGCAAAGACGTTTCAGCCCAAATTAATAAATTCTCCTGTAAAGAAATTTGATTCATTGGTTCATCAACAGCGGCAATACCTGAATCATTAATATCAGTTCCGTCATAATAATATGCTGCTCTATCAACCTCATCTGTTTTTGTGTTATTTCTACTTTCAGCACCAGTACCTAATAAATCAATTAAAAATGAGCCGTTAGCGGCTAAAGCACCGCCAGTAGTAGAGCCTGTAATGACTTCATATAATAAATTGGTGTCTGCTCCTAGTTCATTTGGTGGTGAATATTTCATGGTCTCTGATGCAGATGAAATACCATTTTGTGCAGCAGATAATGCATTCGCATAATCTCTGACGTCTAAATACAAACGAGCCTTTAGCGTGTAAGCCACCTTAACCCAATCACCAGAATCTCCTCCAAAGAAAATATCTTCACTTATGCTCCCACTAGTTCCAGCGGTTTGCAAGTCTGAAATGGCTTCGTCTAACAAACTTTGCAAACTCGCATATACATTTGCTTGACCATCATATTTAGGCGTTGAAATATCATCATTAGCAGCCTCGGTAAAAGGAACATCTCCAAATATATTCGCAGCGGTTCCAACAGCATGAGCCTCTAATACTTTTGATGCCCCATAGAAAAAATCTTTATTAGGCACTTCAATACCACTTCGTAATTCTCTAGCTTGTTTTACAACGCCTTGGTAAATATTACTCCAAGGTCTATTAGAATCCGAATTTATGTATTCATAATTTTGGATAAACCCAAGTCTATCGGCACCAACATAATAGCCAGCAACAACACCTCCAGCTTGACTTAAAATTCCAGCTTGACTTGTAATATCTGCCAGTTGTATTCCTGTAAACAATGCTTCTCCACTTACAGAGGCAACCTTATTTGGGTCTATATCATTTATATCATCAACTATACTTTGACATGCAATAACGCTGAAAAAAAATGTTATAACTAAACTTATTTTAAATAATCTCATAATCAATTTTTTTAGAATGTTATATTTAAATTAAACATATATGACTTTGTAGAAGGATTGGTATAATAATCTAAACCTCTAGAATTGCCAACGCCTGCAAAGTTCTTATCTGGATCATTACCAATGACGTCAGTCCACAACACTAAATTTCTTCCAGTTACACTAAAATTAACAGCTGATAACTTTAATTTATCTAGTATGTTTTGACCTAATGAATACGTTAGTGTTAATTCCCTTAAACGTGTCCAAGTAGCATCTTGCAACCACAGTTCGCTAAACCCTCTATTTCCTGCTCCATTTCCTCTATACCAACTCTCTTCTAAAAGTACTTGTCCAGCCCCAAAATCGTGCAAATTACCTCTTACTATATCTCCAGCAGCATATGCATTACCTCTTACATCTACTACGCCTCCTTCAGGTATTGTTACTTTATTACCAGTTTCTAAACTATGTCCTCGTTGTGAGTTTATTTGCCTAGTAATATCATAAAAATCACCACCCTGTGAATGTTCAAATAATACATTCATAGATAAGTTTTTAAAACCTAAATTGAATCCTATACCACCTGTCCAATCTGGGTTTGGATCACCTATAATATCATACTCAGGTGAACCAACAGGAAAACCATTAGCATCAACTTCTATACTACCATCAGCATTCCTTGGTAATTTTCCTCCAAATAATGCGCCCATTTGATACCCAACAGCGGCTACAGAATCACCTGTTCCAAACCCTGTTAGAGGTTGAACATCTGCTCCTGATAAATCCGTAACTTCATTTTTATTGGTTGCAAAATTCCCATAGGGAGAGAAGGACCAATGGTCATTATCTCTTAATAATTTAGCATCAAACTCAAATTCAAATCCATTATTCTTTATTGCAGCTCCATTGGTATAAAATGAAGTAAAACCACTACTTGCTGACTGATCTAATGTTAATAAAATATCTTCTATATCATTGGAATAATAAGTAAAACTTGTAGATAAAGCATTATCGAAAAAACGTAATTCTAAGCCAGTTTCAATTTCTGTTTTTATTTCTGGTCTTAAATTAGGATTCCCCCTTCTATTATCTAACCTAAAACCACCTCCGTGAGAGATTGAACCCAAAGTTCCTATAAGACCACCATTATACGCAAAATCGCCTTCGTAACTTGTTGAGCTTCTATACATATTAGGTTGGATACCTACTTTCCCCCAACTTAACCTCACTTTAGCAAAACTTATAAAGCTTTCTTCTGGGAAGAAACTGGCATCAGAAAGTTGCCATGCAGCACTTGCGGCTGGATAGAAAAATGGCTCACTTATTGTAGAAGCCGCTTCTACAGTACCTGAAAGATCTATAAACAACTGATTATACAATCCGAAATTTGCTGTAACAAATCCTCTATTAGACCTACGATGACTTATAAAGTTTTCTGAGGTTGTTTCTCTAGAGTTCGTTAAATTATAGATTTCTTGATCGGCTATAAAATCATTACCTATTGCAGTTGTTCTATTAAATTTTCTGTCGTTTATATTCCAACCTAAAACATAAGATGATGTAATATCTTCTGTAAGATCTCTATCATATTTGGCAATGGCATCAAAATTTAATTCTGTTCCTGATAGATTTTCCTGTAACAAACTACCATCTATTCTAAATAGTGGAGGTGTTGTTGTTCTTGCAGATCCTTTTGGAAAAAAATAAGTCCTAGCATCATTATAGGTATCAATTCCTCCTCTTAACTTAACGTTAAGACCTTCAATAGGAAAAAGATCAAGTTCGGCTGAGTAAATATGTCTGTTTACAGTATTTGGCGCTTTTTGTTTATTGGTAGTCCATAATGGATTATTATACCGAGGTCTATTACTTGCGCCAATAGGGTTTCTGTAAGACCTATGACGCCCTGCTATTTCAGCTCCTGAAGCACTTACATAAGTCCCTGTATAATCTGAAATATCAAAATCTGGAGGAGTTCTATAAAAACCTAATAATAAACCTGCTAAATTAGAATTTTGCTGAATCCTATTAGCCCCTATTCTAGAATACTTTCCTTTCAGTTTTAAGCTAACATAATCATTAAACTTTCTAGTAGCACTCAAATTTACAGTGTGTCTTTTATAATCGTTATTTCTAACAACACCTTCATGGTCCGTATTACCTAAACTAAAAAAGATATTTCCTTTATCATTTCCACCACTAATACTTAACGATTGCTCCATTAAAACCCCTGTTTGAAATACTTGATCAAAGTTTTTATCTAGAAATGTTTCTCTTGATCTCTTTCCTCCGTGGGGATCACTCGCGCTTCCTCGGGCAATAGCATAATATGTTCTCCCAGTTTGATCACCAATAAAATGTGCGCCACTGGTATCTACTACATCTTCGCCTCCAGCTCTGTCTGATATTTCATCACCCCAAGCACGTAAAAAATCTTGTCTGTAAATACCAGAAGAACCTGGGCCATACGTTGACTGTAAAAGTTGGGTTTCAGTTACTTCATCAAAAGCCATAGATGTTTTTAAAGACACTCTAAATCCTTTTTTACCCGATTTAGTAGTAATTATAACCACTCCATTTGAGGCTCTCGACCCCCAAAGAGCTGCAGCAGAAGCTCCTTTTAATACTTGTAAGGTTTCAATATCATTTGGATTAATATCATTTAAACGCGATTGTTGTGATGTTCCGTTAGCAGTTGAACTACTTCCTCCTCCATTAGAATTACTATTACTAATGGGAATACCATCTACAATTATTAAAGGCTGCGTATTACCAGAAATGGTATTAGCTCCTCTAATTCTAATATTAGATCCCGACCCTGGGTCTCCAGTACTACGCGTAATATTAACACCGGACATTTTTCCTTGAATAGCATTGGCAACCGAGGTCTCACCAGAACGTGTCATTGCTTCTGCTTTAACACTAGATACTGCACTCCCCAATTTATCAGTTTTTACAGCAAAACCCAAGGCATTAATTACGACTTCACCTAAACTTGCAGCATCTTCTTCCAAGGTGACATTAATTGTAGTTTGATTTCCAACAGCAATTTCGACTGTTTTAAAACCTAAATAACTTATAACAAGAATAGCTCCTTCTTCTATATCTAAACTAAAGTTTCCGTCAAAATCTGTGGATGTGCCTGTGGACGTTCCTTTAACTATAACATTAACACCTGGCAATGGAACGCCATTGTTATCAGTTATTGTACCAGTCACCTGTTTTTGATTATTTTTTTTAATTGTTATATCTGGTTTTTCACTAATAGCAATTGAGTTGTTTTCTAAAACTTTAAAATTGTAATTGCTAACTGAAAAACATTTCTTCAATAATCTATTAAGCTTGATGCTTCCTTTGGTTATATGAACCTTAGGCAAGTCTTTAAATAAATCTGTTTGATAAATAAATTTATAATCTGTTTGATTGCTAATTAATTTAAAAACCTCATCAATACTTACAGTCTTATCTTGGTCTATGACAACTTTAACATTTTGAGATAAAATAGTGTTCGGTGTTAAGCTGAAAACTACGGAGCAGAAAAAGAATATTAAAGTTTTCATAACAATTTTTAGCAGTTTTGTTCTAAAAAAGAACAAAGCTTTAGTTGGTTTAATTTTCATAAATTTGCATGTGTTAATTGGTTACACTTAATTGATTAATTACGTAAAGGGGGAGGAAATGTTTGCGGTGAGATGTTAATACTTCCGACCCTCTTTTATTTTAATATGATGGTATTATTATTTATTTCATAAGCATTAATGATTTTTGTTTGTTTAATTAAATCTAATATGTCTTCTATTTTTTGTTCTCGACTTAGCTCTCCATTAAATTCTGTGCTTTCAAAAGATTTATTTTGAAAAATTACGGTAACATCATACCATCTGGAAAGTACTTTCATAATTTCCTTTAATGGCTTTTTGTAAAATATAAATTCTCCACGAACCCAGCTAATTTCATTATTAACATCAACCTCTTTGATATCTATTGTATTACTACTGGCATCAATAATAGACTGTTGATTAGGTTTTAAAAATTCTGTTTTACTATTGTTTTTAACCGAAACCTTTCCTTCAACTAATGTTGTATAAATACTATTTTCATCTTGATAAGCTTTTACATTAAATTCGGTTCCATATACTTCAATTTCTTGAACATCGGTAAGTATCTTAAATTTTGAACCTTTATGTTTTGCACTTGGAGATACATCAAAATATGCTTCGCCATATATGAGTTCTACTTGTCTTAGTTCACCATCAATAAAATTTTCTGGATATTTTAGTTGAGATTCAGAATTTAACCATACTTGTGTTCCATCGGAAAGCTTGACAAAAAATTGACCACCTCGAGGAATCGTAAGATAATTATATGCGATTTTGGAAGATTTACTTTTTTTAGCGGTGCTATAAACTATTTGCTCTCCATTGCTATCAGCATTTTTAGTTTTAAAAGATTCTCCTTTTTCTAATGCTACTACAGAACCATCACTTAGTGTTAGTGTTGCTTTATCCGTACCAGCTTCAATACTATTCACAATTACTGGGATATTTTCAACTGGACTATTAAATACATTATCTCTAAAGAAGTAAACCGAAACCAATATTCCAATAAATACAGCTGCGGCAACGTATTTTAATACACTATTAGTTTTGCGTTTTTCTTTCCCTATGCGCCTCAAAATATCTTTCTTAGCCTTTTTAATATCATACTTGCTTACAATCATATTGGCGAAAGCATTAGTCTTGATATATTCAAAAAACAATATTTCATTTTTAGGGTTGCTTATCCACAATTCTAACTGCCTAAGCTCATCAATATTTGCTTCATTAGTAAGAAACTTTGTGATTAATATTTCGGTTTTTTTATCCATTACTTTTTATAACATCTATAATTTAATAACGAAGCTAAAATTACTATACCACCACGTTTTATTAAAAAAAAATTAAATTTGTAATGATTTAAAGACATTTATATAATTGCACAAGATCTTTTTTAGTCAAAAAAAACTTATTAAACTCCTTAAAAAAGGGGATGCTAGAGCATATTCGTATATAGTAGATCTTTATTATAAAAAATTATGTGATTATGCGAGTAATCTTGCCAGAGATAATTTTAAATCGGAAGATATTGTTCAAAATGTTATTATTAGAATGTGGCAACAGCGCGAAAAGTTAAGCTCTAATGTTTCTATTAAGAACTACCTTTATAAATCGGTTTATAATGAATTTATTGATCAATACAGAAAAGAAATAGCTGTCACTAAGCTAGAAAAAAAGTACATCGAAGGTTTAGATATAGTTATTGAAATACAAGATGTAACTGAGACAAATCGGCTAATGACTCTCGTACAAAATGAAATAGAACGATTACCGCCTAAATGTAAAGAGACATTTTTAATGAGTAAACAAGAAGGTCTTACTTATGTTGAAATTGCAGAATATCAAAATGTGTCTGTTAATACGGTTGAAAAACAAATGGTTAAAGCCTTTTCAATTCTTAGAAAGAAAATGAAAGAAAAAATAGTGTCATTTATATTTTTGTTGTTTGATATAAAAAAACCTTAGTTACTGAGTAATACCAATTTGGTATAAGACATCTTAACCGTGGTTTCATTAAAAATTTTCCATTTCAATCATTTTGATTCACATAATTGGGTGTTAATTGTTTGCGAATAACTTTGTCAAAGTTTTTTCTTCTTTCAGTAGCCTCTTTTTATACTTTTATTTTCATAATCCCATGAGGGAAAACAAAAGCATTTTTGTTCATTTTATAAACTTAAATACAATATAAATGGACATTTTTTTAATTCTTGAACAGCTAGATGGTTTAGAAAAATTAATACACATAGGCCCATTATTAAACCCCGGATTAACCTGGACCCCAAGAACAGCTACTTCTTCAACTAAATATGGACTGAGAGACCGAGTAAATCATATTTTTTACAAAGGAGGCTTAAACCTATAGAATCAAAAGAAATCGATTGCCACCCTATTACGTTTCCTTCAGACCATGCGGCAGTTATTACGGTATTTGAAATGGAATAGCACTATAATACTAAACAATAACCACATAGATACTCTATTGAAATTAAATTAAAAAATGATAATAATGAAATCAATTATACGATACTACTTTTTAGACCTCTTTAAATTGTTGTTGTTTTTCTTCATACTCACTAAGCTTTATGTTTATTCTATAATGGCTTCATAAATTAAATCCAGAATATTTGTTCTTATGTCTTGCTCTCCAAGCTTATTGTTGGCCATTGTTGGATAGACCCTATTTGATAAAAAAACATATAATAGACCAGTATCTGGATCAGCCCATGTATAAGTGCCGGTAAAACCAGAATGACCAAAACTATTTGCAGTAGCGTATTTGCTACTGGCTTTGTCTTCTGGATTTAGTTGAGGTTTGTCGAAACCAAGCCCTCTTCTTATACTATCTTTTTCGTAATATCTGTAGTTAAATTTATGTATGGTTTTTGGTTCAAAATATCTTTTTCCACCATAATAACCGGCTTGCAAATACATTTGCATCATTTTAGCGATATCATTTGAATTGGCAAAAAGTCCTGCATTACCACTTACACCATTCATCATAGCGGCTCCCATATCATGAACATGACCTTGAAGTGTTTGATTTCTATAATAATCATCTATTTCTGAAGGCACAATTTCAGATTTACTAAACTTTTTTAGCGGATTGTAAGTTAGAGATGTTGCTCCTAAAGGTTTATAGAAGTTCTCGTTATTTAGATAATCCATTTCCTTATGGTAAGTATCTTTTATATACTTCTTAAATAAGTAAAAAATTAAACCGCTGTATTTATAGCCGGCTTCAGATCGCTGAGGTGCTTCAGCTATTTTTTTATAGATAGAATCTGTGTACGAATTAATTAAATATAAATCTTCAGCAACTTTTATTGAAGAATCCTTGCTTTTAACTTTGCTATAATACTTATTAAAAGGGGTTTTGGTAATAGTATCAATAGTTTCCAGATAATAAGGAATCCAGGGTTTTATTTTACCAGTGTGTGACAGTGCTTGTTTGATAGTAATAGTATCTTTGTTTGTTCCTTTTAAATAGGGTAATAGATCACCAAGCCTGGTATTTAAATTAAAGAGCCCCATTTCTTCACTTTTCATGATTAATGGAAGGCCTCCTAATATTTTGGTGACAGAAGCTAAATCGTAAAGATCTGTTACTTTTACTTTTTGCTTTTTATTGTAGGTGTGGTAGCCAAAACTTTTATGATAGATTACTTTTCCGTAACGGGCCACTAAAACCTGACCTCCAGGGGCCATCGTTGAATCTACAACCATTTTTGTAACAGCATCTATTTTAGTAAGCAATTTACTATCCATATCAACAGCTTCTGGAATGGAATAAGAAAGTCTCAATAAATTGGACGTCGTTATACCTGTGCCTTCCGGAAATATATTTTTAATTGAAACAGGGAGTTTTCCCTTGGTTTCCAATGCTCCAAAAATCATTTGTGCTGAAATTTCCTGTGATACTTTACTATTTTGATAGGATACTAAAACTGCATCAATTGTACTAAAATCATTAATGTCTAAAAGTGTATAGGGGCTTGCAAAAACATCTAATATGACTTTATGACCCTTAGAGATTTCTTGTAACCAAACTAACTCTTCCTCAGACATTTTAAAACGTTTCCAAGGCGTCTTGTTTGATTTATGATAACCTATTATTACAGTATTATAAGGTTTTAATTTTTGAAGTAAACCAGTTAAGTTTTTATCAGAAATAATATCAACTTGTGCGTATTTTTTCAGTGTATTCATGAAGCTTAAATGGTCGGAATCCCCTAATTTAACATAGGCTATTTTGGCTTTGGCTAAATCACGAATAGGAAGTGTTACATTATCATTTTTCACAAGTGTTATGGCTTCTTTCATTAAGGATCTATATAATAACTTGTCTTTGGAAGTTATTATATCAGATCGAATCTCTGTCTCTTTTATAGGTTTAAAATTATTTAATCCCACCAAATACTTTGCTTTTAATATTTTTTGTACAGATTGATTTAAACGTGCTTCACTAATCAAGTTATTTTTAAGGGCATTTTTTATTTTTTTAACAGCTTCCTTTACATCCTCAGGAATAAGCAACATGTCATTTCCAGCAAGAAAAGCAGCTAAATCGATATCGCCTGGTTTAGCATAATTAGCGGCCCCTTTCATGTTTAAAGCATCTGTAAAAATTAAACCGTTAAAATTCATTTTCTCTTTTAAAAGTTCGGTGACTACTTTATATGAAATTGATGTTGGAACGCCTTTTTTAGGTTCTAAGGATGGCACATTTAAATGAGCAATCATAACACTTGCTAAATCTGAATCAAATAATTGTCTATAAGGGTATAATTCAATGGAATCTAACCGTTTTAAATTAAAATCTAGAAAAGGAAGTGTTTTATGAGAATCTGTTGAAGTATCTCCATGTCCGGGAAAATGTTTGGCATTGGCTAAAACGCCCATACTTTGCATGCCTTTAGTAAAAGCAATGGCTTTTTTAGCGACATTGTATTTATTTTCTCCAAAAGATCTATTTCCTATAATTGGGTTTTTAGGATTGGTATTAATATCAACAACCGGAGCAAAATTGATATGAATCCCAATACGTTTACAGTGTTCTCCAAGTTGTTTCCCAAATTGTTCAATCAATACACCCTTTTGAACAGCACCTAAAGTCATATTCCAAGGATAGCGAAACGCATTTTTTAATCTCATATCTAAGCCCCACTCTCCATCGAACCCAATAAGTAAGGGGGTTTTAGACTTTAATTGATATATGTTTGTTAATTGTACTTGTTTTTCAGGCGTTCCCTGCATAAAAATTAAACCGCCAATATGATGTTTTTTTATCATCTTTTTAATGAAATTCGTATGCTTTTTATCTTTATTTGAGTAAGCTTGAATCATAAAAAGCTGACCAATCTTTTGATCAAGGGTTAGGTTTTTCATGATGCTATTTACCCATTCTTTTTGATTTTCTATATCATGGGTCAGCAGGGGGTCTTCTTGTTGTGCATAGTTTGTAATGTACGCTAAAAAAATACTAGCAATAATTAGCTTTTTCATCTGTCTGTATTTATTGATCTTATGTAGCCCTCCATATAATCTTTTCTTTATGTGACTTAATTTTAATAAAGGGTTTTTATTTAATTTCACTCCTGTTCCATTTGTCTCTGGAAGCAGAGTGTTGACATTATAACTGAACTTGATCTAAGTTCAGAAACTTTAGACCAATATCGTGAAAAACATATTAATTTATTTAAAACAGATGTCCTGTTTAAATTTTTAGAGCAGAAAAATTAGACCATATTTTGCCAAATTCATTGAATGATGACCGTGTTCAATCTTTCTTTTAAGTTTGTGAATATAACGACTTTCCAACAATCTACTGTAGAGTCCTAAACATAAAAAATAGAGAAACAAATAGCACAAACTAAAAAATGAGGTAATTAATAGGTTTTTGGATAAAAAAAGCTACTTTAATCATTCAAAAAAATAACCGTTGATACTAAAAATAATCTTTAATTATATTTTGAAATTTAGTGTTTTACATATAGGCATTATTTTAATTGTATTCATTGGCTGTAATAATAAAAAACACCTTTTAAAAGAAGCGACCTTAATTAATGGAAACGACAGCAATTTTCATGATACCATAAATCAAAAACAGGTAAGGGAAGACTCAAACATAAAATACGCTGTTAAACAATTAGATAATACCAATGGGCTTTCAAATAGTTCTGTGAATTCAATTTTTCAAGATTCTGAGAATTTATTATGGATTGGTACATGGGATGGGTTAAATAGATATGACGGTAGCAATTTTAAAATTTTTAGACCAGAACTTAATGCTGAAAAAAGTTTAAGCAATCAGGTAATCCTTAAAATTGATGAAGATGAAACCGGAAAAATATGGGTGCTAACCATGAACGGAATAAATAGTTATGATAAAAAGAATAATATATTTAAAAGTTATCATTTTCCTAACAAAAGTAAATTTACCTTTTCTGAAACAGAATATAATATAGCATTAGACCATTCTAAAAAGGTTTTTTGTGCTGTAAAAGATTGGGGAATAGGTTTTTTTAACGGATCAGAGTTTCAAAAAATTGAGATAAAAGATTTACCAATAAACGCTGTTAAAAAAATGGAATTTGCTCCATCTGGAGAGCTCCTTGTTTTGCTAAATAATAATGACCTCTTTTCTTTGAAATTTGGTATGGAAGTCACTGGCAAAAAACAGCTGATAAAAACAGAAAAAATATCTGGTAATATTCGTTCATTCGGAATATTAAAAGGTAAAAAGGTGGCACTCATTTCACTTTTAGGGAATATGGTGTTACACTCGCTAGAAGATCAAAAGAAAGACGTTATACTCAATGAAAAGAAGGCACATAAAATTATTGGATACGTACCAGAGGGGTTAGTTATGTCAAATAATAATGAATCCTTTATTGTAAATAGTTCGGGCAAAATAATGCAACCTGAGTGGTTAACTAATTTGGAAAACCAGGAAATTAGAACTTTAATTAAAGGAAAAGAGCATATTATTTGGATAGGAACAGATGGTGATGGCCTTTTAAAAATGCACCCACTTAAAAAATCATTTAATACGGTTTCTAAAACACAGGTTCCAAAATTGGATAAAAGTATTGTTAGAGCTTTTTTAGAAGTTGAAGAAAATGCTTTTTTTATAGGAACAAAAGGGAGTGGGTTGTTTCGTTTTCCCTCAAAGTTTTATGAAAACCCTAATAAACCATTTGAATACGAGAATTTTTATGAAAATAATAGCTCCATTAATAATTCTGTTTATGCGCTGTGTAAAGGACAAGACGATCTTGTTTTTATTGGTACAGATGGCGATGGGATTAGTGTTTTTGATTTAAAAGCATCAAAAATTATAAGTTGGTCAGAAATTTTAGGCCATGAGTTATGCAGTGCCTTTCAATCAACATATACTATTTATCAGGATCAAGATGGGTTTATTTGGCTCGGAACAAATGGCTACGGAATGATACGTTTTAAAATAGAACGAATAAAAGATAAATTAAAAGTAAGTCATTTTAAAATGTACTTGGCGGGAAGTGAAGAAGAACAAGCATTAAGCAGTAATATTATTTTTTCGATTGTCCCAAAGAATGACCATGAACTTTGGATTGGAACGAGATTGGGTGGTTTAAACCTCTTTAATAAGGAAACAGAGCTGTTTGAATCTTTTAAAAACGAAAAAAACAACCCATTAAGTCTATCGAACAATGATATACTTTGCCTTCATACAGATGTGAATAAAAGGTTATGGATAGGTACAAGTTTTGGGTTGAATTTATTGGAAAATATAGCATACGAAGAAACGCCCGAGTTTAAAAGTTTTACAGTTAAGGATGGACTACCAAACAACACGATTCATGGCATTGTTTCAGATAAAGATTCTAATCTTTCAATAAGTACAAATTTTGGTCTGTCCAATTTTATAATTAATGAATCTAAATTTATTAATTACACAAAAAACGAAGGACTACAAAACAACGAATTTGCAGATGGTGCTTTTTATCAAAGTATTAATTCGGATTATATTTTTATGGGGGGAATAAAAGGGTTTAATTATTTTTTACCTTCAAAAATCGAAGAATCGATGCTTGTTCCTAATATTCTTATTGATAAAATAAGCGGTCAAAATGAAGAAGTACCGTACTATCAAGGATTGGTGGTCTCTCCAGATTCTTATACATTCCCTTCTATTGTTTTAAATCACAATCAAAACTTTTTTGATATTGAATTGTCTGCTTTGACTTATATAAATACGGACAAATGCCAATATGCCTATAAGTTGGATAGTTTTGATAAGGATTGGAATATGATAAATAATCGTAGAAATATTTCTTTCACTAATGTTCCAAAAGGGACCTACTCCTTATGGATAAAATGGTCAAATAGTGATGGTGTTTGGGGAAAACCAGTTCGAGCCATAGATATTAAAATTAAACCTGTTTACTGGCAATCGAATATAGCTTTCGTTATTTATTTAGGATTACTTTCTCTATTTGTGCTATTTATACAGAGCTATTATAAAAAACGTCAATCGTTAAAGCAAAATATTGTTTTTCAAAAAAGAGAAAAAGAGATTCATCAAAATAGGCTTAATTTCTTTACTAACATTGCCCATGAATTTCAAACACCTTTAACCTTAATACTAGGGCCTGTTCAAAAGCTTTCAGAATCTTCAAACTTAGTTGAAAAAAATCAGAAGTTTATAAAGATGATTCAAAGAAACTCTTCAAGATTACTCTTTTTAACACAACAGCTTCTTGAATTTAGAAAAGCAGAGTATGGCCATTTAGATGTGACGATAAAACAATTTGATATTGTTAGCTTAATTGAACAAATTGCTGAGTTATTTGATGAATGGGCATTACAGAAAAACATTGAATATAAACTTGAAATACCTTCAAAATTAACGGGATGGTTTGATAAAGATAAAGTTGAAAAAATAATATTCAATCTTTTATCAAATGCTTTTAAATACACCCCAAAAAATGGAAAAATTAATTTAAAATTTTTCATTCAAGAAGAAAATCCAAAAACACTACATATAAGGGTTATAAATACTGGCGAAGGCATCCCCAAAGAAAAGTTAAATTCTATCTTTGATAGGTTTTACTTGTCGGATAACTGGAAAGAACATGGTAATAATATGTTTAGAACAGGTATTGGTTTAGCATATATAAAAAGATTAGTGACTCTATTAAAGGGCGAAATCTTAGTTTCAAGTGAAGAAAATAAGTCTACTAAGTTTACAGTATTACTTCCTTGCCATAAAGAAAATTTTAATGATATAAAATTAGATGAAGAAGAAAGTCAAGTTTTAATTTCGGATTATCTTCAGAATATACTTGAGCAAACATCTACCGATTCAATAGAAGTTCCCAATAAGATTTCCTCAATTGAAAGTTTTTTAAATAAGAAAAAGGTTGTTTTAATTGTAGAAGATGAAAAAGAGATTCATGGTTTTTTAAACGAGTTGCTAAAAGAAGAATATAAAATTCTTACGGCCTATAATGGATTAGAAGCTCTAAAAATTCTAGAAAAAGAAGATCCAGACATTATTATAAGTGATGTTATGATGCCAAAAATGGATGGCATAGAGCTTTGTTCAAAAATAAAGAATGATATTAAAACCTGCCATATTCCTTTTATTATGCTTACAGCAAAAAACAATGTTTTACATCGTATTGAAGGCATAGAAAGCGGGGCTAATTCATATATACCTAAACCATTTCACCCAGGTCACTTATTAATAAGAATAAAAAAGCTTATTGAAGCTAAAGAACAGATATTAGAACACTTTTCGCAAGATAACTTTGCAGAAAACATTACTGATCTTCCTGTAAACGATAACGAAAAAGATTTTTTACTAAAAGTTATTGGGTTAATAAGGAATAATATTGAAAATGAAAATTTGCAAAACTCATATATTGAAGAGCATTTAGGCATGAGTAGTTCTCAATTATACCGAAAAATTAAGCAAACATCCGGGTTTTCTCCTGGAGATTTAATCCGGACGATTCGATTAAAACATGCTGCTGAACTTCTTAGAAAAAGTACGCTTACTGTATCTGAAGTTTGCTACCAATCAGGATTTAATAATCGATCTTACTTTTATCGAGAATTTAAAAAAATGTACAATAGTACGCCCAAAGATTACCAACTTCAAAATAAGCCTCTTAATAATCTTTAATTAAAACATTAATAATCAGTGTATTGCATTTAAGTGTACATTTTTGATTAAATAGTGCACACTAATTAGCCTGTTGTCAGTTTACTTTTATTAACTGATTCTTCGATCATTTTTTATTAAAACATTAACAGCTAAACTAATTATTATCATGAAAAAAATTACTCAAATTATTAACCAATTTAATTCTTTTTTATTATGAGAAAGCACATTATTTATTACTGTTTTTTAATAAGTACCTTATTATTAGGAAGTGCTTTAAATGCACAAACCATTACAGGAACTGTTTCTGATAATAATGGCGCTATACCAGGTGTAAATATTATTATTAAAGGAACACTTATAGGAACAACAACCGATTTTGATGGAAACTATAATATAGAGATAACAAACTCTAATGCTATTTTAGTTTTTAGTATGATGGGCTATACGACTCAAGAAATTTCTGTTAATGGACAAAGCCAGATTAATGTTTTATTGTCTGAAGATTTGCAAGCATTGGATGAGATCGTTCTTGTTGGGTATTCTCTAAGAAAAAAATCTACTTTAACTGGAGCGGTTTCTGTTGTTAATGTAGAAGGATTAAATAAAGCCAGAACACAAAACGTAGCACAAGCTTTACAGGGGCAGGTTGCGGGTGTACAAATAGCGTCAAGCAGTGGAGCTCCTGGCGGTGCTATTCAAGTCCGAATTAGAGGCGTAGGTACTATTGGTAATAATAATCCTTTATATGTTGTAGATGGCGTGCCATCAAGAGATATTTCTTTTTTAAACCAAGCAGATATTAAGACAATGACCGTCTTAAAAGATGCTGCGGCAGCTGCCATTTACGGGGCAAGAGGTTCTGCTGGCGTCGTTCTAATTACTACCAAAAGTGGATCGAAAGGAAAAATGACCCTTGATTTGAACTATTATTACGGAATTCAGAATGCTACAAATCTTCCAAACATGCTAAATGCAGAACAGTATATCAATACTGCAGAGAAAGCTTGGAACAATACTTTTACAGGTTCAAACCCTTACACAGCAGACAGAGGTAGAGCAGATTTTGGAGATACCGATTGGCTCGATGAACTTTTTGTCCCTGGACATTCTCAAAACTTGCAATTATCGGCTAGTGGCGGAAGTGATAAATTACAATACCTAATGTCTTTAGGTTATTATGATGAAGATGGCATCGTGGTCTTTGATAATGATAAATTTCAAAGAATAAACTTTAGAACAAATATTAATGCAAATATAAGTGACCGTTTAAAGGTAGGAACCAATCTTCAATTGTCATATTCAACTCAAGATAAGGTGCCTTCTACTGGCGAAAGTTTAATCAGGTTTGCTTTATTAAGAGCTCCAGTCATACCAGTTTACAAGGATGTAAATGATCCCACATATTCACAAAGAGATCCTTTTACAGATATGCCATTTTTTACACCTACAGGATACGATCAAGGTTTAAATAGAACCATGTACGAAATGGTTGGAAACCCAATTGCCATGGCGCATTTTTCAGACAATCAATCTAGAGTGTATAAAACATTTGGGAATGTATTTGGTCAATACGCGTTTCTAAAAGACAAAGCACTGACGTTTAGAACCAATATTGGTATAGATTTATCATTTTTTCATGACAAAAGGTTTAATGAGAATTTTGGTGATGATGATGGGGGCGGAAGTTCAATTGACCAAGGGTTAGGAAGACAAAATAGACCAAACAGTTTGAGCGA
The DNA here is from genome assembly GCF_030540825.1 of Flavivirga spongiicola. Classification (NCBI taxonomy): domain Bacteria; kingdom Pseudomonadati; phylum Bacteroidota; class Flavobacteriia; order Flavobacteriales; family Flavobacteriaceae; genus Flavivirga; species Flavivirga spongiicola. The sequence goes on from NZ_JAUOEO010000001.1 coordinate 2,338,064, forward strand.
ATCAAGAGGGGAAGCTTTTACCTTTACCTTTAGTAATACTTTAAATTATGTTAAAACATTTAATGAGAAACATGCTGTTAGCGCAATGTTTGGTACAGAGTATGTTACAAACTATGAATCTAGTATCGGTGCCAGTAGGGCACGTTTTCCATATACAACAGATGAATTTAGATATTTAGATCAGGGAGGTACAGACCTGGATGTTTGGAATAGCGGTTCGGCATCAGAATGGAATTTATTCTCTTATTTTGGATCTGCGTCTTATGTTTTTGATAATAAATATATGATTACTGCTAATTTAAGAGCAGACGCATCTTCCCGTTTTTCTGAATCAAATCGTTGGGGGTATTTCCCATCCGTTTCAGCGGGTTGGAAGTTATCCGATGAAGATTTTTTAAATGATGTTGATTGGTTATCTAATTTAAAGTTACGTGCTAGTTGGGGACAAGTAGGAAATCAAAATATTGATAATTACGCCTATTTAGAATTACTTAGACAAGGTGATATAGTTGAACTAGTACGTTACGGTAACGCTGATTTAAAATGGGAAACAACCACACAAACAAACATAGGTTTTGATGTGGGACTTCTAAACAATAAAGTAGCCATTAGCGCCGAATATTTTCAAAAAAACACAACGGATATTCTTTTGCCTGTAGGCTTACCGGGCTTTCTAGGAGATTTAGAACCCACTATTATAAATGCCGGAGAAGTTAGTAATAAAGGCTTTGAGTTTTCTGTAGATTACAGAAACTCAGACAACGCGTTTAAATATAATATTAATGCAAACCTGTCTACACTAACAAACAATGTTGAGAAATTGCATCCAAATTTACCCAACATTACAGCGGATAAATATAGAACCGTTGTGGGACAGGCTCTAGATTCCTATTATGGCTATAAAATGATTGGTATTTACCAAAACCAAGCTGAAATTGATAGTCATTTAAGTGGTACGGTGAACCCATCAACAAAACCAGGTGATATTAAATTTAAAGATATAAACGGCGATGGGATTATAAGTGCTGATAATGACAGAGAATTTATAGGGTCTTCAATACCAGATCTTACTTATGGTATATCTTTTTCTGCAGACTATAAAGGCTTTGATTTTTCTATGCTTTTTCAAGGAGTAGAAGGGGTTGATAAGTACAATGACGGAAAGAAAATTGTAGATTTTGATACACGACCATTCAATTATACTACAGCAATTTTAGGATCTTGGGATGGAGAAGGCAGCACGAATAGTATACCAAGAGTAGCATTTGAGGATAACGGTAGTAGTAACGTTTCTAGCCTTTTTGTTGAAGACGCTTCTTATTTCCGCCTCAGAAATATAGAGATTGGATATACCTTAAAAGGAATGAAAGGATTTCAAGATATGCGCTTGTACATCTCTGGTAAAAATCTTTTTACATCAACAAATTATACGGGTTTAGACCCTGAAGTGTCGGGATTGGTAGATAAAGGAACCTACCCATTATCAACAGCCTTTTTATTTGGAGTAAATGTTAAGTTTTAATCTTAAAAAAATTAATTATGAAAAATATATTTAACAGTTTTGTTATACTATGCTTCTTTATGGCTTTTGTTGGTTGTACAGATAGCTTAGAGAACAACCCTATTGGTTTACTAACCGAAGATATGCTTGATACAGAAATAGCATTGGTGACATTAGAGGCTTCAGTGAGTTCTTCATATCAACCCCTTAAAAGTACCTTAAATGGTGTTGTAGATGGTTGGAGATGGGATTTAGGAACCGTATTTAGAAATGATATTGTATTACAAGATATCGCATCTAATGATATGAATAAAAAATGGAATCCAGATGGCGACCAACCTTGGATGGATAAAGTATCAGATTTCACTTTTACATCAGAAAACCAGGCTTTTAATGGAATATGGGTCTATGATTATATAGGGATAAATAGGTTAAATCTCGCCTTGAGCTTTTTAACTGATACAGAAACTGTTCAAAACACAGGAATGACAGATGCTCGTAAAAATCAATTATTATCTGAAGTTTATTTTTTAAGAGCTTTTTATTATTTTGATCTGGTTAATAATTTTGGAGATGTTCCATTGTTGAGTGAAACACCCCCAACATTTCAGGAAGCTTTAGAGGTTGCAGTAAGAGCACCAAAAAGCGAAGTCATTGAACAGATAAATTCAGATTTAGTAACTGCAAAATCATTAGCATCAAATGCTAAATATCCAGATCTGGCAGAACCATGGAGAGCTTCAAAAGGAGCGATTATTGCTTTACAAGCGAAAGTGGCTTTGTTTGATGAAGATTGGTCAACGGTACTCACTCTAATTACAGAACTAGACGGATTAGGAAATTATAGCCTAAACCCAGAATATTTTGATAGTTTTGATGCAAGTAAAGAATTTATAGAAAACGAGGTTATATTCACCTACGATCATCGACCTGATGAAAATCCAGGTAATGGAAATGGATTCGCTGCCGTTTCTGGATGGGGTTTCTTCGCTCCCACAAATGATTTTTTAAGTGCTTTTGAAGCTAATGATCCTAGATTATTATATACTATCGACGTGCCCAATAAAAGATCATCCAAAATTTTAGGGTCAACGACGGATTATTTAGGTAATGATAATTCTCCCGGAAACAAAGTCTTTATACGTTATGCTGATGTATTACTTTGGAAAGCTGAAGCGCTCAACGAAACTGGCGACTATGCTGGAGCTGTTAGTATAATCAATCAAATAAGAGCAAGAGCAAGAACCAGTACTACTGCAGATGGATCTTCCATTCCTGTTGGAACATTAATAGATAGACCAAGTTCAACAGATGCTTCGCAAATAAAAGATTGGTTGATGGCAGAAAGACGCGTTGAATTGGGTTTTGAGTCTCAAAGATTTAATGACTTAAAAAGATGGGGGACAGCTAAATCTGTTTTAACAGCACTTGGAAGAAATTTTCAAGACCATAATGCCTTATTTCCGATTCCCCAGAGAGATATTGATAAGTCAGGAGGAACCATTATACAAAATCCGGGTTATTAACCTAATACCCATTTTGAGTGTAAAATAACGTCGTATTAAAGCCGATGTTGCTTTAAAATCTAACAACGCTACGATTAGATAGCATAGCATCGTTACGGAATTAATGAACGAGTCGACATGCGACATTTTGCACTCAAATTAGTATAACTTAATGTAAACATTTAAAAGTGAAAACAGTTTTTTTTGAGTTGGTTTTTCAAGAGAAGTAGAAATTTATCAATGCCTGCTTCTCTTTTTATTAAAATCATTTATGCTACAAAAAATCAATTAAGAAATGAGAGATATTGCAACCAGATATAAAGAAAACCCTTTACTATCCCCCAAAGATTTAAATGCTAGTGATGAAAGCATGATTATTGAGTGTTTACTCAATCCGGGTGTGTTTAAATTTAAAGGAAAGACATGGCTACTTGTACGTGTAGCAGAGCGTACCCTTCAAAAAGAAGATGTACTGTCTGTACCCATATACAATGAAGATGGAAAAGTGAAAATTCTAAATTTTGACCCAAAGGATTCGAAATTGGATGCTTCAGATTCTAGAGTCATTAATTATGATGGCGTTGATTACTTGACGACCATATCACATTTAAGATTGCTTTGTAGCGATGATGGTATAAACTTCTATGAAAATGATGAATACCCTTCCCTTTTTGGAGAAGGCGAATATGAATCTTATGGCATTGAGGATTGTAGAGTTTCACAAATTGAGGACACTTATTATTTAACCTATACGATGGTTTCATCCAATGGTGTTGGTGTTGGACTTCGCATTACTAAAGATTGGAAAAAATTCGAAAAGAAAGGCATGATCTTTAGTCCTCACAATAAAGATTGTGCCATTTTCGAGGAAAAAATAGATGATAAATATTACGCCTTGCATAGACCCAGTAGTCCTGAATTAGGGGGTAACTATATATGGTTAGCAGAATCGTTTGATGGGGTGCATTGGGGAAACCATAAATGTATTGCCAAAACCCGAAAAGGGAAGTTTGATAGTAAACGACTTGGAGCTGGAGCAGCACCTATAAAAACAGATAAAGGCTGGTTGGAAATTTATCACGGCGCTACCGAAAAGCACCGATATTGTTTAGGCGCTATTTTATTGGATTTAGAAGATCCTTCTATAGTCATCGCGCGTTCAGAAGAACCTATAATGGAACCACAAGAAGCATTTGAACTCACAGGTTTTTTTGGAGAAGTCATTTTTACAAATGGTCATCTCGTAAAAGGCGATCAAATTCAGATGTATTACGGAGCGGCAGATGAGTTTGTCGGGTTAGCAACTTTCTCCATTAAACAGATATTAAAAACATTAGGACAATAATGGGGAATTTAGCAAGAGTAGGTTTAAGAGATTTTACAAGGAGTGCAAAAATATTAATAATCACCAATACCATTTATGCTTTTGTACTACCGGTCATTGATATTTTTGTAGCATCATATATAATGCGAAATTCAAGCGATCCTTCCAAAGTTATTTTATACCAATTGGCAATTTATGTAGGTATCCCTATAACATTTTTTATCAATGGATATTTGTTAAATACAATAAATATCAAAAGATTGTTCTCTTTAGGAATGCTACTTAGTGGTATTTCAATGGTCTTTATGATGTCTTTGAAGGAAATTAATTATTTTGGATTAATAACTGCTGGTTTAATCATGGGCATGTCGTTTGGATTGTATTGGGCAAACAGGGATTATTTGGTACTTTCAACCACAAAAGACCGAACACGGAATTTTTATTATGGATTGGAAACGTTTATTTATACTATTATAGCTTCAACAGTACCTGTGCTCATTGGGTGGTATTTAATGAATGGAAATGGAGATTCTGATTCAAATGAGGCTGTTAATTCTGGCTATAGAGTCATAACAGCCATCGTTTTTATAATTACCATTATTGCTTCCATAGTATTTCATTTTGGGAAGTATGAAAAACCAAAGAGCGAAAAATTTCTTTATTTTAAATTCCACAAACTTTGGAAAAAAATGCTTCAATTATCAGTACTAAAAGGATTGGCTCAAGGTTTTATAGTGACAGCACCTGCCATGCTCATGATGAAATTTTTTAATTCTGAAGGCGCATTAGGATCCGCTATTTCCATAGGAGCTGTTATTGCGGCAGTAATTATGCTTATTTTAGGTAAATATTCAAAACCTAAACATCGATTAATTATTTTTAGTGTTGGTTTGATATGTTTTTTCCTGGCCTCTTTTTTTAATGGTTTGTTGTTTAATTCAACCGGGGTCATCCTATTTATGTTCTTGTTGTTAATTGCCAGACCGATTTTAGATATTGCCTATTTTCCTATTCAGTTAAAAGTCATTGATGTGTTGTCAAAAATTGAAAACAGAAATGAGTTTTCATATATTTTAAATCATGAATTTGGATTATTTGTAGGTAGATTTATTGGAGCAAGTACTTTTTTAGTCATTGCTTTTTTTATAAATGCAGATATTGCTTTGAGATATGCCTTATTAATTATAGGCATACTTCAATTGCTTTCTATAGTTATTGCAAAACAACTTTTAAAACAACAAGAAACATTAGAAAAAGAAACATTAATTACTAAAAATGTTATCACAGAAGAAAATGCATAAAATAAATTATACCAATTTGGATGTAAAATGCCGTATTAAAGTCGATGTTATATTAAAATCTAAAAACGCTGTGATTAGATTGCATAGCATCGTTATGGAATTTATGAACAAGGTATTTAGATTTAAAAAGAACGAGACGACATGCGACATTTTACACCCAAATTGGTATTATATAGTAGTCTTACTAATTGGTTTCGTTTTTTATTCATGTAAAAACAAACCATCAAAGTTTACGATAAAAAACCAAATAGACCAATTTCAATTAAGTCGTATTGATTCCATGCCTAATTTGCCAAAACCGTTTAAAATAATAGATTTTAAAAATTTAGCAAAAGGATTTGATTCATTAGTTTTTGATGACACCCAAATAGGAGACTATTGGCCACTAATATGGATGGACAATTCCCGTAAAAATTTCGATCAAGAAACTTTCGGAATATATACAGCTATGGGAGATTTAAGACAAGGAATTGAAAATAACAATGGTATTTTCCATGAGTCATTAGCCACTATTGGCTCTGTGCTTGGGGCAACATTAGTTGGTATAGATAAGTCAAATCAAAAAGGGAAAAATTATGTTTCCATGTTGAAGAATTATTTTAATTCAGAGACACAGTGGAATATAGTTATGAATAACACGTGTCCCGAAGTAGCTTTATTAGGTGGTGGTTATGCAAGGGATTGGTGGTACGATGTCTATCCAAATGTATTGTTTTATGGTTTGTCAAACTTTTATCCGGAAGAAAAGGATTATTCAAACATTATGCGAACAGTTGCTGATAAATTTTATAAAGCTGATTCTATAATGAAAGGTAATTATGCATATTCCTTTTTTGACTATGCAACATTAGAACCTAAAGACAATTGGATTTGCAAACAGGAAGATGTCGCGGCAGGCCATGCATATGTATTATATTCAGCCTATCAAAAGTTTCATGATCCAAAATATTTAAAAGGCGCAAAGTCTTCTTTAGAAGCTCTTTTAACACAAGGGGATAATAGATTTTATGAAATATTAATGCCTTTTGGGGCCTATGTTGCTGCACGATTAAATGCTGAAGAAGGTACAAATTATGATTACACTAAAATTCTTGAATGGACTTTTAATGGTACACCAGATTGCAGAGAAGGATGGGGTGTTTTAGTAGATAATTGGAACGGGTATGATGTATCTGGAATTGTTGGAAGTACAGTTGATCATGGAGGGTTTGGATTTCTGATGAATACATATGATGCCATGTGGCCATTGGTGCCTATGGTTAGATACGATCAACGATATGCCAGTACTATAGGGAAATGGATGTTAAATGCCAGTAATGCTTTAAAGTTATTTTATCCGTATGAAATGGCAGATGAGCATCAATCTATACCAGAACTAAAACAGCACACTAAAGGCGTCATAGCTTATGAAGGGTTGATTAAAAAATCGCATTTTAAGCAATACGAAAATTTGAAAGCACCAATAGCTATTGGAGATGGTCCTCATTGGGTAAAAGGAAATCCTGATGTATCTCAATTTAGTGTTTATGGAAGTGGGCATGTAGGTATTGCCGGTTCTATTGTTTCAAAAACAAATATTGAAAATATACTTCAGTTAGATTTATTAGCAACGGATTTTTATAGAGATGATGCATGTCCTTCATTTTTATATTATAACCCCAATCCAGATGTGAAGAAAGTTGTTATTCCTGTTGGTGATAGCCCTTTAAAAATATATGATGGCATACAAAGAGCATTCATTGCTGAAAACATAAAAAACAAATTTATGTTTAGTATCAAAAAAGAAGAAACGGCATTATTAATTTTTGTACCGCAAGATGCGATTGTAACAGAGAAAAACGGAAAACTATATGCAGATAATATGGTTATAGATTATAGATATTCAATTTAAAACAAATTAAAAAATGGTTTGTTTAAACAGATATAATAGGATATTCTTAAAAACAACTATACTGGTTTTATTCGTTTTTTTTATGTTTTCTTGTAGTAACAAAAGTGTCGAAAAGAAGGAAGAAGCTTGGTGGAAAGAAACCGTTTTTTATGAAATCTACATGCCCAGTTATAAAGATAGTAATAATGATGGTTACAGTGATTTTAAAGGCTTAACATCTAAACTGGATTATATTCAGGATTTAGGAATTAAGGGTATTTGGTTAACACCATTTCTAAAATCGCCAAAAGTGGACAATGGCTATGATGTTTCTGATTATTATACCATCGATTCTATATATGGTTCACTTGATGATTTCAAAATTTTCTTAAAAGAGGCTCACAAAAGAAACATAAAAGTTATCATGGATTTGGTAGTAAATCACACTTCTACCGATTCAAAATGGTTTCAAGAAGCTAAAAAATCTAAAAAAAACATTTATAGAGATTACTATATTTGGGAAGACACACCTAATAACTGGGAATCTTTCTTTGGGGGTTCAGCTTGGGAGTGGGATAGTATTACGAAGCAATATTACTATCATCAGTTTGATGTAAAAATGGCCGATCTTAATTGGCAAAACCCAAAGGTTGTCGAAGAAATTAAAGATGTTTTAAGGTTTTGGCTAGATTTAGGCATTGATGGATTTCGATTAGATGTTATCAACTTTTTAACTACAAATGGCGTAACTCTTGACAACCCAATAGATGAAAATGGGGAGCAAGAACACCTATATGATATCAACCAAAAAGGAGTAAAAGAAGCCATGAAAAAGATCCGGGCTACAGTTAATGAATACGATAACCGTTTTATAGTTGGGGAAATAGGAAGTGATAAAATTGAAGTGTTAAAACAATACCAGGGAAACGAATTATTAGATGTTGTATTCAATTTTAATTTTGGAAGTATCCCTCAATTTTCTGCACAACGGATATTTAATGAACTTACTAATATGGAAAAAAGTATGAGTAACTATCCTACTCTATTTTTTGGAAGCCATGACATGCCCCGTTTAATAAGTCGTTTAGCCGAAAACAATCAAGAGAGGGCAAAAGCTTTGACTGCACTAATGTTAACTGCAAAAGGCGTTCCTTTTGTTTATTATGGAGAGGAAATTGGTATGGAAAATATCGAAGCTTATTCTGTTGAAGAAATGATGGATATTCAAGGACGCACCCATTATAATTTAGCTTTAAACAATGGAAAATCTAAAGAAGAAGCGCTTAACATTGGCAATAATCATAATAGAGATAAATCTAGAAGCCCAATGCAATGGAATGATAATACATTTGCTGGTTTTTCAAAAATAAAACCTTGGATAAAAGTTCATGAAAATTACGCTCAATTAAATGTTGAGTCTTTAAAAAAACAAGAACATTCTATTTTAAACACATATAAAAAGTTGATTTCACTTCGTAATTCAGAACCAGCTTTACAATATGGTACTTACAAGAAACTATCTTTCATAAATAATTGTATTGTCTTTACCAGACAATATAAAGATGAGATTATAAACTGTTATTTTAATTTTGATAATAACCCTTTAATAATAGAATTAAAATCAAACGAAAAAGTTTTAATTGGACAAACAATCGTGAAGCCAAACGATTTCGTAATTGTTAAAAGCATTGAAAAATAATAATACCGTTTTGTATTTCAAAACATTAAAATTCTAAAAAAGATAGGATCACTTGTACAGCTTTTTCTAAATGTACTGGTAAATTATTTTCTTCCCAAGGGTGTGAAGCTCCAAAAACATGATTGGCACCTTCTATAATTTCTAATTGGCTATTTGGATTCCATTTATGAAGGTTTTCCGCTTCTTCAATAAAAATGCTAGTATCTGCATGACTATGAATAATCAGATGTGGGATTTTTAGATTTGACACAGCTCTTTTTATAGTTAAGCGCGTTTCATTTTTTATAAAATCTTCATAGAATTGATAAAAATGAGGCATTTGTTGCTTTGTTCTGCCATTAAGAACATATTTTACGCCGTCTTTTTTCCAGGATTCTAAATCGCCTAATGTTGCGGTTCTTTTACCAAAATCACAAACGCCTGCTAAACTTATGACACTTTTAATACGGGTGTCCTCTTCCGCTTTTATTGAAACAATACCACCACCACGACTGTGCCCAATTAAGCAGATGTTATTGCCTTTTATTTCATCATTTTTAACAATCCAATCAATCACAAATTCTAAATCATCTAATTCTTTAGTATAATTATTATTGCCAAAAGCGTCTAAATCAGGAAAGTCTATGGGTTGTTCAATCGTCCCTCCATTGTGTGAAAAATTGAACTTTATAAAGTAAAACCCGGCTTTAGCAAACACGTCTGCCATTAAATTCCATGCACCCCAATCTTTAAAACCTTTGTAGCCATGACAAAATATAACAATAGGTTTATTAATAGCATTTGAAGCATAAGTTATATCTATTAAAATAGACCTTTTATGTTTACCGTCAATGACACTGTTTTTTTTATGAATCATTTATATTTCTTTTTCAGTGAAAGGTATATTTACGTTGCAAATCTCTAAAATAAGTTGCTTTAATTCTTTACTGAAATTATCAAGAGTTTCTTGAGTAATCAAAGAGTCTTTTTTAGCATATGCACCCGCTTTGTCTTTTTTGGAGAATTTTAGAAAACCTTTACTAAGGTTTTTAAAAGATATGATACCAGCTTCAACTGGAAGTTGAATTTGATTAGATAAATGCATCATATAAGCATAAGTGAGCACCTGAAAACTTTTACTGTATTTAGAATAATCGGTTGTAATAGCTTCCCAATCTACAATTTCAACACTACTTTGTTCTACTTTCCCAGTTTTGTAGTCTACAATTCTGGTAACACCATTATATGCATCAACCCGGTCTACTTTCCCCGTAATAGTAACGGGGAAACCTAGTTCTGGAATGTCAACGATCACATTATTATTGGCTTCGATGGCTATTATTTTTATTTGATTGCCCGCTTTTAAATCTTCAATTTCTAAATCTAAAAAGTTCGATACATACCTTTTTGCAATTTCAAAAATTATTAAGTTTTTACCTTTAGTAATATCACCTTCTTTATAAACTTCTGTGAAATGATGCGTCACCCTTTTTACAATATTAGTTTTTAGTTTTTTAATAATCTCTACAGATATAAAAGTGCCGACGAACGGTTTGTAAAAGTCTTCTAGAGTATTATGTACAACGGTTCCTAAAGTATTTGCGGCTACAGTTTCTTCTACATTGTCATGCTCTTTTACTTTTAATATTTTCTGATAATAAAAATCAATAGGGTTTCTTATATAATTAGTAAGTGACGATGGGGAAAACCCTTTTTGAGCAACGGTTTTTAACTCATTTAAAACGGAGTTCGTTTTCTCTACAATGTTTGAAGGTGTTTGAATTATGGGAACTTGAGGTGCAATAATTTGATGATTTATATGATGTATACCCTCCAATTCCAGTTGAGTTATAAACCTACTTTTTTCACCGCCCGTTAAAATATCTGCTTCTGTATTATAAAGTATATAAACATTTTTAGCCCGTTGTAAAAGCCTGTAAAAATGATAGGTATAAACAGCATCCTTTTCTTTATAAGTCGGTAGGTTGTTTTCTATTTTAACATCAAAAGGAATAAATGAATTATTGGTTTTTCCAGAAGGAAGTATCCCTTCGTTTACAGATGAAATAATAACGGTTTCAAAGTCTAAAACACGAGATTCTAACATACCCATAATTTGGAGCCCCTGTAGAGGTTCCCCTTGAAAATCTAGGGTTTCGGAGCTTAATAATTCTTTGTAAACACTATACAGTGTCGAAATATCCTTAATGTGGTTGTATTCTGTATTGAGTCGAGATAACTCATTAAATAGTTCGTTAAAACGGAATAAGTACTCTAATGATAATAAATTAGAAGCTTTTTTATCGTCTAAATAGTTTTTGATCTGTAATATTAATTGAGAGCAATTCTTTAAAGCGGCATTAATAGACTTGCCCCAATTAGAAAACAGCAAATCAATGAGGTCGTTAGAATGGTCTGCTAGTTCTTTTATACGTTCGGCGGTTAAGTAAACCAAATTATTAGCATCAATAGTCTCAATTATTTTTGCTGCTAAATCAACTTCTTTAATATAAAATAAAGGCCTTATAAATTGATGTGATATGATGTTAATAATGTCTTTATAGTAAAATGTATCTGATGGTGTTTTATGTAAATGAAACAAGGATTCAAAAAGAGAGGCTATTGGGATAGATTTTAAAGGAAAACCCATGGTTATATTTAGCGCTTCAATAGTTGATGGAAGCGAATTTAACACTGGAATAAGTAAATTTTCATCACCTAAAACAACGGCTGTATTTTGTAATGACCGATTGTCTTTTTGTAAATTATTTAAAAGCGTACCAATGTATTTTGCTTGCCCAATATTTTTTGGAATACCAAAAGCCGAAATATTTTTTTCTTTTGAATAATTTGTAGTTATCCAATTAAAAGGTTTGTTTTTAAAAAACGCCCAATTATTTTTATGTTGTCTTGTAAATAAAGCGGCATCGTGCTTTTGATCGTTTATAAAAACAGAGTCTATATCCCAATACGTTTTTGCTAAGTTGTTTTGAAGTAATTCCTGTATGATGGTTTCTTCGGAAGTATTTAAAGCATTAAAACCCAAGAAAATATGTCGTTTTTCAGAATTGTTTTTAATGTACGATTTTATATTATTGGCAGCTTCTCTGTAAATTAAACCTTGATAGCCTATTTTTTTCTTTATAAGCTGTTCGGTAAATAGGGTATAGTAGTTATGAAGTTTGTTCCAAAAAGACAAATAATTTTTAACAAAATCAGTTTTGTTATTTTCTAAAGACCAGTGATTTAAATCTTGTATAGCACCTAAATAATCGAAGATGTTTTTTTGAGGTATGAGATATCTGTCGATTTCATTAAAATCTTGAAGTAATATTTGGGCCCATTTTGAAAACGATTCAAAAGTGTCTGCTTCATTACTTTTGGTTAATTTAATATAAGCGTTATAAAACTCAAAAAGAAGCTCTGTATTCGAAATACTTTTAAGCTGAGACAAGTCTTCTACAAACTCTTCAATACTTATTATATGGGGAGAAAAAATGGTTTGTTTTAAAACTTTAGAGAGTTGATGTTTTAGAAATAAGCCAGCCCTTTTACTTGGTAAAACAAAGGTTATTTCAGAAAGGTTTTCATCGCTGTTTTGTAAATCTTTAAGAACATCAAAAATAAAAGTTGTCATTGAAGTATAATTGGTATTGAAGTTTAATACCATTTCTAACTTAAAATTACTCGCTAAAATTTGCCCTTTTTTACCTATGCTTCAAAATAAAAACTAATCGTAGCTAAGGCTACGTTTGCATTTTCTTTTTTGCCTATGTAAAAAATCGCTGTGTTTTATTTGAGCGATTTTAAATCAGAACTGGTATAAACCACTTCAGTATATAAAAATAAAAAACGCTTCGGATATCCGAAGCGTTTTTATAAAACTTATTTTAAAACTAATTAATAGTTTCTTATTTTATTAAGTTGATTTCAACTCTTCTGTTGTTAGCTCTACCTTTTCTAGTTTTGTTAGAATCGATTGGTTTAGCTTCTCCATGACCAACAGCAGATAATCTTGAAGTACTAATGCCATTAGCAACTAAGTAATCTTTTACAGAATTAGCTCTAGACTCAGATAATTTTTGGTTAGTAGATTCTCTACCAACGCTATCTGTATGTCCTTCAACAGTAAATGTTGCAGTGCTATACTCATTTAAAATACTAATGATATCTTTTAATACACCTTCAGATTGTGTTTTAATAGTTGATCTTCCAGTATCAAATAAGATAGTTTTAGCATACTCATTTAAAGTTTTTTGTACTTCTTCAGTTACTTCAGGACAACCGTTGTTAGCAACAGTACCTACAACTTGTGGACATTTATCATCTTTGTCTAAAACACCGTCACCATCAGTATCTGGCCAAGGACAACCATTATTAGCGGCAGCACCTGGAGTGTTAGGACATTTGTCATCACCATCTCTTACACCATCACCATCAGCATCAGGACAACCAGATAAAGCTTTTAAACCAGCAACTGTAGGACAAGCATCGTCTTTATCAGCAATACCATCACCATCAGTATCAGGACATCCATTAAGTTCAGCTAAACCAGCTTCGTTAGGACAAGAATCTTTACTATCTTCGATTCCATCACCGTCAGTATCAGGACAACCATTGAAAGCTTCTAAGCCAGGAACATCTGGACAAGCATCATCTTTGTCGTAAATACCATCACCGTCAGCATCAGCACCACCAAATTTGATAGAAATACCAACTGTGTGCTGGAAATGTGTGTTTAAATAATCTTCAAACGCATGCTTGTACGCTGATTGTACAGTCAAACCAATATTTTCGTTAAACCAAAGGTTGAAACCTAAAGTTCCGTTTAAGGTTCCAGCTCCAACTTCATCAATCCAAGTGTAACCACCACCAACACCTAAATAAGGCTCGAAAGTTTTCCAATCTAATACTTCTCCGATATTATATTTAATAGTACCATCAGCAGCATAGTAAGATAAATCATCTACACTAAGAGCATCTCCATTAGCATCTTCTCCCCAGTTTTCTATTTTATTAAGAGAACCAGCGATGCCAAAAGAAAATCCGTCTCCGATGTATTTAGATACAGAAACTGAAGATAAGGAAGGCAAGATGTTGTAGTTGTCTACATCTACGTACTTGCTAAAGATAGTCTCACTAAAAGGAGCACCATCCCCAGAAGGGTAAGCATCAACTGCGTTTGTCGCAATAGTAATTTGCCATGGGTTGTTTTTGTCTTGCGCATTAGCATTGCTATAAACAAGAACGAACAACATAGCGAACAATAATCTGCTAAGATTTTTCATATTCAAAAGTTTAATTTTTAAGTGTTAAATGTAAAACAAAAGTAAGTTGTTAAAATTTATTAACAAAGACAAATATAGAAAAAAATAGAACATTTCGTTTGTTCATCGATAGTTCAGAATAGTTTTAGATAATATTTAAAGCTTTATCAACTTTAGTAAACGCAATAACCACCTTGTCTAAATACGTGTTTGTATGGGTTGCTGAAAGCTGTGTAAATTTTCTTGCTTTCCTTTTGGAATTGATGGAAAGTAAAATCCGACAAAATGGATGGCTTACCTTTAATTTGGTGTAAGATAATCCCTTTATTTCCTGTGTTAAAGTGATTTTTGCTCTTTAGAGAGGTGTTATAGTACGTTTTTTTATAAAATCCATTATTTTTTATGTTTTAAAGCCCTGTTAGTAAATAGTTTTGTGATTTTTCATATCTAAAATGATGTTTTTCGAAAGTTTATACTTCTTTTATTTTAATCTCATTATTTATATAGATAAGTAGCTTCTTTTTAACAATTATTGTCATGTCTTCTAAAACATCCTGATAAGATTGTAATTGTTGCCAGTGTTTTTTATCTTCCATACCCGTTTTATAATCAATAATTACGGCTTCATTTTTGGAATTTATGACCAATCTATCTGGTCTTAAAATGATTCCTTCTTTAGTAATAATGTCTCTTTCGTTATATATGGTATAGTTTGAGCTATAATAGTTTTCGAGCTTTGGGTGTTCGATAATTTTAATTATTATTTGTTTTAGCTCGATGGTTTGTTCTTTTGTAATTAAAGAATCATTTATAACAGTATTAATATCATCTTTAGTTTTAATTTGAGACATAATATTGTGAATAAGATTTCCTTTTTCAATAGCCTCTTCTTGATTAGTATCCCAAAGAAGCCCAGATTTAGTTATAACCTTTATATTATGAGTTTCTTTTGCGGTTGAAATAAATTCTTGTTGAATATTGGCTTCTTTTATGATAGTTGAACTTTCGGTGGTTCTTTTAGCATTCCCAAAAAAGTATACCGATTGGGAATCATTCCAAAGATCTAAGTGTTGCAGATAGTTTATGAATAAACCCGAATATTTTTTATTATTAGGTATTCCCTTTGAAGAGATATCTTTTGTCGAAATGATATACAGCTGCTCAACAGCTCTAGTTAAGGTTACATATAATAAATTGACATTATCTAGTTCTTGCTCAGATTGATGGTTATTATAGATCCGTTGTCCTTCTTCTCCGTAATTTTCAAAATCTTTACTATAGTTTAATAAGGTGTGCGTAAAGCCGGCGTACTTTTCTTTATCTATTTTAAACCATTCTTTTGGATCTAATTCTCTATAAATATCTAAATCAGCATAAGGAAAAATAACCACAGGGAATTCTAAACCCTTAGATTTATGAATGGTCATTATTTGAACAGCGTTTTGTCCTTTAGGAGATACAATGCTTAAGCTTTCTTTTTTCTTATCAAAATATTCCAGAAACCCAGAAACATTTGATCCCTTTTTTTGTGAAAAATCTAAAACAATATCTAAGTAAAATTGAATGTAAGCGTTGGAAGATTCAACCAAACTAAAATCCCTCACAATGGTTTCTACTAAATCATAAAGAGGAAGCTGTAATAATAAATCACTATTTATGAATATATTGAATACTTCAAAACTTTTAAATAGGTCGGGTACTGATAAATTTAAATGCTTCGAAAAGAAATCGTGTTTATCCTCAATATTGAAAAGAACACTTAAATAATTGAGAATCTCAATTTTTATTTCGTTATTTTTTGGCTGAATTAAGAGGGCTAAAATGTTGTTTACAAAACCAACTTCAGTGGCATTATTAATTAATAATGTTTCAGAAGAAATTATAGGAATGTGCTGTTGCCCTAAATAATTTGCAATAGCGACCCCTTCTTTTTTCTTACGTACCAATACGCAAATATCTTCTAACCTAAAACCATTTTTTAAACAACGATTGATGGTTTTTAAAACATGTTCAGGAAAAAGTTCATCTCTATCGTCTTCTTTGTCAATGTCTAAAAAAGATAGCTCAACATAGCCAGCATCTTCTAAAAACGTATTTTGATGTGCATTTTCATAAAGATGTTTATAATCTTTTTTACTAAAAACTAGGTTTGATAGATAATTAAAAAAGCCATTATTAAAATTTACAATGCCTTTGAAGCTTCTGTAATTTGTTGGAAGGTTTTCAACGTGTTTTTTAATATGAAATGGGTTGTCATCATTAAATAATCCAATAAATTGTTCTGCTTTTCCGCCACGCCAACGATAAATAGCTTGTTTTGCATCACCGACCAACATGGCATTTCCAGTTTCGGTAGACAACGAGTTTTCCAAAAGAGGGATTAAATTCTTCCATTGCATGACCGAAGTATCCTGAAATTCGTCAATAAAATAATGATTAAACTTTTCACCAATACGTTCATAAATAAAAGGAGTGGGTTGATTTCTTATTTCTTTACTAATAATGGTATTGAATTCTGAAATAAGCATTTTATTTTGTTCTTCTTTAAGTGCCTTTAATTCATTATGAATAGCATTTAAAACAGATAGAGGTGTTATATTTTTATAAAAAGCCTTTAAAAATTTAAAGTGAAAAACCATGTATTTGGTTTCGTAGAAACTGGCAGCTATTTGTGGTTGAATTTGTTCTATTATGGAAGCTATATCTTCAGTGACACGTTTAGGATATAATGCTTTAGTTTCGATATCTTCTTGCCATTTGGCTTCAAAATTTAGATCAAACTTTTTACCAGCTAAGTTTTTAAAATGCTTTGGTAAATAGCTTCCGGAAAAATCATTAAATTCTAAACTAGCTTCTTCAATTAAGGTCAACACGTTTTGTGCTTTTTGAATGATATTATTTTCTAAGGCTATTAGGTTCTTTTTTAATTGTGTTTTAAGTGTTTTAAAATCATCTAAAGTTTTATCCTTCAATGTTTCAATAAAAGGAATGTCATTTTCATTGACCAATAACCGCGCGATTTTATTAAAATCAAAAGAGACATCCCAACTTTTATCATCGTCGGCTTTTTCAATGGCAAAATCAATAAGAACTTTGGTAAGCGCATCATTTGTTCCCGCCTTTTCAATTAAACTATTAACAGCTTCATTTAATAAAGCATCTTGATCTAGCTCTACTTCAAAATTTAAAGGTAACCTTAAATCGTAGGCGAAGGTTCTAATAAGTTTATGTGTAAAGCCATCAATGGTCGAAATATCAAACGCTGCATAGTTATGTATAATAGTGTTTAATAGTTTCTCCGATTTATTATGAAGCACATTTGCATCCATTTGCAATTCTTCACTAATAGCGTTAAACATGCTATTTGGTTTGTCTAATATAGCTTTGCTAGAAAACTGCTTGAGTGTTTCAATAATCCGATCTTTCATTTCGGCAACAGCTTTATTTGTAAACGTAATTGCTAAAATCCGTTTAAAATGCTCAGAATTATTAGATTGAAACAAAATTTTTAAATATTCTTTTACAAGTGTAAACGTTTTTCCGCTTCCAGCGGAAGCATTATAAATAGTAAAAGAATGGTTTTGACTCATGAATTATAATTTTGGATACAAGATAAAAACTATCAATGGTTTCATAACCATTTATTATTTTTAATTGATCTGTTTTATATGTAAATTTGGATGAAATTAAACACTAATATTTTAAAACAAAAAATTATGGCTTTCGAATTACCGAAATTAGGATATGCGTATGATGCATTAGAACCACATATTGATGCTCGCACTATGGAGATACACCATTCTAAACATCATCAAGGATATACAAACAATTTAAATAATGCCATTGCAGGAACAGATTTAGAAGGAAAATCTATTGGAGATATACTTGGAAATTTAGATATGAATAATGGCGCAGTGAGAAATAATGGTGGTGGTTTTTACAATCACTCATTGTTTTGGGAAGTAATGAACCCAGAAGGGAAAGGATATTTATCAGGAGAATTAAAAGATGCTATTGAAGCCGCTTATGGTTCTGTTGATGCGTTTAAAGATGCTTTTGCTAAAGCTGCAGCCACACGTTTTGGTTCAGGTTGGGCTTGGTTATGTGTGCATAAAGGCGGTAAAGTAGAAGTTTGTTCTACGCCAAATCAAGACAATCCATTAATGCCCGGAGTTAGTTGTGGTGGTACACCAATTTTAGGTATTGATGTTTGGGAGCACGCTTATTATTTAAACTATCAAAACAGACGTCCAGATTATATTAATGCCTTTTTTAATGTTATTAATTGGAATGAAGTTGAAAGACGTTACGCTGAAGCAAAATAAAATTTTGTAGAAAAAAAAGTCTGAACTCATTTAAAGTTTTTGAATTATAGCGAAAATCAGTCATTTTTTATATAGATAAAAACTTTTTTTAATTGCATAGCATCGCTACGGAATTCAAAAAAGGTGAAATATAGATGAAAAAGGGCGATTTTTTAGTCAATTGAAAAACTTTAAATGAGTTCTCTAAATATAAAGCGCCTAGTAAATATTTACTAGGCGCTTTTTTTATGTTTCAAATACTTGTTTTCATTATATAACACCAGTTATATTTTACTAAAAGGAAAGAATCTGTAAAATAGTACACTTTTTTGGTTTTGCTGCCCCCCCCCCTGTTTTCAGGGTATTCTTTTTCACTGAAAAAGATGTTTCCTAAATGTTTATGCTGGTGCATCTTTGCCTTATGATATTTTATAGAATACTAAAAACGAATATTAACCTTTTAAAAATTTAAAATTATGACTTGGGGAATCACCTTGATCTTATTAAGTATTATCGCCGTACCATCTTTACTTCTTTCAAAAAAACCAAACGCAAAAGAGCTTTTAGAAAAAATAGAACCTTATCAAGGTTGGATTGGATTTGTCTTTTTTTGTTGGGGAGTTTGGGGGATTATTTCTGCCGTTTTGAATATCGGTTGGCTTACAACATTTCCAATATGGTGGATCACATTGTTAGTAGGAAATATAATTGAAGCTGTTTTAGGCTTTATGTTAGGCTTTGGCTTAATCAATAAATTTATTTTGTCTAAAAATGAAGCGGCAAAAGAAAAAGCAAATAGAATGAGAGAAAAATTAGCTCCAAAACAAGGAAAATTAGGGATTATTGGACTAATTGTTGGAGCTTGGATGATCGTAGCTTCTTTCATATTTATTTAATTTCTTATAATTAAGTATTAATCAATAAAAACCTACAAACAAAAACCTACAAATGAAAACAAAAAATGTAATTGCAATAGCCTTATTGGTTATTGGTAGTATCGTAAATGCAAATGCCCAAAAATTATCTAAATTTGGTGGTTTGACTGAAAAGAAAATAGGACCTAAAACTATAAAAGTTCCTTATACAGATATGGTATCTTATTTAGGATATGCAGCTCCTGGGAACGAAGACGAAACAAAAGATGGTAAGAAATTTTATTATATCTATGTATGGATACCCGCAGTAGCTCCAGAGTTAGGAGTAAGAATGATGTCTCCTGTTGGAAAAACTAAAATTAAAAAGGTCACAAAGTCTAAAGCTTATACAGATAATGCGAGTTCAAGCGAATATTTTGATACTTATATTACTTTAGAACGTTCGGATATTTTTAGCAAAGATAAAATTAGTGAAACAGCTGTAAGTAATGCTAAATGGACCGTGTTAGAGCGCAATGATGATAGTAGTGAAATGCCAAAACAACCAAGTGGAAGCAAGTATAACTCATTGTTAAGATATAAAAGTGAAGCCAGTAATCCACAGAAAGCATTAACTGTAGGTTTATATCGTATTGGCTTTACGACTTATAAAAAAGGTGAAGTAAAAGGAACATTTTTGGCACAGGTTGCTGCACCTATAAAACTTCCAGGAGTAGTCATGGCAAAGACCATTGAAGATTTAAAGAAAGGATTGTAATTTTTTTCCAAAAACTAAAAAACGCATTCTTTTTAAGGATGGTTTTTTTTAGTTTTATTAAAAATCAAAAGCTATTTTTAAAGCGTTATTTAAAAATAGCTTTTTTATAAAATACATGTTGCCTATTTAAAATACTGGTTATGTTAAAGTCATTATACAATTTGTTTTTACAAATGCTGCTACTATTTTCAACGACGATAGTGGCTCAAGTTAATGACTCAAACTATTCTTCTAAAACAGATATAGCTTCTAAAGAAAAAGAACAAGTACTTGATGCTTTCGATATTTTAAACCGAGGTGATGAAAAAGCGTATGTTATTGGTCATCAACTACGAAAAAAAGCACGCACACATTTCGCTAAAATTAATGCTCATTTATTATTAGCACATTATTTTAAAAATAGGACGTTAAGTGATTCTTCCAATTTTTATGTCAAAGCATTTATGAAATTAAATACAGTAGGGAATGATTCACTAATCTGTAGAAGAAAAATGGGAGCTTATAATCTATTAGCCATTAATTACGGCAATAAAGGCTTAGTTGAAGAAAGTAAAAAGTGGCATCAAAAAGGAATTATATTAGCTAAAAAATATAATGAAGAGGAAGATTATTTTATACACCTGCATGGACTTGCAGTTAATTATGTTACAATAGGAGACTTAAACCAAGCTTTACGACTTTTTAAAGAGTGTTTAACGTATAACAAACATCTTGAAATAACAATGGGTAGTTATATAAATATAGGTCAGATTTATGCTGATAAAAAAGATTTCGAAACGTCTGACCTATTTCTAAAAAAAGGACTTAAACTAGCCAAAAAACACCAGTTCACTTCCGCAATAACAACCATTTTATTGAATTTGGCATCTAATGCTCAAATTCTGAATAAAACTGAGGATGCTTTGATGCTTTATGAAAGGGTTGTAGAAATAGCAAGTAAGCATAAATTTTATAAAGAAAGATTAAATGCTGAAATGAATATAGGTAATATTTTGATTAATACAGAACAGTTTTATGAAGCAGAATTGATTTATTCTTTAGCCTTAGCTAATGCCATTGAATATGGATATCTAGATCAGCAGTTAATTATTTATGACAACCTTAAAGAAATAGCAAAGCATAAGTCTGATTATGAAAAAGTGTATTATTTTTCTAGGCATTACTTTGCTATAAAAGATTCTATCAGTCAACTTCAAAGAGACAAAGAAATTAATGAATTGGAAGTTAAGTATCAAACACTTCAAAAAGAAAAAGAAATTAGTATTCTGCAAATAGAAAAAGTTAATCGAGATTTAGAATTGGCTAATCAAAAGGAGACTATTCAAAATTTAGAATTACAAAGAGAAATAGAAAAAAAAGAGAGTGAAAATGAATTATTATCTTTTCAAAATGCTACAGAAAAAACGATTAATGAAAATAGCTTACTTAGAAAAAATCAAGAAATCAAAGAGGCTCAATTTTTAGTTCAACAAGCGGAAACAAAAAGGCAAAAAGGTATTAAAAATATAATTCTATACTCCTTTCTTATTTTTTTAATACCAATCATAGGTTTGTTGTACACTTACTATTTAAAATTAAAAGCACAAAATGAACTAAATAAAAAACAAGAAGAAGTTAACGAACAAAAAATAGCATCTATTTTAAAAGATCAAGAATTGAAATTAGTAAAGGCTTCAATAAAAGGTCAAAATAATGAACGAGAGCGTATTGCTCAAGAGTTACACGATAGTATAGGTGGTAATATAGCTGGTATTAAGTTACAATTAAATAATTCTGACAATAGTGACTTGACTTCAATTAACCTTCAAATAGATGATACATATAAGCAAGTTCGAGATTTATCACATAATTTAATTCCTAAGAAGTTTAGCGAAAATAATTTTTGTAATATTCTTAGAGAATATCTTAATAATATTTTAAAAGGAAGTTCTATTGCTTCAAATATAAATGCATATCCGGTAGAAGAAATAGACCTTCTGGATGAGAATTTACAAGCTGAAATCTTTAAAATCATTCAAGAATTAATAACCAATACCATTAAGCATGCTAAAGCAAGCATCATTGAAATTCAAATTAATTTAGTAGACAACGTACTTGGGATTATTTTTGAAGATAATGGCATTGGTTTCGATGTTAAAAAGCAAACCAACGGCATTGGTTTTAAAAATATGAAAAATCGATTAAAAAAAATATCGGGAGTTTTAAATATTGACTCCAACCCTAAAATAGGTACTATAATAAGTATCGAAATTTCCAATTTGAACCCCCTTATCAATGAAGTATAATTTAATTATTGCAGATGACCATAAAATGTTTTTAGATGGTTTGCTAAGTATTTTTGAATCAGAAGAAGCATACAATATTTTGTTAACTGCAAAAAATGGTGCTCAGGTCGTTAAGTATGTAGATATTAATAGTAAAGAGCAGATAGACCTTGTTATTACAGATATTACCATGCCGGAAATGGATGGGATTGCATTGACTAAAATTTTGAAAGAAAAAAATAGTGGCCTAAAAATTCTTGCTGTAAGTATGCATACTAATCCCGACATGATTGATACACTTATAGAAAGTGACGTGGATGGTTATGTGCCTAAAAATGCTGAAAAAAATGAATTACTCAAAGCAATAGAAACTATTTTAAAAGGCGATAAATATTTTTCACGAGAGATAACAGAGATCTATATGAAAAATAAATTTTCTAAAAAGAAAAAAGAAAGCATCAAATTAACACAGCGTGAAATTGATGTGATTACTCTAATAGCAAAAGAGTTTACTACCCAGGAAATAGCAGATAGGTTATTTTTAAGTAAACATACCATTGAAAGTTATCGTAAAAATTTGATTGCAAAATTAGGGGTAAGAAACTTAGCAGGATTAACTAAATATGCTATAAAAATGAAGTATTTGGATTAATGGGTTTTTACTTTCTGTTCTATTACTTTTTTCTGATAAAGGTCAGTGTCAGTAGTTAGTTATAGCAGAAATAATATTTCTTTTGATATATTTTATCAGCGTTCGCCATTTTGAACCTAAAATATATCCGTAAAAATAAACCTTTATTGATTTTAAATGAAGCGATTATCTATTGACTTCTAAAATTAATACACTTTTTTTTTGGTTTTACGCACCCCTGTTTACAGGGTATTTTTTTCACTGAAAATGATGTTTTATTAGTGTTTATGATGATGCATCTTTGTCTCATAGAATAACTAAAACGAATATTAATCTTTTAAAAAATTAAAATTATAACTTGGGAAATCGTCTTAATCTTATAAAGTATTGTTGCGGTACCATTCTCACTTTTTCAAAAAAACCAAATGCAAAAAAGCTTTATACTGATTGTGCGATTCAACGATTATTTCATGAAAAATTCACATAAAAAAGGCGTCATTTTATAGAATAGAACTCATATGCCATTTTTGTTTTTAAATTTGCGATTAGTAGTATAAAGATTATCTAAATCTAAATTATAACCACATGAAAAATAGCCTACTTACCTCTTCTTCAATTCTCTTTAAGTGGACAAACTGTGACAGTTTTAGATGCTATTTTAAATAAGCTCTAGCAAATTCAAGGTGTCGTTTCAATAATGCTTGATAATATTCATATATCAAAGCGTAAGCGATTACGTGCCTAGCTATTATTAAGAATAATTTCATAAAACTGTAAGTCAATAGTTTATAAGTATAAAAACCAATATTACAATCCATCATCATTAGGTTAATCTAAAATAAATACCATATTATGATAAAAAATATTTTCACAATACTTCTTATTCTTTTCTGTTATAATTTATTTGGACAGACATTTAATTCTATTTGGGATACTGAGCAATCAGGTGTTTCGACTTCAAATCAAATTACTATTCCCACAAATTCAACTTATACGTATAACTATACCGTAGATTGGGGAGACGGTTTAACAGATACCAACGTCGCTGGAAATATTACACATACATATACGATTCCAGGAAGATACACAATAAGCATAAGTGGCGACTTTCCTTCTATTTACTTTAATAATGATGGTGATAGAAATAAGATTATAGAAATATTGGCTTGGGGAAGTATTCAGTGGCAAACCATGGAGAATGCTTTTTATGGTTGCGAAAACCTGAATTTTGATGCTATTGATAACCCTGACCTTTCACAAGTAACAACCCTTAAAAATATGTTTAGGGATGCCACAGTTTTTAACGGAATTATAAATAATTGGAATATAAGTACTATCACTGATATTTCAGGAATGTTCTCTGGTGCTGTAACCTTTAATAGACCATTAGACAATTGGAATACAAGTAATGTAACCGATATGTCTGAAACTTTCAGTCGTGCAATACTATATAATGAACCCTTAGATAATTGGAATACGGCTTTGGTTACTAATATGTTTGGCATGTTTAGATCTGCAAGTGCTTTTAATCAAAATATAAACAATTGGGATGTAAGTCAAGTCACAAATATGGCTAGCATGTTTGCATCTGCTTCAAGTTTTAATCAGCCTTTAAATAGTTGGAATGTTACAGGAGTTGAAGATATGTCCAATATGTTCAGTTCCTCAGATTTTAATCAAAACATAGAAAATTGGAACGTTTCTTCGGTAACCAATATGCATGCCATGTTTCAAAGAAATACTGATTTTGATCAACCTCTAAATAATTGGGATGTTAGTCATGTTACTAATATGTCTAACATGTTTGATGGCTTCTATTGGAGTGCTATTTACAATCAACCATTAGATAAATGGGATGTAAGCAAGGTTACAGATATGAGTTATATGTTTAGATATAATCGCTCCTTTAACCAACCAATAAACAATTGGAACGTAAGCCTTGTCACAAATATGAGGGGCATGTTTGAGAGTTCAGGTAGCTTTAATCAACCGTTAAACAATTGGATTGTTAGTAATGTTACAAATATGAGTGCTATGTTTGACTCCGCTCAAGCTTTTAATCAGCCATTAAACAATTGGGATGTTAGTAATGTTACAAGTATGAGTGCTATGTTTGAATATGCTCCTATTTTTAATCAGCCTTTAGACCTTTGGGATGTAAGTGGCGTGACAAATATGAGCACGATGTTTCAGGGTACTAAGCTTTTTAATCAACCTATAGACAATTGGGATGTAAGTAGTGTTACAAATATGAGGTCTATGTTCTACAATGCCTTAGTATTTAATCAGCCCTTAAACAATTGGAATACTAGTGCGGTTACTGACATGTCTAGTATGTTTAATGCCTATAACGCTACTACCGCTTTTAATCAGCCCTTGGATAATTGGAATACCAGTGTTGTTAACAATATGTCTAGTATGTTTATGAATGCCAGTTCTTTTGATCAGAATCTAAGTAGTTGGAATATTACTAATGTTGGAAACATGAGCAATATGCTTTCTGATTCAGGACTTTCACAAACTAATTATGATAATACTTTAATAGGTTGGGCTACTCAATCTGTACAGTCTGATGTTTCTTTAGGAGCTCTAAACTTAAACTATTGTGATGGGCGCCATGCGCGTCAGGAACTTATAGACAATTTTAATTGGACGATTAATGACGATATTATAAACTGTCCTTTTGTGATTTGTACTTCGTTAACGTCTCCAAAAGATGGAGATACCAACGTGCCAGCAAATGCTAATATAGTATGGCAAGCTGTACCTGGGGCAACCGGATACCGAATAAGTGTAAGAAGAGTAAATGGAGGAACAACACAGATTATTTATAACAATGAGGATGTTGGTAATGTAACTGGCATTGACTTCGCATCTGATTTTATTCCTGGAGATGAAGTTTTTGTTACGATTGTACCTTATAATGCTGCTGGACCAGCAACAGGTTGTACGGAAGAGCGTTTTACAGTAATTCCAAGTTGGGTAAATAGCCCTACCGCCTTTAAACTTACCTACGATACTCGTATTGCAGAATCGTATACTTCAGCTGCAAACCAACTTGAAATAGAAATCAATAATAATTTTACATACAATTACTCTATAGATTGGGGAGATAATCAATTCGATAACAATGTCACTGGTTTTATAACTCATACCTATCAAACACCAGGAATTTATACAATATCTATTATTGGAAATTATCCTGCGCATTATTTTGGGAACTACTTTTCTGATAGTAGAAAATTATTAACTATCGATCAATGGGGAACACAACAATGGCAGTCCATGGAACAAGCATTTCATTATTGTCAAAACATGACTTATAATGCTACTGACATACCAGATTTGTCCCAAGTAGCAAATATGCGACGAATGTTCTATAGTGCCTCTCTTTTTGATGGTAATATTGATTCTTGGGATGTAAGCAATGTTACAGATATGTCCGATATGTTTTATAGTGCAATAGCCTTTAACCAATCCCTAAATAATTGGGATGTAAGTAATGTAACTAATATGGAGCAAATGTTTATTGCGGCGCGTAGCTTCAATCAAAATATAAATGCTTGGAATGTAAGTAGTGTTACTGATATGAATGGCATGTTTCTATATGCTGAAGTTTTTAATCAGCCCTTAAACAATTGGAATATTGGAGCTGTAATTGATATGTCCCGCATGTTTCGAGACGCCAGAGCTTTTAATCAACCTTTAAATAATTGGGATGTAAGTAGTGTCATGGATATGAATGAAATGTTTCGAGATGCTCTAGTTTTTAACCAAACTTTAAATAGTTGGGACGTAAGCAAAGTAACTGATATGAGTTTTATGTATTATAACGCCAACAGCTTTGACCAACCTCTCAATAACTGGAATGTATCATCGGTTACTACAATGGATTCTATGTTTTATCAAGCAACAGTCTTTAATCAAAACATAGATAGTTGGAATGTCACCAATGTGATAAATATGAGAGCCATGTTTCAAGAAGCTATGGCTTTTAACCAGCCTCTAAATAATTGGGATGTTAATTCAGTAGTAAATATGTCTTCCATGTTTGAGAGTGCTCAGGTATTCAACCAGCCTCTACGTGATTGGAATGTAAGTGCTGTAGCAAATATGTCGGCTATGTTTAAAAATGCGTTGCTATTTAATCAACCCATTAATACTTGGGATGTGTCATCTGTTACCTTAATGAACTCAATGTTTGAAGATGCAGAAGTATTTAATAATCCTATTGGAAATTGGAATGTAGCTTCAGTGACTACTATGGAGGCGATGTTTAAAGATGCCATAGTATTTAATCAACCATTAGGAAGTTGGGATACAGGAGAGGCTTTAACAATGGCAGAGATGTTCAGTGGAGCTTCCATTTTTAATCAAAATATAGATAACTGGAACGTATCCTTTGTTACAACTATGGAGGCGATGTTTAAAAATGCCGTGAGTTATGATCAACCCATGAATTCTTGGAATGTAGCCTCTGTCAAAACTATGAAAGAAATGTTCAATGGGGCTTCTGCCTTTAATCAATTGATAGATAATTGGAATGTAAGAGGAGTCACTACTATGGAACAAATGTTCAATGGCGCTACCGTTTTTAATCAAACTATTAATAACTGGAGAGTTTCAGGGGTATTAAATATGAACTCTATGTTTATGAATGCCATGACATTTAATCAACCTTTCGATCGTTGGGATATTGGTACTGTGAGTATGCGCTCTATGTTCAATAATGCTACTAGTTTAGATCAAGAATTTAGCACTTGGAATGTTAGCCGTGTTTCAGATATGACAAATATGTTAGACGATACAGCATTGACAAGAGAAAACTATGATACCACTTTAATAGCGTGGTCCGAACAAGTGCTAACCCCTGGGGTTACCTTAGGCGCTCTAGGATTACTGTATTGTGATGCCTTGGAAGAAAGACAATCAATGATTGATACTTATGGTTGGATTATTGTTGGAGATATTTTAGATTGCCCTATTCCAGGATGTACTCAGCTTGTTGCGCCACTAAATGGAGCTACAGATGTTCCTGTAAATACAAACTTAAGTTGGGAGCCAACCCTTTATGCACGAGGCTACAGACTTACTGTTCGTACAAACTCTGGAAATGTTACAATAGTTAATAATGAAACCGTAACAGGGACGTCGTATGAATTTGCCACTGATTTTTCTGGAGGAGAAACAGTTTTTGTAACATTAATACCATTCAATGGTGAAGGTGATGCTATAACCTGTACAGACGAAAGTTTTGAAATTACTAGTAGTACTGTTCCAACCGTACCAGATTGTACCAATTTAACCACTCCAACTCAAGCTGCAACTGGAATAGCCGTGAATTCAGATTTAGAATGGCTGGCTATAGCAAATGCTGATGGTTATCGAATTACAGTAGGTACTAGTTCTGGAAATAATGATATTATTGATAATTTTGATGTTGGTAATATAACTACTTACGATATTCCTACTAGTCTACCAGAGGATACCACCATTTTTGTTACCATAACACCTTATAATGCAACGGGGGATGCTATCTCATGCACTGAAGAATATTTTACAACAGAAATAATTCCAGTTCCTCCAATATGTACAAGTTTAACAAGTCCTTTAAATGGAGCTACTGATGTTCCCGTTAATACTAATCTTAGTTGGGATCCTGTATCTAATGCTACTGGTTACTTGTTAACAGTAGGTACTACTGGAGGAGGTATAGAAGTTCTTAATAATGTTGACGTTGGTAATGTAACGACCTATAATTTACCAGATGATTTAAAGCCTAACAGATTGATTTTTGTAACTATTACACCTTATAATGGTGTAGGTGATGCCACGAGTTGTGCTGAAGAAAGCTTTAGAACAGGAAATTCTCCAGCAGTTATTCCTAATTGTACCACACTATCAAGCCCCTTAAATAATGCTACCGATGTTTCAGTGACGACGGACCTTAGCTGGAATGCGATAGCAAACGCCACCGGCTATAGCATCAATGCAGGAACCTCTATAGGTGCCACGGACATATTAAATGCGGAAGATGTAGGCAATGTAACCACATACGATCTGGTGTCGGACCTACCAGAAAGCACAACGGTCTATGTAACCATAACCCCGTATAATGCCGTTGGAGATGCCACCAGTTGTGGCGAGGAGTCGTTCACGACGGAAACTTTAGCAACGGTTCCTAACTGTACTACACTATCAAGTCCCTTAAATAATGCTACCGATGTTTCAGTGACGACGGACCTTAGCTGGAACGCCATTGTAAACGCCACAGGATACAGCATCAATGCAGGAACCTCTGCAGGTGCCACGGACATATTAAATGCGGAAGATGTAGGCAATGTAACCACATACGATCTGGTGTCGGACCTACCAGAAAGCACAACGGTCTATGTAACCATAACCCCGTATAATGCCGTTGGAGATGCCACCAGTTGCGGAGAGGAATCGTTCACGACGGAAACTTTGGCGACCGTGCCTAATTGTACAAGTTTAACAGGCCCGTCAAATGGAGATACGGGTGTTTCAGTGGATACAGATCTTAGCTGGAACGCCATTGCAAATGCCACAGGATACAGCATCAATGCAGGAACCTCTGCAGGTGCCACGGACATATTAAATGCGGAAGATGTGGGGAATGTAACGACATACGATCTGGTGTCGGACCTACCAGAAAGCACAAGGGTCTATGTAACCATAACCCCATATAATGCCGTTGGAGATGCCGCCAGTTGTGGCGAGGAATCGTTCACGACGGAAACTTTGGCGACCGTACCAAACTGTACGACACTATCAAGTCCCTTAAATAATGCTACCGATGTTTCAGTGACGACGGACCTTAGCTGGAATGCCATTGCGAACGCCACAGGATACAGCATCAATGCAGGTACCTCTACAGGTGCCACGGATATATTAAATGCGGAAGATGTGGGGAATGTAACGACATACGATCTGGTGTCGGACCTGCCAGAAAGCACAACGGTCTATGTAACCATAACCCCGTATAATGCCGTTGGAGATGCTACCAGTTGCGGCGAGGAGTCGTTCACGACGGAAACTTTAGCAACGGTTCCTAACTGTACCACACTATCAAGCCCCTTAAATAATGCTGCCGATGTTTCAGTGACGACGGACCTTAGCTGGAACGCCATTGCGAACGCCACAGGATACAGCATCAATGCAGGGACTTCTGCAGGCGCCACAGATCTGCTAAATAATGAAGATGTGGGAAATGTAACGACATACGATCTGGTGTCGGACCTGCCAGAAAGCACAAGGGTCTATGTAACCATAACCCCGTATAACGCCGTTGGATATGCCACTGGTTGCGGCGAGGAATCGTTCACGACAGAAACTTTGGCGACCGTGCCAAATTGCACAAGCTTAACAGGCCCATCAAATGGAGAAACGGGTGTTGCAGTGACGACGGACCTTAGCTGGAACGCCATTGCAAACGCCACCGGCTATAGTATCAATGCAGGAACCTCTACAGGTGCCACAGATATATTAAATGCCGAAGATGTGGGGAATGTAACGACATACGATCTGGTGTCGGACCTACCAGAAAGCACAACGGTCTATGTAACCATAACCCCGTATAATGCCGTTGGATATGCCACCAGTTGCGGCGAGGAATCGTTCACGACGGAAACTTTAGCAACGGTTCCTAACTGTACTACACTATCAAGTCCCTTAAATAATGCTACCGATGTTTCAGTGACAACGGACCTTAGCTGGAACGCCATTGCGAACGCCACCGGCTATAGTATCAATGCAGGGACTTCTGCAGGCGCCACAGATCTGCTAAATAATGAAGATGTGGGGAATGTAACGACATACGATCTGGTGTCGGACCTGCCAGAAAGCACAACGGTCTATGTAACCATAACCCCATATAATGCCATTGGATATGCCACTAGTTGCGGCGAGGAATCGTTCACGACGGAAACTTTGGCAACGGTTCCTAACTGTACCACACTATCAAGTCCCTTAAATAATGCTACCGATGTTTCAGTGACGACGGACCTTAGCTGGAACGCTGTTGCAAACGCCACCGGCTATAGCATCAATGCAGGAACCTCTGCAGGTGCCACGGACATATTAAATAATGAAGATGTAGGGAACGTAACCACATACGATCTGGTGTCGGACCTACCAGAAAGCACAACGGTCTATGTATCCATAACCCCGTATAATGCCGTTGGAGATGCCACCAGTTGTAGCGAAGAACTTTTTATGACTGAAGAAATAACAGAACCTTTAGTAGAATCAAAATATGGTTTTTCACCTAATGGTGACGGAATTAATGATTTTTGGGAGATAAAGGGTATAGAAAATAGTCCGCAGAACATTGTAAATATCTATAACAGATGGGGGGATTTAGTTTTTTCAATCTCAAATTATAATAATACTACGAATCGGTTTAGAGGAGAAGCCAATAACCTTAATAAATTAGGAGCAAGTACATTACCTAATGGAACCTATTTCTTTGATATTAAAATCTCGGGAACCCATAACCTGAAAAAATTAAAGGGGTTTTTAGTAATAAAGCGTTAATATAATGATTAGAAAAAACAACTTTTCCGCTTATGCGACAGTCATACTATTTTTTATTTTAAAAACCAGTATTTGTGCCGGTCAACAAACACCCACATTTTCTGAATATAATTATAACCCGTTTATTATAAATTCTGCTTATGCTGGTTTAACTCCAAACACTGAGATGTCCATAAGTAATTCTGGCTATTTTAATCAGTTTGAAGGAAGTCCAAGAACTTTTTCACTTAGTGGTCATGGCGCTATAAATAGAAGGAAAATGGGGCTTGGTGCTGGTATTATTAGAGATGAAATTGGCGTAACGACTTCTACAAATTTTTTCGGAGCTTATTCGTATAAAATATTTTTTGATTTTGAAAATAACCGTCCTTATTGGCAACATTATGATGCTGGAGTACTTTCCTTTGGAATCACTGCCGGTTTACAACAATATCAGGATAATCTATTAGATTTAGGAATTCCAAACGATCCTAATTTTGCTGAAAATATCAATGCTACAATTCCAACAATAGGCTTTAGTTTCTTGTTTAATCATGCGTCATTTTATCTAGGGTTTTCAACGCCTAACATTTTAGGAGACTCTTTAGCTTCTGATGATAATTTAAATCTTGTAAATCCTTATTATGGTTATTTAGGATATCGCTTTTTTAATAGTCGCTATCAAGAAGTGATGATAAAGCCAAATTTACTATTGAAATATGAAGATGGTGCGCCAATGCAAGCCGATATAAATTTAGCAGTAAGTTTTAAAAACAAATTTGAAATAGGAACAGGATACAGAACGAGCTCCTCCCTAAATTTTTTGGCAGGAGTTTATTTATTTAAAAATGCACGTTTTATATACAACTATAATACGGCTACTAACAATTCTCCATTGGGTAATACACATGGTTTTGTTTTAAGTTATCAATTTGGAGATGGATATAGCATTGATTAGGCCCCGTCCTCGCGAAGTTAACTTATAAAAATAAAGAAGGCTATAAGCTTGAAGATGTAATACCTGTCCGTCCGGTAGGCGAGGATTTTCTAATGCTTAATTGTGGATTAAAAGGCTAGATTGAGATAAAAATGAAAAAGGTGAACGAGTGTTCACCTTTTTGCCCCAAATCTACCATGAACTTAACCTACTTATGTTATGGTGAGCCAAATATATGTTGTTTATAAAGATTGACGAAATATTTTAGTTAAACTGCTTATATATTGGCTTAAACGGTTTTAGAAAATTATTATAAAACAAAAAGAAGTAAAAAAAATAATTTTTAAAACAGGCTTAGAAGAAAACTAAATTGCATAAAAAAAGGCGAACAGATGTTCACCTTTTTTTGCCCCAAATCTACCATGAACTTAACCTACTTATGTTATGGTGAGACCAAGTTATATGTATTTTAGACATTCTGATTATTTTTTAGACAAACGGCACGTTTTTCGGATTAATCGTAATTTTTTCCAGATAAAGCGGAAAAATTTGACAATTTAATAATTAGTATGCACGTTCATTATTCCCTTCAAAAAAGTTGATAAATGCTCTATTTACCACTCTATTTCCTCCTACAGTAGGATAGTTTCCTGTAAAGTACCAATCACCTAAATGATCAGGGCATGCTTTATGTAAATTTTCAACAGGTTGGAAAATAATTTTAACTTCTGCCTTAATACTTTCATTACTTAATAGCTCGGAAATTTTATCTGATATTTCTTCATCAGAAAAAGGATCATAAATCTCTTTTACAAAATTCTGTACATGCTTATCATCTAAATCTGTTTGGCTAATACATTTGTTGTATACATCTTCTACAATATGATATTTATTTGCATCCTTTAATAAATCTAAAGCGGCTCTAAAAGCAACTAAGCTTTCAAGGTTGGCCATATCTATACCATAACAATCTGGATATCGAATTTGAGGGGCAGAAGACACCACAATAATTTTTTTAGGGTTAAGGCGATCGAGCATTTTTAAAATACTCATTTTTAATGTCGTTCCCCTAACAATACTATCATCAATAATAACCAAATTGTCTTCCGGTTTTATAACACCATAAGTAACATCGTAAACGTGGGCTACTAAATCATCTCGACTACTGTCTTCAGTAATAAAGGTTCTAAGTTTCACATCCTTTATAGCAATCTTTTCAATTCGTGCACGCTCCGATAAGATTTCGGTTACTTTTTCTGCTGATAAAGAACGTTGTCCGTTTAAAATAGTATGAGTCTTCTTTTTATTTATATAGGCTTCTGCAGTTTCAATCATTCCAAAAAACGATGTTTCTGCTGTATTGGGTATATATGAGAAGACAGTATTCTTAGTGTCATTATCGATAGCTTCAAGAACTTTGGGCATCAATAGTTTACCAAGCATTTTACGTTCTTGGTAAATTTCAGCATCACTACCTCTGGAAAAATAAATACGTTCAAAAGAACAGGATTTTCTTTCTAAAGGTTCTAATATTTGTTTAAAGCGTACTTCGCCAGATTTTTTAATGATAATAGCTTTTCCAGGATCTAATTCTTTTACGTCTTCAAAGTTTACATTAAATACGGTTTGAATAACAGGTCGTTCAGATGCCACAACAACTATTTCATCGTCTTTATAATAATATGCCGGACGAATACCTGCAGGATCTCTTAAAACAAAAGAGTCACCATGACCAATAAGCCCAGCCATGGCATAACCACCATCCCAGTTTTTTGCAGCACGTCTTAATATTTTAGCAACCTTAAGTCGCTCGGCAATAAGTGGAGAAGCCTCTCTTTTATTATAGCCTTCCTTTTTTAAATCTTTGTAAATCTTACTTACTGCATCATCTAAAAAATGACCAATTTTCTCCATAATAGTTATGGTATCGGTATATTCTTTTGGATGTTGACCTAACTCAATAAGGTTTGCAAAAAGCTCTTTAACATTGGTCATGTTAAAGTTTCCAGCCATTATTAAATTTCTATGCATCCAGTTGTTTTGTCTTAAAAACGGATGCACACTTTCCTCGCTATTTTTACCGAAAGTACCATAACGAACATGTCCTAATAATACTTCTCCTATATAAGGTATATGTTGTTTTTGTAAAGCGACATTATTAGCATACTCAGGATGTGCAGTTAATTCGTTATTTATTCTTTCATTTATCCGACCAAAAATATCCTGAATGGGCTGTTGTGCAACAGAACGCACTCTACTTATGTAGCGCTCACCAGGTTTTGTGTCTAATTTAATGCTTGCAAAACCAGCACCATCTTGACCACGATTGTGCTGTTTCTCCATCATAAGATACATTTTGTTTACACCATAAAATGCACTTCCATATTTTTCTTTATAATATTCCAGTGGTTTTAAAAGTCTTATAACAGCTATTCCACATTCATGTTTTAAAGCATCACTCATATGTAAATTTTTTCGCTTTCGCGGAAATGATAAATTATTGATTCCAAAATAATATTATTTTGGAGTTTTGTTTTTAATTAAAAACGCGCTCTAATATTTAGAGCGCGTTTGTATTATGTTAATTCTATTTCAAATTGCGTTAGTTGCTTAAACTGCAACAGCCGCTTATGAACTTCTTCACTTGATAAATCTTCCATACGCTCGGTTCCGAATTTCTCTACGCAAAACGATGCTAAAGTAGAACCATATATTATGGCGTTTTTCATGTTTTCAAAAGAGGTGTCTCCTGTTTTTGCAATATATCCGGCAAAGCCTCCTGCAAAAGTATCTCCAGCTCCTGTTGGATCGAAAACTTCTTCTAAAGGTAAAGCAGGTGCATAAAACACATTGTCATTATGAAACAATAAAGCACCATGTTCTCCCTTTTTAATGACTACATATTTGGGTCCCATATCATGAATTTTCCTTGCGGCAACAACTAAGGAATATTCTCCTGTTAATTGTCTGGCTTCTTCATCATTTATGGTAATGACATCTACGTTTTTAATAACGTTATGTAAATCTTCCAAAGCACAATCCATCCAAAAATTCATAGTGTCTAAAACAACTAATTTAGGCTTTGCTGTCATTTGATCTAAAACGCTTTGTTGCACTAAAGGGTGTAAGTTTCCTAGCATGACAATTTCAGCATCTCGATAATTTTCCGGAACGACAGGGTTAAAATCGGCAAGCGTATTTAATTCTGTAACTAAAGTATCACGAGAATTCATATCGTTATGATAACGTCCGCTCCAAAAAAATGTTTTTCCCTCTTTAACTATTTCAATACCCGAAATGTCTATGTTTTTATTTGATAATAAATCTAAATAATCTTGAGGAAAATCATCACCTGCAATAGATACTATTGCAGAGTTTACATTAAATTGCGAAGCTGATAAACCAATGTAAGTTGCGGCACCGCCCAAAATTTTATCGGTTTTACCGAAAGGCGTTTCAATAGCATCAAATGCTACTGTGCCAACTATTACTAATTTACTCATAAAAGAGACCTGATAATTTTCTGCAAAGATAAGTCTTTTAAGTACTAATTCAAGAATATTTTTTTTGAATGTAAATACTTTTATTTGTAATGAAGATATAGGTTAAAAGATAGTTTATTTCCTTCCAAAATCTGCAGGAATTTCCCCCCATGCTTTTGTTTCCCATTTTACAACAATGGTTTTATAGGTGTTGTTTTTTAACCAATCAATAGCTCTATCAATTAATTCAAAAAGGGCTTTATTTTTTTTATTCCGCTCTAATTTAGTATTACAGTTTTTCTTTTTTACCCAGCTCATGGCTGTTTTAGAATCGGTGTATAAAATACGATCACTGTTGTTTTTTTTAAGTAAAGCCAAACCATGTACAATAGCTAAAAACTCACCTATGTTATTCGTCCCTTCTTCAAAAGGCCCTTGAATAAAGAGTTGCTTTTTAGTTTTAGTGTCAACACCACGATACTCCATTTTCCCTGGGTTTCCACTCGAAGCAGCGTCCACTGAAATAGAGTTGTAATTAGGTAGTCCTATTTTTTTTAATTGTTCTTTAGAAAGTTCACTTTTAAACTTTGAAGATTTTCCAATATAATCCTTATAATTTCCCTTCAAAGCTTTTTTTGCGGCTTCAAATGTTGAAAACGATTTATATTGGGCACCTTGAAAGTCTTTTATTTGCGCTTTACAATCATTCCAAGATTCAAAAACACCTGTGTGATGTCCTTTCCAAACAGTATAATATTTCTTTTTTTTCTTTGACATTTTTGTCATTCCCACGAAGGTGGGAACCTTTTTAAATTAACTTCTATCTATAAATTGAGACGCTTCAATTATACTTATATACTTAGCGTGACATTTTAATTATTTTCAAATAACAACTTTTCAACCACTTTAGGGAAATGTTCCATTTCTAATTCATGAATTTTTTCAGCGACATCTTCAGGAGTGTCAGAAGCATTAACATCACATTTAGCCTGAAAAATAATAGCCCCTTCATCATAATGTTCGTTTACATAATGTATGGTAATACCTGTCTCGATTTCATTATTAGCAACAACAGCTTCATGCACATACATACCATACATACCTTTACCACCATATTTAGGTAATAAAGCAGGATGTACATTAATGACTTTATTTGGAAAGACTTTTAAAATAGATTCAGGAAATTTCCATAAAAACCCAGCGAGGATAATTAAATCTGGTTGAGATGCCTTCAAGATATTTAATACGTCATCTTTTTTTGTAAGTGCTATTCTATTGAAAGACAAGGCGCTCACTTTTAGTTTTTTAGCGCGATCTAAAACTTTGGCATGAGGATTGTTAGTAAGGATTTGAATAACAGACGCATTATCGCTGTTGTGAAAAAACTTAATTAAATTTTCAGCATTAGTACCACTTCCGGACGCAAAAATTACAATACGTTTCATCTATTGGTTTATATTTTTAAATTAGTGTTAGATGTCATTTGTAAATCGAATTCAAAGAATGTTCCGCAAAATTTTTCAAGCTCATTTCATTTTACAGCTCATAATGTTGAAATTACTCGAACAAAAAAAAGAATAATTATTAACAATTTGAAGGTAAAATATAAATACTTAGTAGTAATTTAGTAAATTACAAACACATTTTTATATTAAAGATATGTTTTAAAAATAAAGTTTTTTATTTTTGCCAACTAATTAAAATTTAAAATTAAAATATTATGTCAGACATTGCATCAAGAGTAAAAGCGATTATCGTAGACAAATTGGGAGTTGATGAGAACGAAGTTGTAACAGAAGCAAGCTTCACAAACGATTTAGGAGCGGACTCATTAGATACTGTTGAATTAATAATGGAATTCGAAAAAGAATTCGATATTCAAATACCAGACGATCAAGCTGAAAACATTGCTACAGTTGGTCAAGCTATTTCTTATATAGAAGAAGCAAAATAAGCATTACATTTTATGGAGATAAAGCGAGTTGTAGTCACAGGCTTAGGGGCTTTAACACCTATAGGTAATACCAAAGATGAATTTTGGGAAGGGCTTATTAGTGGTAAAAGTGGTGCTGCGCCTATAACATATTATGATACCGAGAAGTTTAAAACCAAATTCGCTTGCGAATTAAAAGGTTTTAATGCAACTGATTTTCTTGAGAGAAAAGAGGCTCGTAAGATGGATAAATTTGCGCAGTATGCTATGATAGCCTCAGATGAAGCTATTGTAGATGCTAAATTAAATCTAGACGAGGTAAATAAGTTGCGTGTAGGTGTTATATGGGGAACAGGAATTGGAGGTTTAGAGACCTTTCAGCAAGAAGTTTTAAACTTTGCTGAAGGTAATGGAACTCCAAGGTTTAATCCATTCTTTATCCCGAAAATGATTGCAGATATTGCACCAGCCAATATTTC
Source organism: Flavivirga spongiicola (assembly GCF_030540825.1). Taxonomy (NCBI): domain Bacteria; kingdom Pseudomonadati; phylum Bacteroidota; class Flavobacteriia; order Flavobacteriales; family Flavobacteriaceae; genus Flavivirga; species Flavivirga spongiicola. Next base: position 2,376,707 of record NZ_JAUOEO010000001.1, read on the forward strand.
CATAAAACATGGATTTATGGGGCCAAATTACACAACGGTTTCTGCGTGTGCTTCTTCTGCAAACGCTATGTTTGATGCTTTAAACTCGATACGTTTAGGGTATTGTGATGTAGTTGTTACAGGAGGAAGTGAAGCAGCAGTTACTATTGCTGGAATGGGTGGTTTTAATGCCATGCATGCATTATCTACTAGAAATGAAAGTCCGGAAACGGCTTCAAGACCATTTGATGGAACCAGAGATGGTTTTGTTTTAGGCGAAGGAGCAGGCGCTTTAGTTTTAGAAGAGTACGAGCATGCAAAAGCAAGAGGAGCAAAAATATATGCCGAAGTTGCTGGAGGAGGATTATCTTCTGATGCACATCATATGACGGCTCCACATCCAGAAGGTGTTGGTGTTGTTGAGGTCATGAAAAATTGTTTAGAAAATGCCAAGCTTAAACCAGAAGATGTAGACCATATAAATACACATGGAACTTCTACCCCTTTAGGGGATGTGGCTGAGCTTAAAGCCATTTCTAAAGTTTTTGGAAATCACGCTAAGAATATAAATATCAATTCAACAAAATCAATGACTGGGCACTTACTAGGTGCTGCTGGGGCTATTGAAGCTATTTCGGTTATATTGTCAATGGAACACGGTATTGTACCTCCAACAATTAATCATACTACAGTAGATGAAAACATTGATCCTGAACTAAATTTAACCTTAAACAAGGCTCAAAAGCGAGACGTTAAAGTAGCAATGAGTAATACATTTGGATTTGGCGGACACAATGCGTGTGTTGTATTCAAGAAAATAGACTGAATTCCGAATGGAATAAACCATAGCGATAAATTAATTTTACAGTAAAATGAAACATGGTTTATTACATCTGACATTAAAATAAAATTATTAATTTTCAGATGAAAAACATTCGTAACATATTAAATTCCCGTTTTAAACGCAACGGGAATTTTTTTATGAAATTAACTAAAATCCTCGGGTTTAAACCTAAACATATTAAATTCTACAAAACGGCATTCACACACCGATCAATGAATATAAGGGATAGTAAAGGGAATGCTATTAATTATGAACGCTTAGAGTTTTTGGGAGATGCTACTTTGAGTGCAGTAATTGCATCACATTTATATTTAGAAGTGCCAAGTGGCGATGAAGGTTATTTAACTAAAATGCGTTCTAAAATTGTAAGTAGAGAGCATTTGAATGAACTAGGGAAAGACTTGAATTTAATAGGTTTAGTAGAGAGCAAAATTCCTCCAGGGCAGTTTGGAGACAATATTCACGGTAATATTTTTGAAGCTTTAGTCGGTGCTATTTTTCTTGATAAAGGCTATAAGGCTTGCGAAAAGTTTATATATAAACGTGTTATTACTCCCTATGTAGATATTGAAACCTTAGAAGGTAAAGTTATTAGTTATAAAAGTTTGCTTATTGAATGGTGCCAAAAAGAAAAGAAAGCATTTCGTTATAATGTATATGAAGATACGGGTAATGATGAGGTTCGGCATTTTTCGGTAAAATTATCTATAGATGAAAAAATTGTTGCAAAAGCACGGGCAACATCAAAGAAAAAAGCAGAAGAAAAAGCTTCAAAACGTGCTTTTTTTGCATTCCAAAGCAGGATGTCTAAAATGATTTAAAGGATATTTTAGATAAAAGAACTTAACTATAACGTTTTCGTTTACTTTGTTACTAAGATATAAGTTAAACGTATTCCGATTGAATGTTTTAAATACTATATTTACCGCTATTAATATAAGTTATGGCTGTACACAAACTTATTTTAGATGATGTTTTTGAAGAAGATTTTTGTACTTTAATAGCAATTCATTGTACACTTGAAGATTATCGTTTAGCGTATCTCTTAAATAAATATTTAGGAATAAGCCTTACTAGAAGTCCATTAGATTTGGATTACCAAAATGAAAAATCAACGTATTCACTTTTTGAATGGGAAGATAGTAAACAGCAAACGATATGGAGTTTAGTTTCTAATGTTTGTAAAACAGAAGAGTATAGACAACGAAAGAATGAATCATTATTTGATTCTCAAGAAAAAATCATTAGAACAGCATATTTAATACCAGAATATAAAACGGTTAATTATTTTTTAAAAATAGATAATGAAATCAATTTTAGTAAAGAAAAATATATTCTAAATAATGTACTAAAAGCACCACAAATTGCCACAGCTTACAGTATTGATATCAATCAATTAAAATCTAAAGACAATTTAATTTTTAACTAATGTCAACAACAAAAAAAACTAAAATAGTAGCAACATTAGGACCAGCTACAAGTACAAAAGAAGTTTTAAAAGGAATGCTTGAACAAGGCGCCAATGTATTTAGAATAAACTTTTCTCATGCCGATTATAGTGATGTTACTGATCGTATTAAAATGATACGAGAATTAAATGAAGAGTTTGGTTTCACGGCTGCTATTTTAGCAGATTTACAAGGCCCTAAACTTCGTGTTGGTGTTATGAAAGAAGAAGTTGTTGTGCATCCTGATGATGAAATCGTATTTGCCACAGGCGAGCGTTTTGAAGGGACAAAAGAGCGCGTTTATATGACGTATGAAAGGTTTCCGCAAGATGCAAAGCCAGGAGAACGTATTCTTTTAGATGATGGAAAATTAATTTTCGAAGTTGTTTCAACTAACAAAAAAGATGAAGTTGTTGCTCGCGTTATTCAAGGGGGCCCACTTAAATCTAAAAAAGGAGTAAACCTTCCTAATACAAATATTTCGCAACCAGCTTTAACAGAAAAAGATATTGAAGATGCTGTTTTTGCCATTGGCCAAAATGTAGATTGGATTGCTTTATCATTTGTGCGTCATGCGGAAGATTTAATGCAACTGCGTGATTTAATAAATAAACACAGTGAGCACAAAATCCCAATTATAGCTAAAATTGAAAAGCCAGAAGCTGTAGAAAATATTGATAAAATTGTAACGCATTGCGACGGTATTATGGTAGCTCGTGGTGATTTAGGCGTGGAGGTTCCTGCAGAGGAAGTACCGCTTATTCAAAAACAATTGGTATTACGCGCTAAAAAAGCGAGAATTCCAGTGATTATAGCTACTCAAATGATGGAGACTATGATTTCTAGTTTAACACCAACAAGAGCTGAGGTCAACGATGTTGCAAATTCGGTTATGGATGGTGCTGATGCTGTTATGTTATCTGGCGAAACATCAGTTGGTAGTTATCCTATAGAAGTTATTAAGCAAATGTCGGATATACTTAAAAGTGTAGAGAACTCAAACTTAATTAAAGTGCCTCAATTACCACCTCATATCCGTACCAATCGTTATATAACAAAATCTATTTGTTATCATGCGGCCAATATGGCAAATGAAATTAGTGCAAAAGCTATATCAACATTAACAAATAGTGGATATACGGCATTTCAAATATCTGCATGGAGACCGTCATGTCATATTTTAGTTTTTACTTCAAACAAGCGTATATTAACACGCCTCAGTTTACTTTGGGGGGTTCGTGCTTTTTACTATGATAAATTTGTAAGTACGGACGAAACTATTGAGGATGTGAACGCTATTGCTTGCAAAATGGGATATCTAGAAGAAGGCGATATGCTTATTAGTTTAGCGGCCATGCCTATCAAGGATAGAGGGATGGTAAATACATTACGTGTTACTGAAATAGACACCTGTAATTTTTAATCGAAAAGAATTCTCTGAGACTCTGCCTCGGGGTTTCCTTTGAAGTTGTCATTCCCGTGAAAACGGGAATCTAAATAACAGAATTTCGATTTTTGACCAGAAAAATCAAAATGAAACAAGCGAAATACCTTTATGGCTCTGCCTCGAGGATAGTTCGTTTCAAGAAATTCTTTATTAAATTCAGTATTTAAAATATTTAGGCGTTATTCTTTTTCTATAAAAAGAGTGACGCCCTTTTTGTTGTACATTTTCCTATGCCTAAAAGCTTGATTTGAGCTAAGAACTCAATTAAAACTTAAACTTCAACTGTACACTCACGCTTTTTTGCTCAGGTTTTTTCTTGGTTTCGGTATTTAAATTAGACATTGAAATACCTAATAAGCGCACCGAATTATTCAACTTTTCCTGATATAACAAATCCTTAGCAGTTTCTAGAATGATACTTTTGTCACTTATAAAATATGGCAATGTTTTACTTCTGGTTTGCAATGTGAAATCACTATACTTTATTTTTAGTGTGACTGTTTTCCCCGCTACGTTACTTTTATTTAAACGTCGTGAAACCTCTTCAGCAATATGTTCAAGCTTTTCAAGCATAAAAACTTCACTCGATAAATTTTCGCTAAATGTACGTTCGGCAGCCAACGATTTTCGTATTCTGTTAGGTTTTACCTCGCTATTATGAACACCTCTAACCACATAGTAATAATAGCGTCCGGATTTTCCAAAGTTTTCATCGAGATATTCAAGTGATTTTCCTTTTAAATCCAGACCTGTAAAAATGCCTTTTTGATACATTTTTTCTGCGGTCACTTTACCCACACCATAAAATTTCCTGATGTCTAACTGTTCTAAAAATTTAATGACTTCTTCAGGGTTTACAGTTTTCTGTCCGTTAGGTTTGTTATAATCGCTTGCTATCTTGGCAATAAATTTATTAATGGAAATACCAGCCGAAGCGGTTAAGCCAACTTCTTTAAAAATACGTTCACGAATCTCTTCTGCGATTAAAGAGGCACTTGGGTTGCCCTTTTTGTTTTCAGTAACATCTAAATAAGCTTCATCTAGAGAAAGTGGTTCTACCAAATCGGTATAATCATAAAAGATACGTTTAACTTTTTTAGAAATTTCACTATACCTATCAAAACGCGGTCTTACAAAAATCAAATCTGGACATAATTTAGAAGCTAAATTACCAGCCATAGCACTTTTTACGCCAAATTTTCTAGCCTCATAACTGGCAGCGCTAATAACACCTCGTTTACCGCCACCGCCAACAGCAAGAGGCTTCCCTTTAAGATCAGGGTTATCCATTTGCTCAACAGATGCGTAAAATGCATCCATATCTACGTGTATGATTTTTCGTATTGGTAAATCGCCAGACATACTGTAAATTTACAAATTCCTGCGGAGGCAGGAATCTCTTTCTTATTTGAAATGTTTTATAATTAATAAGATTTTTATTAGTAAATAAATAGCAGGAATTATTAAAGGATTCCTGCCTTCGCAGGAAATATTATGATAGAAATAGAACGTAAATTTTTAGTGACATCCCATGCTTATAAAGATGAAGCATATAAGAGTACTAGAATTATTCAAGGTTTTTTAAACACTCATAAAAAGCGTACGGTTCGAGTTAGGTTGAAAGGCAATATAGGCTATATAACAGTTAAAGGGCAATCATCAGAGGATGGGCTATCACGATTTGAATGGGAAAAAGAAATATCTAAAGCCGAAGCGAAATCACTTTTAAATGTTTGTGAGTCAGGGGTTATTGATAAAGTTCGTTATGAAGTGAAGATTAAAAACCATATTTTTGAAATAGATGAATTTTTTGGCGATAATGAAGGATTAGTTATTGCAGAAGTTGAATTAGGAAGTGAAAATGAAACTTTCGAAACACCTTATTGGTTAGGTAAAGAAGTTACAGGGCATATAAAATATTACAATTCACAATTAAGTAAACAACCATATAAAACTTGGTAATAATTTAAAAAAATCTAGTCATGAAGCATTTAATAATACCAGTATTTTTAGCATGTGTTCTTTTTTCGTGTAAAGAAGGCGCAAAAGCATCTATGTCCGACATTAAAGAAAACACTTCAGAAGTTATAGAGGAACAAGTAGATTCAATAATAGAAGTGGTCGAAGCCCCTATTAAAAAAACAACTAAACAAATTAAAGAAGAGCTTACGGCAAAGGGCTTTAAGGTATTTGATTATGTTGATGAAAAGACGCAAGACACTGTTTTAATGCAGCAATATTTTATGGCATTTTTAAAAACAGGACCTATTAGAGGGCAAAATGAAGAAGAAACAGCCTTATTACAAAAAGAACATTTAGCACATTTAACGAAAATGTATGAGTTGGGATATGCGGATATTTCTGGTCCTTTTGGTGATGACGGCTCTATTCGCGGAATTACTATTTATAATGTACCAACATTAAAAATGGCCGATAGTTTAGCAAACTCAGATCCTATGGTAAAAGCGGGACGCTTAGAAATTGAAATACATCCATGGTGGGCAGGAAAAGGGTTTCCTTTGCGATAGATGTTAAAGTTTATAAAGCTCCTATTTTACCTGATAAATGTTATAATAATTATATCATTATTGGTTCTCCACTTTTTTATAAAAGATAGAACATATGATGCTTCATTATTGTTTTATTTATTTCCATTACCTATCATTATATTAATAATTCTGATACTTTCTCTTTTTCTTGGGAAGAAAAGAAAATACAATTTAATATTAGCGGCGTTATTATTAGTAACTTGGATTGGGAGAAGTTTCAGAATTAGTTTCCCTAGTGATATTAGAGAAACTGATATGGAAATTGTGTTTTGGAATGCTTCTCGGGATAATGATTTTGAATTGGCGTTTAGTGAGCATGAAAGCATTCCGGATATTATGATTTTGACCGAATCTAACGAAAAAAAATTTGAAGGACTGCGGTTAAAATACCCCCATTTTTATTTTTACGAAACAAATAGTGAAATTGAGATTTTTTCAAAAATACCATTAAGTATTATAAAAGAAGAAACATCCAAGTTTCATTCAACGGTTGTATCTTTTAAAGCGGAAGACATTAATTTTTTTGTAGTAGATGTGTCGGGAAGCATGGATGTACCTCGTGAATGGGAATTGGAATTTGTCAATTCAATAATTAAAGAAACAAATAAAACAGTGGTTCTTGGAGATTTTAATGTGCCTTATGAATCTATGCATTTAGAGCATATTAAATCAAATTTTGATCACGCTTTCTCGGAAAAAGGGAATGGTTTTAGAGAAACTTGGTTTTGGAATATTCCTTTGTTGTCACTCGACCATATCTGGGTATCCAAAGATCTGGAAATTCTTAAAGCTGCAAAAATTAGTACGCTTAAATCTGACCATAGTATGATTAAAGCAGTTGTTAGAAAATAGTTGTTTCAAACAGGAAATGTATTAATTTGAAATCTCAAAACGTCGTTTAACCTCATTCCCAAATTCATCCACGACAGTAATCATGTGTGTACCCTGTTTTGGAATGATTGCTATATCATGGATGTCTTTAGTGCTTCCGATAAAAGTGTCGTCAATATACCAAAACAAGGTGCTTTCGGGTTTTGAATGTGCTATTCTTAAAATGAGATCATTTGTTTTTTCGTCAAAATCTTTTGGTAAAAAAATGCTGTTATTTTCTTTTGGATAAATAAATTCCATCGAAACAGTATGCGCCCCTAAGCAATCACTCCTAAATTTAGGAAGCGGTTTGTAAAACGGATTTTTTGTTTTGTAATAATAGGCCATTAAGGGAGGTAAAACAAACCAAGATTTGTGGATGATATTACTTAAATCTTCACAAGAAGTATTCACTTGAAAGGATTCATTATGATCCACATGGATTAATATATGATACGGGCACGGTTTTGTTTTTAAACCACTTACTTGAATGAATTTTTGTTCAATAGTATGACAATTAGGAGAAGCTCTATGCCCACTTTGTTTACAAATATCGATCTCCTGCATTTCGTCAAAGGGTTTTGAAAACCAGTCACTATTTGGTAATAAATCAAACACATCAAAGAGAATAGGAGCAGCCGTTTGTACACCAACTAAACCCGGTCGCCCTTCTCCATCAGCATTACCAACCCAAACTCCGACCACATAATCTTTAGTGGTACCAATAGCCCAAGCGTCTCGAAACCCAAAGCTGGTACCTGTTTTCCACGCAATCTGTTTAGAACCATCAAAAAAGGCCCAGCTTTCATCACTTTCGGGTCTGTTAACTTCTTTTAAACTTTCATAAGTCAAATAAATAGAGGCCGCATCAAAAAGTGTTTTGTCACCAGTTTTATTTCCGAAATCAATTTCATCTGAAGCTAAAAAAGTAGGTTCGCAAAACTCATTTGTAAAATACTCACTTGAGGTTTCCGAAAAATGATTTAAAGTTGAAGAGAGCGCTGCATAGCTTTTGCATAAATCCCAAAGATTACTTTCTGCACCTCCTAAAATAAGTGATAACCCGTAATGATTTGCATTATATTTTAAGTCTTTTAATTGTAAAGCTTTTAAATAATGATGGAATCTATCTAAGCCAAATTCTTGAAGCATTCTAACAGCAGGAACATTTAACGAACGTGATAAAGCTCTACTTGCAGGAACTGCGCCATCGTAGGTTTTATTATAATTTTCCGGGTTATAACTACCGAATTGAGTAGGAACATCAGTTACTAGTGTATGAGGTAACAAATCTCCGGCATCTAACATAGCAGCGTATAAAAAAGGCTTTAGAATACTGCCCGTACTTCTTGGTTTATCAATAATGTCAACATCTTTTTGATGGGCTTTATCTGTCGGAGTATTGCCTACATAAGCTAAAACTTGTCTGGTCTTTACATTTAAAACTAATACCGCCGCATTATAAATTTCGTTCTGACTCAATTGATTATAATGATTTTTTATAATATAGTTTACACGTTGTTGAAGTTTAGCGTCAATCGTTGTTTCTATGCGTTTTCCATAATTAGTTTTAGATACTTTTTGTAATAAATGAGGTGCTATTTGTGGCAACGGATAAGGTTTTCGAGGTAAGCCTTCAGCAATTGACAGTTGATAGGTTAATGAATCAATAATGGCATTTTTTAAAAGTTTTTTTAAAAGGCGATCACGTTTTTTTAATAATCGATCTTGGTTTTTCCCAGGATAAATTAGACTTGGGGCATTTGGTAAAACAGCAAGCGTTGCACTTTCTGCCCAGGATAATTGGTTGGCACTTCTATTAAAATAACGCCATGAAGCAGCATCTAACCCAACAACGTTTCCTCCAAAAGGGGCATGACTGCTATAGTAGGATAATATTTTATTTTTTGATTCACGACATTCTAATCGAGTCGCCAAAATAATTTCTTTTAGCTTTTCGAGATATGTTCTGGGTGGTCCCTTTCTAGATAATCGAATAACTTGTTGTGTAATGGTACTTCCACCACGTTTTACTGCACCAGATTTCAGATTGTCTCTTAATGCTTTAAAGATAGATATAGGATTAAAACCAGGATGGTTATAAAAATATTCATCTTCAAATTGAACGATACAGGTTTTAAATTTTTCAGGAACACTATCGTTTTGTGGAAACCGCCATTGTCCATCTTTGGCAATTTTGGCTCCTAATAATTCTTTGTTTGAACTAGAAATAACCGTTGTTGTTGGATCTTTAAAAAGTTGCTTTGGCAAACAGAAATAATAGGCAATCAATAGCACAGCTAGGATAACCGATTTAATTTTATGCCGTTTTATGTAGGTTACTATTTTATTCATTTGTGTTTGACCCTTCCGTCTTTGATTTCTTTTGCTGAAATCAAATCCATATTCCCTTGCAAAGGGAAGGAGTTTTTATATCTGACTTAATTTTACATTTTACATTTTACATTTTAGATTAATTAGTTAATTATAATTTTCTTATTTAAGAATTCACCTCCTTTTAAAGGAGGTGAGGAGGTTTGTTTTAATCATTAAAATGATTGCTTATTTCCTCTAATACATTAGCACTATCTTTAAAAACCAATTTATTTTCGAATCGAATTACTTTAAAACCTAAATTTTCTAAAACTTTGGTTCTTTCCCGGTCATAGTTCTGTTGATCAAAATTAAGATGGTAGGCTCCGTCTAATTCTATAATTAGTTTTTCTGATGCGCAATAAAAATCAACGATATAATTTTTAATACTATGTTGTCTTCTAAATTTTCTTCCTTTGAGTTTCTTTTTCTGTAAAAACGTCCATAATGTTGCTTCAGCTGAAGTTGAATTTTTTCGAAGCTCTTTTCTGTATCCTTCAAGGTATTTATGATTGTGGATTTTGTTGTTCATATTTGTGATTTTACCCTTCCGCCTTTGATTTCTTTTGCTGAAATCAAATCCACCTTCCCTAACAAGGGAAGGAATTGTTTTTAATTCTAATTTAAATTTTTAGTTCAATTAATTAATGCATACTCTTATTTAGCTCTCCTCCTTTAAAGGAGGAGTGGCTTCTATTTCAATGCTTTGAAATAGGAGGCGAGGAGGTCGTAAACTCATACTCACGCTCTACTTTACAGATTTTTACATTATACCAACTATACCATACTGTTCTTCCTTTTTGTTGGGCTTGCAAATGTTCACTTTGTTGTTTCCAGTTTTTTATAGCATCTAAACTGTCCCAATAACTTACTGTGATACCCACATGATCTCTAGCACTATCTATTCCTAAATAACCATCTTGTTGTTTTGCTAGTGCTTCCATTTTGTCGGCCATTTTGGAATAGCTCTCAATATTTTCATTTTGCGTTGATGTAAAAATGACTGCGTAATAGGGTTTAAAATCGTTATTCATGTCTTCTAATTAAAGGTCACTTTATTGGTCGTTTTCTTTTATCCCAAGTTAATACTTGTACACCACTGGAATAATGTATTTTGTCGGGGTGATTATTTATTAAATGACTAAATCTGGGATAGTTCAAATTTAATTTTTTAATCATGATTGATTGCACGGGCCATTCGATATGGTGTACGTCGTATTCAATAATATGGTTTTTGTAGTCTTGAAAAACGGCATAGCGTTCTGTGAGCCATAAATCGGTTTTATCTTTTTTAATAGGCGTATCTTCTATGTGATATTCAATGTTAAAAATATCATTGAATGTTTTGTTTTTTGATATGTAAATGTTGTTGTCTCTACTCATTTTTGAGTATTGATAAGGGAATTTAGATACTGCTCTCAAAATTTTACAAGAGGACCGCTTGCTACCCTCCATATTTAAAAAGTAAACACTTGGTTTTCCATTACAGGTAATATAAACTCTAATATTTATTTCGTAAAAATCTGAAATATAAGGTACTTTAGGAAGGTTTCTAATCCCTATATTATTCATGTTAAAAGCAACTAAACTCACCCAGGTTTTTTCGTTTAGGACGTCTAGTTTAATCCCCTTAGGAAGTAAGGGTGTGATTAAATTCGGTGAAACTTCCCAATGTAAAAAAACAGCTTTATTCCATTCTTGATAAAATGCCCATTTTCGTTTAGGGTATTCAAACGGTCTGTGATTCTTCTCTTTTAGTATTTCTGTTGCGTTCATAATACATTGAAACATTTAAATTAGCACCCCATCGGAATTCCAAAAGCAATGATTTTTTCAATTTTTTCATCATTCATCTTTGTGAAAATTACTTTAAGGTATATGGTACTTATTGAAACCCCAGAAGGGTATGTGTTTACTGTTTTGACATCTTTTATCAGGGTAGCCCAATTTTCACCACAATGTGTTTTAACGGCTTGTTTGAATTCATTAATATCTATTTTTATAAATTTATTCCATGCCTCTTCCGAATATGAATTCGTTTTAAATTGATTATCTTTTGATATGGACTTTAAAGGCTTCCAGCTAGAATAATAATGTTTCCAGTCGGTTAAATCACAATGTGGACCTTCGTCCATTATAGTAATACTGTTTTCATGTCTTTGGAATAACTGTATATTTTTATAATCAATATGGTGTTTGATTCTAATAATTTTACCTTCAATAGTTTCTCCTAGATCTATGTCTATATTCACTGTGTCTTGGTTTGTTTTGGATGCCCATGCCTCCAGACTATCAACTGTTAATGTAAACGTGTCAAGATTAATTTTAAAGCGTTTTCTTAATTCCGTTTCAGTTAAGTAACCATTAAAAACATAACCAACATTTGTGCTGTCATCATTATCAATAGTGCTAATTTTTACCCATTCTCCGGAGATTACTTCATTGTCATCCAGAACATCTAATTTTAAGTTTGTATGTTCTATAATTTCTAATTGTGTACCGTAATCCAGTTTTGTGATTTTGCCAGAACCTCTATTAGGTTTTTCTCTTAAAACCAACCCATTGTCAGCCTTTACATATCTTATTTCTTGTGCTTGTGCAAAATTGAAAACAATCAATAATGCGATGATGTTTATATATGTTTTCATTTGTTGTGTTTTAAATTTATTTTTTCAAATCCTTCCGTCTTTGATTTCTTTTACTGAAATCAAATCCACCTTCCCTTATCTTAAGGGAAGGAGTTGGTATTTATAGTTTTAATTTTAGTCCTGATAATTAGTTAGTTTTACAGTTTCTATTTCAATACTTTGAAATAGAAGACGAGGAGGTTACTTGTAATTTCCTTATTTCTCAACGACCACCCATTTTCCTTTAGTTCTCACCAAATATTCATTATCATACATAGCTTCAGCTTGAACGCCAGGTAAATAATAGGTGCCTAAATACGATGCGTTTAGCATGACATTAAAGGTTTTGGTGCCCTGTTTCCCTTTTTCCCTTAAATCGAAATAGAAATTAACACGATCGTCTCTTATATCTGTAAATCTAGCTTGACTGGTTGTCGTATCCCCAAAATCTGTAAAACGGGTATTCACAATTTCCCAACCGGATGGGAATATTTGAGTTAGTGCCACATCGTTAATAGCTTCATTTTTAAGATTACTAACTTTTACCGTTGCTACAAAATCTTGACCTTGTTTTAGTTGGGAGACATTCACTTTATTTCCTTTTAAATCTTTGTATGAATAGGAGACACTTAGCCCACGTTGTTCGGCTAATTCTTGTCCCAGAGGTAATTTTCCGGAATTTAAAATACGTACATAAACAATATTGTCTTTATTATTAGTAAAGGATAGTGTGTTTTCTCCATCAGTAACGTTTAATTCACGTTGCGCAATGGCGCTTTTAGAATTTATGGTTTCTGTTTTTCCATTTATAGTATAGTTCACGTTAAGCGCTTTTCCGCCATTAGCGTCTACCATTTTTGCAATGGCCAATAAACTATAGGCAGTCGTTTGGGTGCTCATCCAACGATTACTCGATAAATCTTTAGCAATATATTGAGACAGTTCACGTCTTTTTGGATTTTTAGTAAGCACCATAGTTTCTAAAGCCATGGCACGATTTCTATCAACAGAGCCATAAGTGTAATAGTTATAGCGAACAGGTTTAAAATTAATGTTTGCCGATTTAGAAATAGAGGTACTAGCTTCCTTTTGTCCTGCTAATGCATATGCTGCGGCTAATCGCCATTTTGCTTCGTTTGATATGTCGCTAAATTCACGTAATCTATTCATAGCTGCTAAATCTGCCTCTCCGGCTAAAGCTAAGGTGTACAGTCTATAAGCTTGTGCTAAATCGGAATTATGAGATCTGTAACTTGGTCTCCAATCTCTTGCTGCTTGTTGTTGGTATTTAACCCAATTGTTTTTAAAAGTAAGTGGTAAGACAAAACCTTTCTTTTCTGCTTCTAACATGAAATGACCTGCATAACTGGTTCCCCAATCGTCAGTGTCATTTTCTCCCATCCAATAACTTAATCCGCCATTTGGTCTTTGAAAATGCCCCAAGCGCTTCATGCCATTTTCAATATTATTCTTGATTTTTTGTTTTTTATCGTGTGTCAAATCAAAAATATCATTCAAAAACAACTGTGGGAATATGCTCGATGTCGTTTGCTCTACACAGCCATGCGGATACTGAATTAAGTATTGTAATCTGCGTGAAAAGTCCATTGGTGGCATTGTTGAAAACTCAAGAGTTGCTGAATTCGTTCCGTAAACTCCAAACGTTGAAAATGCTATGGATTCTGATGCGTTTGCTTCTAAAACCTGGTCTATCGGCTTTGATGTGATAGGGTTTGGATTAAATACATCCAGTTCTACTTTATAAGTCGATTTTTCACCATTTCCAGAAGCAATTACTTCAACCGTATTTAAGCCTTTTGCTTTACTAACGTCCAATTCAAAGTAGGTCATTTGCTCATCCGGTTTCGTAAAAGAGAGTGTTTTTGATTTGGTGCCAACAATGGAAATTCCATTGCTAAGTTTTAGGCTAATGTTTACGTTTTTAACTTTAGGCTCCATAGCAAAAACGGTTACTGGTAGTGTTACTTTTTCACCTGGGCTTAATTTCCGCGGAAGCGATGCTAATACCATTAGAGGTTTTTTTACTTGAACCGATTTGTCGGTGCTTCCGTAAGCTTCGGTAGCATTATTTCCAGCAACAACCATTGTTCTTACAGAACCAATATAATTTGGCATTTTTATTTTATGCGTTTTGCTATCGCCAGCTTTTAAAGAAAAAGGGCCTAAATATGTAACGACAGGTTTAAAACGGTTTGCCTTTTTGTTTTTTCCACCTGCAGCACTTCCGTCACCACCAATAGCAAATACTTGATCTATGCTTCCTGAGTAGGCACCAATAACATCATCAAAAACATCCCATGTCTTTACCCCTAAAGCTTCACGGGCATAGAAGGAGCCCCAAGCATTTGGTGTTTTAAAACGTGTTAAATCTAACAAACCTTCTTCGACCATAGCTATGGTATAAGTCATTGCTTTTCTGTTTTTTTCTGAAACAGTGACTTCAAATTCTTGCTCAGGGCGCAAGGTTTCAGGCATTTTTAATTCGGGTTCTAATTTGGTTTTTGGGTCTTCAACTAACATTGGGATGACTCCAAATAAGCGAATAGGTAAATCGTTAGCTGAGATAGCATGAGGCTGTAATAATGAAATATTAATAAACACATTAGGAGCCATTTCGGACGTTACAGGAATATCAACGGTGGTTTCACCTTGTTTTGTTTTTACCCATTTATAATCTAACACTTCTGTACCGTTTTCAATACTTACTAATGCGCGTCCTTCGGTACCTGATTGAAATGTTACTTTAGCAGTTTCTCCAACATTGTACTTTTCTTTATCTGCTGAAAAAACAAGCATTTTTGCAGCACCTTTATCGCTGGAAGATGAATTTTGCCACCAGTTTTTATAAAAATAAGCTGTTCTTCCTGTGGCATGACCGCTTACAGGGTCTGTGATTCTTATAAGGTAACGACCACGTTCGTTGTCAGGAATTTTTATGTTTAATGTTGCTTTTCCATTGGCATCAGTGTTTATTTTAGAGTTTAAATAAGGTCTGTGATAACTGCTGGAAACGTAACTCGATAAGTTATCATAAGACGAATTCCACCACCAACGCCATTCAATTTTATAGATTTTAACTTCCAGATTATTTCGTTTTACAGGTTTTCCTTTGGCATCAACCACCACCAAGTCAAAGCTTTGATTTTCATCTGTATAATAAGATCCATAGGCTTTTCCTTTTGGAGAACGCAAGCCAACGAAAGACTTGTAAGGGGCATATTGTTTGGTGAACGCATCTAATGAGAAATCTCCGCCATTTTCGAAAGCTCGTACTAAAAACTGAACCTTTAGCATCCCTGGAGCATTCTTACCGACAGCCATTTTATTAGTGATTTGAGCGCGTCCTTCTTCATTTACTTTCCCTTCAAAAACATTAATTTCTTCTGTATTAAATTGGCGGGTAGGGTCGTTAAACGTATAATCTTTATAATTTTTAAAACCAGAATATGAGGTGCTAAATTTTGCTTTTATTTCGGCTTTTAAGTTTTTCCCCGGAGCACCATGAAGCCATTTTACATCCAGACTTCCGTTTAAAGGTTCTGTACTCGTAAGGATATCATTTTTAAAATCAACTTTAATTTTTAATCGGTTAGGTTTTACCGTTTCAATTTTTAAGCCTTTATGGAAAGTAGCGCCACCAACAGAGATTTTAGCATTGTAGTTTCCTGTTTTATCTTCTGATGATGTTGGAACTGTGAATTTGAAAAAATTATCAATATGATTTGTACTAACTTCTTTAAAAACTAATTTTCCGTTGGGATCAGTAACTTCAAGCTTTACAGGATGCTGTTTGGGAAGGTTGTTAGCTGCATCATTTAGCATGAATGTTAAGTGTAACGTGTCACCAGGTCTCCAAACACCACGTTCTCCATAAATATAACCTTTGAGTCCACGTTGTAATCGATTTCCAGAAACATCAAACTTACTTAGTGATAAAGAATTACCGTCATGAAGTTTTATATAACTCACGTTGTTTCCTTTAGAAACAATAGCAAATGAAGCATGTTTTTCGGCATCAATAAGCGCTAAACCTTCCTTGTCTGTCACTGTTTCTTCCAATTTTTGTTGTTGGAAGTTATAAAGTGTTACTGTTGCATTTGCTTCTGGATTGGTATTTAAAATATTAGTAACTGCAAAGTAATACGAATTATTAGCACCTTGTTTCGCTATCACTCCAAGGTTTGAAGCGATTAAATTTTGAGATGCTATACGGCTTTCGTTGTAGTAGGCATTATGGCAAGGGTTTTCTCTTTCTCTCCAGTTATATGAATAGTTTCGGTAATTGTAATTTAGATTATTCCAATAGGCCTCTTCTCTTAAATCATCATCTTCGATAGCTTCGTTATTGTAATCGTCTTCATAGTATGCCTCATCATAATAATCATCACCATTTTCGATATTATTCACATTAACAACGGCATCACAATCATACAAAGAATAATTTTTATTGAAACTAACTTCTACACGATAGATAGCACCTGGATCTGTTTTAAAAAATTTTGATAAATCAATACTGTATGCTTTCCATTTTCCTGTATTTTCAGTTTCGGATACTAATGGAATGGTCTTTTTTGCAATACGACGCCCTACTTTTCTAATTTCATGAGTGTTGTTGCTGCTCATGTTATTGTCTTGTAAAAACTGAAGAATATTGTCTTCGAAAATTTTAATGACTCTAACATCAACGGCACTTAAATTAACCGCTTCAAAATTGAATTTTAATTCTTCAGAACTTGGCAAAATATTACCATTGCTGATTAAACGTACTTGGGGTTTTAATGCTTCAAAACCTATGGTTTCTGAAAAAGGGTGTTTTAGCTTATAGCCTTCAGAGTTTTTGATGCCTTGGAAAACGTCTACTTGAATATTGCCGACCAATTTAGTGCCAGGGTATACTTTTAATACATTACCATCAACTACATATTTTGGGCTTTTTACGTTTTGAAGCGTTACTAAACCATCAAAATTTTGTTGTTTTTTTAATGGGTCTGAAAAATTGATCAATAAGTGTTGTTCGGGTGATTGAATAACGTCTGTTTTGGTAATTGTAAAGTTATTCACTCCCGGAATAGTGACTTTGTTTTCTCCTTCGTTATCAGCATTAATCGGCTTCCCGTTCCACGAAACAAGAATATGACTATCATCCGTTAAACGATTAATACTATCTATTTTAAAATCGAAAACCTTGCTTTTTTCATGAGCTTCATTAAATACAATATTTAAGTTATTTCCATCTTGAGAGGCTTTTACTAATTGCTTGGCATGGTCTAGAGAAATAACATCAGCCGATTTAATAACACCTTCTAAATACTGCCATTTTTTACTATACGATTGAAGATTGTTAGTCACCATATTAAAGCTAGGCGTTATCGTTTTAAACTGAAATGTATAGGTGTCAAAATCTTTAGGAATATCTTTATAAATATCAGAAAGTTTAACAGTAACAGAATATTCCGTAGCTGGTTGCAGCGGTTCGTCTGGAGTAAATAATAAAGCGTGCTTATTGGCCACCATTAACTTTCCTTGTACATGTGGACTCACAGAAACAATACGATCTGTGATTTCCTGACCCATTTCCCATCCTTCAACATCTTCTGTTAAATTTATTTCAATAGGGCTGATCACTGATGTTAAACCAGATGACGTATAACTTATATAATCTTTGAATTTAAAAAGATTATCGGTTTCAACAACTTTCTTTTTACAAGATGTAGCTAACGTAATAAGTATTACAAAAGCTAATAGTTTTTTTAATAGCATAAGATAAATGGTTTAAGATGAAAATAAGCTTAAAAAGAAAGTGTAGGTTGTTTCTTGTTAAACTAATTACGTTCAAATTTTATTAATTAGATTTTGAGTTATTGTTAAATTGTTCTTAAAAATTTTGATCTTTATAAATATCAATCGATAGTTCGCCTTTGTCGTTCATGGTTGCTCTATACATACCTGCTATTAAATTCAGCAACCATGTTCCCATTTTTATCGATGGCAACAATACCTCTGGTACCTCCTAAATTTGTTAATTTATTTTGAATGACCTCTTTGGCAGCTTCTTGTAAAGACAGATCTTTATATTCCATAAGTGCAGAAATATCGTGAGCTACCATAGCACGTATAAAATACTCACCCCAACCTGTACTGGATACGGCACAGGTATTATTATTCGCGTAAGTTCCAGCTCCAATAATGGGCGAGTCTCCAATGCGACCCCAGTGTTTATTGGTCATACCTCCAGTTGAGGTACCAGCAGCCAAATTTCCATTTTTTAAGATGTTGTATCCAACTTTAATGGTTTCCTCTAATTTAGTTTTATAAGCTGCTTCTTTTTCCAGAGACATATTTTTTCTTAGAATAGTACCTGCACCTCCGTGAATTATTATTGAAAATTCTTGTTTTTCTTCGTGCTGTTGAACATTTCCAATAGGTAATTTCGGTTCGTTTTTACAAGAGGCAAATACTAATAAAATCAAAACTAAATAGGCTAGTTTTTTCATGATTAATAATGATGTTTTTAAGAGCAATAAAGTTAATGGTTTTATTATGAATTCATCTTGACTTTTATGATTTACTATAAAATCATCATTTTATTCCCATATTTTTGTTTATGAAACAAAAATAAATACATGGTTTTATTTTTAAACCCCCGTATTCCGTGAAATATGCTCTTAATAACGATGTTATAATGTGTCAAAAAGCTTCATCTAGAAACATTCTTAAACGATTCCAGCGTAAATTATAATTCAATAGCTAATACAAAGAATGGCAATTGATTTTAGTATAGATAAAGCACTTTAGAAAGTGTTTTAGGTGTTAAAAAGGAAGATCAAATATCTATTTTAGATTTTTGTTATATGTTAATGAGTCATAAGATTTAAAGTGGCCAAATGAACCATAAAGTTAAATAAAACGTATATTTAAAAACCCCAAATCACATAATTAATGAAAAACTTCTTATTAAGAACAGGACTAGTATTAGCATTTTTTTCTGTATTAACTTGTAACATAGCGTGTTCAAAAGATGATTCAGCTGCAGATATCGAAAAGGAAATGGCTGCTGATATAGCGACTAGTATACTACAGCTAGTAAATGAACATAGGTCTGGTATTGGAAAACAAATTTTAGAGACTAATACTTTAGCTGAAAACTTAGCTGAAGCGCACAATTTGCATATGATTAGTCAACAAAAAATAAGCCATGAAAATTTTGATTATCGAGCAGATAGATTGTTTGACGAGGAAAAAGCTAAAGGTGTGGGTGAAAATGTAGCAGCCAAACAAAAATCTGCGCAAGATGTTATGGCAGCTTGGTTAGATAGCAAAGGACACAGAAAGAATATAGAAGGCGATTTTACACATATTGGTATCAGTGCTATCAAAAATAAGGAAGGACATTATTATTACACGCAACTTTTTCTAAAAAAATGATTTTAAAATTTTGTAATTAATATGGGTAATGGATGGAAAGTCTTTGACTTAGAACTTATCTTATACTTATTTTATTTAAGTGAAAAGTCATGTTTTCCTGCCTGCTGGTAGCTACGATGTATCCATAAATCAATAAACATTAATAATTATATCATGTTCTTTTTGCCATTGCCGCAAAAGGAACCAAAAAAGTCTAGGCTTACTAAAATTATATTGAAAATGCTACGGAGGCCCCAGCCACAGATAAAAAGAACTCGCCTTATGTCCTTTGTTTATTCACCTGCTCTTTTGTATTTATCATAAAATCAGGACTATCAATAATCTAATACTTGGCTCAAACAGCTTTTTATCTCTAAGCCTTTGCACTGACTCCTTGATTTTCAATAGAATTCTAGATAGGCCGCTGTGCCAGCCTCCGTGGTCATTCTTTTTTAAGATGATCAAGTCTCTCTACCTGTTGTTGAGAAAAGACCATTGGGCTACCCCTGACCTTTCGGAAGAATAAAGAACAAAAGCTTCGGAGCACAGGAGCATTGATGTTGGCTATTGTGGTGGAGCGACGCGAAGTTTTGGGCTTGGTTCTTCTCTAGCGATAGCATGAGAAGAAATTCCTCTCGAAAGGGCGTCTTTTCTTTTGTTACTTTTCTTTGGACAGGCAAAGAAAAGTAAGTTAAAAAACTTTGATTTTATATACCGAAAAAAGATGTGGGTATACCGTAGCTGCAGGTAGGTATGTGTTTCCAGATGAAGACTTTTTGAGCATCACAGCATCGCTACGATGAAATAAAGGACAAAGTATAGAAATAAAATAGCGTGCTCTGTTGCAGCGCGGGATGATTTTGTAGCAAATCATAAAAAACAAGATAAGGTATTATATAGTTTTGGCGTTATACAAGTTTTTAAACCACTAATCTTTATAAATACCGATTGCTAATTCACCTTTGCCGTTCATGGTTGCTCTATACATGCCTGCGGTGTTAAATTCGGCAACCATGTTCCCATTTTTATCGATGGCAACAATCCCTCCGGTACCTCCTAAGTTTGATAGTTTATTTTGAATGACTTCTTTGGCGGCTTCTTGCAGAGATAGATTTTTATATGCCATGAGTGCAGAAATATCATAGGCTACCATAGCACGAATAAAGTACTCACCCCAACCTGTGCTGGATACAGCGCAGGTACTGTTATTGGCGTAAGTTCCCGCTCCAATAATAGGAGAGTCTCCAATGCGCCCCCAGCGTTTATTAGTCATGCCTCCTGTTGAAGTGCCAGCAGCTAAATTTCCATTTTTATCAAGAGCGGCACAACCAACGGTTCCAAATTTAGAGTCTTTTATATGGTCATCATAAAAGGCTACTTTATCATCATGGTCTAATTCGGATGTCTCAGTTTCTTTTATTTTTTCAAGCGACTTATGACGTCTTTCTGTATAAAAATAATCAGGTTCCACAATTTGTAAGCCCTGTTCTTTTGCAAAGGTATTAGCGCCATTTCCAGATAACATGACATGAGGAGAATGATCCATCACAGTTCTAGCTAAATTTATAGGGTTTTTTACGATGGTTGTTCCTGCTGATGCTCCTGCATTTAATGTTTTTCCATCCATAATGGAAGCGTCGTGTTCATTGGTTCCTGCATTTGTGAAAACAGCGCCTTTTCCGGCATTAAATAAGGGCGAATCTTCCATGACATTAATCGTTTTTTGTACGGCGTCCAGACTGGAACCTCCATTTTTTAGGATGTTATACCCAACTTTAATAGCCTCCTCTAAGGTTGCTTTATAGGCTGCTTCTTTTTCCGGAGACATATTTTTCTTTAAAATAGTACCTGCTCCTCCATGGATTATAATTGAAAAGGCATTCATGTTTCCTTCATTTAATGGGATGGTTTTATTCGCTTTTACCTCAATTTTGGACTTGTCTGGATAACTCTCTTGAGGATTAGAATCAATTAATTTACCTTTTTCTTTACAACTAAATAATAATAAGGTAATTACTAAAATATGGATAGATTTCTTCATGAAAATTAGAATTAATGAGCGCAATAAAGGTAATATTTTATCATTATTAAATTTATATTTAGAAGGCTTTTTATTGTTATATTCGCAGATAATCATATTATAAATAATAATTCAATAATTAATGCAAGCAATAGCAACAGATTTTGGTATAGATAAAGCACTTAAAATACTAGGTGTAGTAGATGTAAACGAAGGCACTTCAACAGGTTCAAATAGTTTTTCTAACGGAGATATTATAGCATCTTTTTCGCCGGTTGATGGTCAATTGATTGGTAAGGTAAAAACAACGACTCAAGAAGATTATGAAAAGGTCATGGATAGTGCGACAAGTGCTTTTAAAACCTGGAGAACCATGCCAGCTCCACAACGTGGTGAGATTGTACGTCAGTTTGGTGAAAAATTAAGAGAGAAAAAAGAAGCTTTAGGTAAATTAGTTTCCTATGAAATGGGTAAATCTTATCAGGAAGGATTAGGTGAAGTTCAGGAAATGATTGATATCTGTGATTTTGCAGTTGGCTTATCGCGTCAGCTTCACGGTTTAACCATGCATTCAGAGCGTCCGGGACATAGAATGTACGAGCAATACCATCCATTAGGTGTGGTTGGTATTATTTCCGCATTCAATTTTCCAGTAGCTGTTTGGGCATGGAATACAGCATTGGCTTGGATTTGTGGTGATGTTTGTGTTTGGAAGCCTTCTGAAAAAACACCTATGTGCGGTGTGGCTTGCCAGAATATTGCAGCTGAAGTTTTTAAAGAAAATAACTTACCGGAAGGTATTTGTAATTTAATTAATGGCGATTATAAAGTAGGTGAGTTTATGACGAAAGATGCTCGTATTCCATTAATTTCTGCAACGGGTTCTACCAGGATGGGTAAAATTGTAGCACAAGAAGTAGCTGCACGTTTAGGAAAAAGTTTATTGGAGCTGGGTGGTAATAACGCTATCATTGTAACACCGGATGCGGATATAAAAATGACTGTTATCGGAGCTGTTTTTGGAGCTGTAGGCACTGCAGGACAGCGTTGTACTTCAACACGTCGTTTAATCATTCATGATAGTATCTATGACCAAGTTAAAAATGCTGTTGTTGATGCGTATAAGCAATTACGTATTGGAAACCCTCTGGATGAAAATAATCATGTAGGTCCGTTAATTGATACGGATGCTGTAAGTATGTATGAAAGCGCATTAACTAAAGTTGTTGAAGAAGGCGGAAATATTGTTGTTGAAGGCGGTGTGCTTTCTGGTGAAGGTTATGAAAGTGGCTGCTATGTAAAACCAGCTATTGCTGAAGCGAAACCTAACTTTAAAATTGTACAACACGAAACTTTTGCGCCTGTTTTATATTTACTAAAATATTCTGGAGCTATTGAAAATGCTATTGATATTCAAAATGAAGTAGCTCAAGGATTAAGTTCTGCTATTATGACTAATAATCTAAGAGAAGCGGAGCGTTTCTTATCTGTTGCCGGTTCAGACTGTGGTATTGCTAATGTAAATATAGGGACTTCCGGAGCAGAAATTGGTGGCGCTTTTGGTGGAGAAAAAGAAACCGGAGGCGGACGTGAGTCTGGTTCTGATGCCTGGAAAGTATATATGAGACGTCAAACTAATACTATAAATTACACGACTGAATTACCTTTAGCACAAGGGATTAAGTTTGATTTGTAACGAATTCCTGTGAAGACAGGAATCTTATGGTAAATAGAATCTGAAAAATATTATATTGTAACTATAAAAGATATAACCGCAACTTGAAAGAGTTGTAGTTATACAATTGTTGTGCAACATTTGAGAAATGACAAAAATCGAATTTCTATTTCATTTACAAGGAGCTAGTTTCCAAGCGTTAAAGTTTGCTGAAAATTATGTGAAAACTGAATTGAAAACGAACTTTCGATATAATGTAATTTTTGCGGAATCGACCAATGACACAAACCACTTGGAGTTTGACATTTATGAAGAAGATTGTGGAAAAATGAAATTGGATTTGAATGATGAAGAAGTAGTTGACCTTTTGTTTAGAAAAGGTAAAGTGCCTGTTTGGATTGATATTAATGTTCTCAAATCAAGTAGAAAGAGTACGACTTTTAACCTATTATGTGCTGGAAGATATTCTGATGACAAAGAAAAATTCTATTATAATCATAATGGTTCTGGACCTTTTGGTGTAAAAAGCCCAAAACTACCTATTAACTATAAAGAGGGAAAGAAATTTAAATTATAATGTCAATAAAACTGTTTGATAATATAAAACAACTGATTAAAAAGGATGAACTCTTAGGAGAATGGAATTCTGACGATGGAAGTGGATTTATGATGATTATGGGTTCTTGGATGAAAATAAAGTTCAACGGAACTGGAAAATTCGAAAGTTGGTCAGAAGGTGATGATGAAACAGGAGGATATAATCACAGTGGAGAATTCGATTGGAAAAGAATTGGACAAAATAAAATTAGAATTCAAGAAAAAGGTTCTAGTAAAATAGAAGAAATAGAGTATGTATTAAAAAAGCAAAATGGACGAATTGAATTAACAAGTGGTCAACCTGAATTAGAAAAATTCGAAATTAATGCTTTTTGGAATTTTGCTCAAATAATGTTTAAAAAACAATAAAAACGTTGCACAATAACTAAGTGTTCGTGTGGTCGGTACGGCCAAACATGAACACTTAGTTATTGCCAACAGTATTTTATTTTTCAGCCTTAATTGAAGAAAGAACAGGTACTTCTAATTCTTCGTTTCCGAACTTAAATACAGTCATTAATTTAATTGTATTCCACCCTTCTTTGGTTGGGGTATATTCGTATTCAAATTCATTGGTTGACAGACCCTCAAAAATCAATTCGCGGTTATTATTTTCCATGAGTTTATAAACATCATATTTTGGTAAACTCTCAAGATAATTAAAAAGGAATTTTACTTTAGCTTTTTCATTAACTGTATGTGTTTCCTTAAATGTCTGTATTATTATATTTGATTTATATACTTTGTCTTTTTTTGATTTTGAAATTGAGTCTTTCAATTCTGAATACTTAGTTTCAAGTAAACTTATTCGGTTTTTTAATTCAACAGTTTCATCCTTTTTACACGATAAAAAAATAAAAGGAATGATTGCTAAAATCAGATGTTTATTTAGTCTTTTCATATTGTTGGCAACGTTTATGTATATGAAATGTTGCGTGTTTGTGTGCGAGGATTTCCCGAAGGAAAATCAGAAGTTAGTAAACAAAGCAACTCTTAAAAATAGCAATTTTTTGATACGTTATTACCTGTAGTTATTTTTTCTCAATTAATTCGGTATAACGAATCGGAAAAATATGTTTTAATTCATTCCATTTTAGATTATCAATTTGTTCAGTAGAATGGATTAATTCCTCCAAAGTTTTATTGAATGTTCTCGTTGAAAATTCATTCCTTACTTCATTAAATGACAGATAAATTTTGTTCCGAATCTCGCTATATGTTTTATATTTTAATTCTTGATTAAATCTAGCCATAATCATAAGGTTTTTATTCATTACAACATTTCCAGAATATTCAAACTCTTTTTCAGTCGTAATCGGCATTTTGTTATTTTCAGGGTTTGGGATTATATATTTTTTAAGTTCAGATACTATTAAACTGTCTTCTATGACATTCCCCTCAACTTTAATTTGTCCATTTTTATCAACGTCAATAAGAACTATATTTCTTTCTTTAATAATTAATTGTTCGGATTTCTTTCTTGTGTTTTTTAGATAATTATCAAATCCGTAATCTACTTCGACAACTTTATAATCAGTTTCTAAAATCGCCTCAAGTTCTTCTTTACAAGAAATGATTGTTAAAGTCAGAATAAGCAATAATATTTTCAGCGTATTTTTTGTCATAATTACAGGTAATTATTGAATAAACGCAATATTCAGTTTATTCCTCTAAAGCGGGTAGGTAAACATAATAAAGTTACGTTTATTTTTATATATGAATCAAATATAAGAAAATACCGTTTTCTATTGGAAACGGTATTTTTGTTTTAAAAAGCAAATAAAAAAACCTTGCCTCAACACCGAATTTTTCGGGAGAAACAAGGTTAAATCTAAAAAGATTAATAGCATTGCAAAAATGCTATTTTTTTATGCTGCTAATATTAAGAAACGGTTAAGTTTATTAACAAAGTAATTAACTGTATTTAACCTTTCTTAAAATGCGCAGAGATTCTTTGTAAAGATTATATAGCTCTTCACTATGGGTTTTTAAATAAGGTTTTGCTTCATTAAGTTTGTTTATGGCTTCCTGAAATGAATTAAAGAAACATATAAGATAGGTCCCAGGTAAATTTTTTAAATCCACCTCTTCGCCTTTTGTAAGTGCAAGTCCTTTTTTGAGTTTTTCTAAAATAACATTATTAGTATTATAAATATGATGCAATACTTTTTTGTCAAATTGAGGTGGTTCAAATAATAATGTTGTTTCAATGGTATAGCTTGCATTGTTTTCGAAACGAATGGTTGTTTTTTCTAACGGATAATATTTATTAGTATTTTGAAGCCCAAGATCTACATATTCGATGATTTTAAAGCTCTCATCATCAAATGAAATGGAGACTTCATCTAAGGCAGAAAAAAATAAACGTACCTGCTCATTAATGAGTTCAATATCTACTCTAGAATAAAAAAGGTCGTCTTTCACCATTTTTTTTTGACCTGCCCAACATACTACAAAATATTCTTTAAAAACCTTGTACTGCGCGTTATAGTCTTTACGGGTATTCATAAAGTCGAAAACACCATCAAGTGTATGTTCTATATTGTTTTGTGCGTTGTTCTCAATGGCTTCAACAATTTCAGAATTAACATCTTTTATTTCAATATCAAAAACTTTGGGCATACTCATGCTGCCATCTCTAAAAAACACAGAGCCTCCATAATATTTCCAGATGTTCTTTCGAAGGGATGTTATTTTACCAGTAGGTCTTATGGTTACTAAACCAACCACTTTATCATCAGGGAGGTGCGGAAATGGAATATTTTCATATTGTACTATGGGTGGATGACTTAAGTATGCATTGATGAGGTTTTGTATTTTGCTGTCATCAAAAAAATCGACACCGATAATATTATTGTCCTCATCTTCAACACCAATAACGATATAAGAGTTGTTCTTTGGGTTGCTGTTAGAGAGCGCGCAAACATGCTTTAAAAACTTGGCTTTACCTTCTTTATGACTGATATCTATTTTTCGCTTTTTATCATAGAAACTGTTCTCATCATTATGAGCTAAGAGGTGTTTTATGAGTAGGCGTTTGTTAATCATGTCAATATTGTCTATTTTTTATTATTATTTTCTATTCTCACTCAATCGAATTTAGATCCTTTTCGGTTTGAAGATTTCAAATAATTAATAAATTTTGATAGTTGATTAATAAGTTCTTCAGCTTGAGTATTTAATTTTTGATATGTGCCCTTATCGATGTGTTTTCTCCTGTAACATCTCAACAATTGTGATTTACTCTCAGAACAAGAACCTCTAGAGAAACCAAGAAACATTATAAACTCTTTATTACCACCTCTGCCAAAACCTTCAGCAATATTATCCATTATAGAGCCTGAAGATCCATTTAATTGTTCTCTTAATTTATAATCATTACTTAAGCTCGTATTTATAATGATATTCCATACGTCATCACAAAAAATGGTAGATTGTTTGTAAACCTCTAAACCTTCAAATGAATTGTAATGTGCCATTGGATTTGAATAAGAAATAAATAATTATAATAAACAATGCTCAACAATAGTAAAGAAAACTAGTTAGTTTTCTTTACTATTGTTGAGTTAGCCTGCGCCGTTGGAAACACCAATAAATCAGCAATATTTACATGAGGAGGCCGCGAAATCACAAAGTAAATAATTTCTGCAATGTCTTTAGCTTGTAAAGCTTTAAAACCGTTGTAAACAGAACCTGCAATTTTATCACCTTTAAAACGCACTTGGGAGAATTCGGTTTCCACAAACCCAGGATTTACAGCTCCTACTTTTATTCCAAATGGATTCAAATCTATGCGCATCCCTTCTGTAATAGCTAAAACGGCATGCTTACTAGCGCAGTAAACATTTCCTTTTGGATAAACCTCTTTGCCTGCCGATGAACCTATATTAATAATATGTCCGGATTGGCGGGTTGTCATTTGTGGAATAACAGCTTTACTTACATATAATAAGCCCTTTACATTAATATCCATCATAGCGTCCCAGTCATCAATATTTCCTTCATTTATGGTGTCTAGACCATGTGCATTACCAGCATTGTTGATTAAAATGTCAATGTTCTTAAAAGCATCCGGGAGTGATTCGATGGCTTCAAGCGTTTTTGCTTTATCGCGTACATCAAAGTTTAAAATATGAACATTAGTCAATCGGTTTAATGCCTTTTGGATGGTATTTAGACGTTCCAAACGTCTTCCACACAATATTAAATTAATACCATGTTTTGCAAATTCATAAGCAGTGGCTTCGCCAATGCCGCTAGTTGCTCCTGTAATTAGGGCTGTTTTTTTCATCTTTTCAACATAATTAAAAGACATCTTATCAGACCTTTTGCAGGTTATATGTCTTTTTTAGCAATTCACGTATAAAAATACTTAAAACAGGTTTAATATCGTATTATTGACTTTAAATTATTATTAAACTCTGACTATGAGTTTGTTGCGGGTGATTAAGAATAGCAGTTTTAAGTTGTATTTAAATTCATGGTGATAGACCGTAGCTTTAAAATATAGAATATTATATGAGAATCATAAATAAGCTAAAATCAGCCATCCTTTTTTTGATAATTATATCTCTTTTTGGATGTAATAAATCAGAATCAGAGAATTCAAATAATACAAGTTTATTGGCGCCAACTATTACTATTAAATTGGTAGATGAGTCTGGAGACTTTGAAGAAGTAAATGTTGAAGTTGTTGATGTTATGATTAAAATGGATGACAACAGCGACGATGAAAATGGGTGGATATCACTTAATTCAAATCAAAAAATTATAAACTTACTTGACCTTACCGGAGGCGTTCATGAAGTTTTAGTAGATAAATTTCCTATCCCAACCGGAACCTTAAAACAGATAAGATTGGTATTGGGAGACAATAATACCATAGTTATTAAGAATGATTTGGATGTGGGAGATACACATGATTTAAAAACACCAAGTGCACAACAATCTGGTTTAAAATTAAAAGTAGATACCCTAATAGAAGAAGGCTTTACTTATGATTTTGTTATAGATTTTGATGTTGATAAATCTGTTATAATTGCAGGAAAATCAGGAAATATTAATTTAAGGCCAGTAATGAGGGTGACGACAGAAGTAAGTTCTGGAATTATAGAAGGGTCTGTGTCTCCTTCTGATGAACCAGCAAAAGTATCTGTTATAGATACTAAAGGAACACCCGAAACTGAAGATGACGAAGTGATATCGGCTTATACTAATTATACAGGGCATTTTGCGCTTTGGGGCGTTCCTACCGGAACGTATGAGGTTGTTGTAACACCCGTAGATTCAAACTCTAAGTATAAAGTAACTACTATTCCAGATATAGAAGTGGTTAATGGAGAAATTACAGTTATTGAGCCTGCGATAGAATTAGCATTGAAAGTAGGGGCTATTACTGGTAAAATACTTAATGAAAATGTTGTAGTGACGGTTTCTATAATAGTAGATGGTGTTGAGGAGAAAGCAGATACAAATCAAGAAGGTGTATTTCTTCTTGAAAACGTTCCAATAGGTGTGTATAAGATTACATTAACACCCGCAGACGGATCTGGGTTAGCGGTAACAGAATTAAATAATGAAGAAGTGAAAGAAGATGAAACTAACGATTTAGGAGACATAACTTTGCCAGATGCGTAAATAATTTTTTTGTTCTAAAGAAATTTAAACATTAAGAGTAGCTTCTTTTGAAGCTGCTTTTTTCATTTTAACCAATTATTAACTGGGGTTATGGAATATTTTAACCAATCCTTAACAGGGATAAAAGAAAAATTTTAACAATTTGCATGCCTCAAATAAGCTTATTATATTCGGGCTTTAAAAAAATAAAGAAGATGCAAGAAACAGGTACAATTGATATTAAGACAATTAACGAGAAAATTGAAAAAGAAAGTGCTTTTGTTGATTTACTGATGCTGGAAATGAATAAAGTAATAGTAGGCCAAAAACATATGGTTGAACGATTACTTATTGGACTGTTAGGTCGAGGACATATTCTACTTGAAGGTGTTCCGGGATTGGCAAAAACATTAGCAATAAACACTTTAGCACAAGCGGTAGATGGGAGTTTTAGTAGAATACAATTTACTCCCGATTTATTACCTGCCGATGTAACAGGGACATTGATCTACAATATGAAGGTTAATGATTTCTCAATAAAGAAGGGCCCTATATTCGCTAATTTTGTATTAGCAGATGAGATTAATAGAGCACCTGCTAAAGTACAATCGGCTTTGCTTGAAGCAATGCAAGAAAAGCAAGTAACTATTGGAGACGAGACGTTTGTATTAGATAAGCCCTTTTTAGTTATGGCCACACAAAATCCGGTAGAGCAAGAAGGTACATACCCGTTGCCAGAAGCTCAGGTTGACCGTTTTATGTTAAAAACGGTTATTGACTATCCAAAGATTGATGAAGAACAAATGATCATGAGAGCCAACTTGAAAGGCGCGTGGGATAAAGTAAATCCTGTAGTGTCTGTAGCTCAAATATTAAAAGCTCAAGAGGTGGTTCGTGAAGTGTACATGGATGAGAAAATTGAAAAATACATTTTGGATATCATATTCGCAACACGCTATCCAGAGAAATATAAACTTGCAGATTTAAAACCTCTCATTTCTTTTGGAGCATCACCGCGTGGAAGTATCAATTTAGCAACCGCAGCTAAATGCTATGCCTTTATTAAACGACGTGGTTATGTCATCCCAGAAGATGTTCGAGCTGTTGTTTACGATGTATTAAGGCATAGAATAGGTATTACCTATGAGGCTGAGGCTGAAAATGTAACTTCCGAGGACATCATAAACAAAATTGTAAACGAAATAGAAGTACCTTAAAAGCCCCTAAATCCCCAAAGGGGACTTTTAGGAAGAGGTAAAATGGGCTACAATGTTTACTAAAATCAAAAATAGAACGAAAAATCAGAAGTCCCCTTTGGGGATTTAGGGGCTATGGATACTAAAGAATTACTAAAAAAAGTACGAAAAATTGAGATTAAGACACGTCGTTTGTCTGATCATATATTTGGAGGCGAATACCATTCAACCTTCAAAGGACGTGGTATGACTTTTAGTGAAGTACGCCAATATCAATTTGGTGACGATGTTCGAAATATAGATTGGAACGTAACGGCACGTTATAGTGAGCCTTTTGTTAAAGTTTTTGAAGAAGAACGTGAGCTTACCATGATGCTTATGGTAGATATCTCAGGTTCAGAGTTGTTTGGGACAGAGCAACAGTTTAAAAACGAGGTTGTTACAGAAATAGCAGCTACATTGGCTTTTTCGGCAACTCAAAATAATGATAAAATAGGCCTCATCTTATTTTCCGATAAGGTAGAGCTTTATATTCCACCTAAAAAAGGACGTTCTCATGTACTTCGCATTATTCGGGAACTCATAGAATTTAAACCGGAAAGTAAACAAACAAATTTGGCAGAAGCGTTGAAGTTTATGCAAAACGTGATGAAGAAAAAAGCCATCGTATTTGTACTATCCGATTTTATTGCAGATGATTACCATCAAACAATGAAAATTGTTTCGGGTAAACATGATGTTACAGGAATACGGGTTTACGATAAGCATGAAGAAAGCATACCAAATTTAGGCATGGTACAGATGGAAGATGAAGAAACTGGGGAATTGATGTTAGTGAATACGTCATCAAAAAAAGTAAGACTTAATTATGGTAAATTTTATCATGAAAAAGTAGCTTATTATAAAGAGAGCTTTACAAAATCTGGAGCAGGTGCGATTGATTGTCGTGTTGATGAAAGTTATGTAAAAAAGCTTCTGGGGTATTTTAAAAGAAGAGGATAAACGATTTTAGATTTATGAATTACGAATTACGATTTTTGAGCAAAATAGCTTCCGTCTTCCGTCTTCGGTCTTCGGTCATAGTTTCTTTATTCTTTTTTCTAAGCTCTTCTATCTCATTAGCTCAAGTTACTTCAGCAATCGATTCCACATCTATCAAAATAGGGGAACAAATTACATACCATATTCAAGTAGAAACAGATACAACGAGCTTAGTTGTTTTTCCAGAGGGACAAACATTTTCGCCTTTAGAAATGATTGAGTCCTATAAGGTTGATACTTTAAAAAATAACGATAAGTACAATCTTATTAAAAAATACGGATTAACACAATTTGATTCAGGCGCCTATACGATTCCAAGGCAAAAAATAATTATTGGTGATAAAACTTTTTTCACCGATTCTCTAAAAGTTGAGGTTAATAATATAGTAGTAGACACTACAAAACAAGGGTTATATGATATTAAACCTATTATTGAAGTAAATAAATCACCAAGTAATTGGTGGAAATATGTGTTACTTACGCTTTTAATAATTGGTATTATAGCATTCTTGTTGTTTTGGTTTATATGGAGAAAGAAACCATTAACAGAGGAAGAACAAATTGCTTTACTTCCACCATACGATAGAGCTAAATTAGCCCTTAAAAACTTAGATGAAAGTCACTATTTAGAACATTCAGAATTAAAAGAATACTATTCAGAATTAACAGGGATCATCAGAAAGTATCTAGATGAAAAGGTATATGACCATTCTTTAGAAAGTACTACTGATGAACTTATTAGTAGACTGCGATTACTTAAAGAAGGTAACCAAATTGACCTAAGTCAGGAGACGATTAAAAACATTGAAAGTATTTTAAAACGAGCCGATTTAGTGAAATTTGCAAAGTCAGCACCAGATACGATATTAGCTGAATTAGATAGAGATACGATTGATAGTGAAATTGACCATGTAAAAGAAGTGCTGCCGGAACCAACAGAAGAAGAGAAACTTTTAGATGAAAAATACAGAGAAGAGTTAGAGCGTAAAAAGACCCGAAAGAAAATTATTATAACGGTGGCAATAAGCCTGTTTTTGTTAATAGCTACTATTGTAGGCTTTTCAATAAAATATGGTTTCAATTACGTGAAAGATACCATTATTGGCCACGATAGTATAGAGCTTTTGGAGGGTGATTGGGTAACCAGTGCATACGGATTTCCGCCTGTAACCATTTCAACACCAAAAGTGTTAAAAAGAATGGATGCTGGTTTGCCAGAAGAATTAGCGCAACAGATTGATGTTACGATGTTTGGCTATGGTAGTTTAATTGATAAATTTAATGTTGTAGTCGCTACTTCTAAGTATAAAAATTTAGGCGAAAATAAAATAGATTTAGAACAATCTATAGATGGGAATTTTAAAACGCTTGAAGCAGCAGGAGCTCAAAACATCATAACAAAAAAGGAGAAGTTTGTTACTCCAAATGGTGCCGAAGGATTAAAAGTTTATGGTACTTTGGAAATGCCAGTACCAAACTCAGAGAAGATTGAAAAAGGAAAGTATGTTATCCTGGCATTTACATCGGAAAATGTGGTACAGCAGATCTTACTTTTTTGGAGGGAAAGCGATGTTTATGCAGATCAAATTGTTGAGCGAATTTTAAATTCAATAGAACTTAAAAAAGCAGAAGAATAATGTTTGAGGGAATCGAATTTTTAAATAAAGAATTTTTCTGGTTGTTATTAGCGCTACCATTAGCGATACTATGGTATATTTTTAAGCACAAAAAACAAACAGCAGAACTTAAAATATCAAGTTTAAAGGGTTTTAAGATTACTAATTCCTGGTTACCCAAATTGAAACACTTATTATTTGTTTTTCGTTTGGTAGCACTGGCTTTATTAATTACAGCATTAGCAAGACCTCAAACAGTAGATGTCTCAACAAAAACAAAAACGACAAGAGGGATAGACATTGTTATGGCCATAGATGTTTCTGCAAGTATGTTAGCTAAAGATTTATCTCCAAATAGATTAGAAGCGTTAAAAAAAGTAGCGGCAGAATTTATTAAAGGCAGACCAAATGATAGAATCGGTTTGGTAGAATATGCTGGAGAAAGTTACACAAAAACACCAATAACAAGTGATAAGGCCATCGTAATACGCTCTTTAAAGAGTATAAAATATAATAATATTATTGAGGGCGGAACGGCTATAGGTATGGGCTTAGCAACATCGGTAAACCGATTAAAAGATAGTAAAGCAACCAGTAAAGTGATTATTTTATTGACTGATGGTGTTAACAATTCTGGGTTTATAGATCCTAAAATTGCTAGTGAATTGGCGGTTGAATATGATATAAAAACTTATACAATTGGTTTGGGAACTAACGGTATGGCATTATCTCCAATTGGGATCCTGTCTAATGGCGCTTTTCAGTATGGACGTATTCAGGTAGAGATTGATGAAGAATTATTAAAAGAAATAGCTCATGTTACAGGGGGTAAATATTTTAGAGCTACCAATAATAGAAAATTAGAAGAAATTTATGATGAAATTAATAAACTGGAAAAAACAGAAATAGAGGAATTTAAGTTTTATAATTACGAAGAGAAGTATCGATTTTTAGTATTATTAGCAGGGTTATTACTTCTTATAGAATTGCTGTTGCGTTTTACCGTTTTTAGAAGTTTTGTCTAAAAGAGTAGAGTAAAGAGAATAGAATATAGAAAAAAGATTTTTTAGAGTAAGCAAAGTCCCCTTTGGGGATTTAGGGGCTAAAACAAATAAACAACAATGTATCAATTAGAAGAGAAAATATGGTTTTGGGCTTTAGGTATTATTCCAGTAATAATCCTGTTCTTTTTGGTGCTTCAATTTTGGAGATATAAAGCACAAAGTAAATTTGCCGATAAGAAATCGCTTAAAAAATTAAGCCCAAATACATCTGTATTTAAATCTATTTTAAAAATAGGTGTTTTAAGCTTAGCTTTCGCTTGTTTAGCAATAGCCTTAGTAAATCCAAAAATAGGTACAAAATTAGAAACTGTTAAACGAGAAGGAGTTGATATTGTTTTTGCTGTCGATGTATCTAAAAGTATGTTGGCAGAAGATATTGCTCCAAATAGATTAGAAAAGTCGAAACAACTCGTTACTCAAATTATCAATAATTTGGCGAGTGATCGTATAGGAATTATAGCATACGCTGGAAAAGCATTTCCGCAATTACCCATAACAACAGATTATGCTTCGGCTAAAATGTTTTTGCAAAGTATGAATACGGATATGTTGTCATCGCAAGGAACTGCTATAAACGAAGCTATAAAATTGGCAAAAACCTATTTTGATGATGAAGAACAAACCAACCGTGTATTAGTTATTATTTCGGATGGAGAAGACCATAGTGAAGAAGCAGCTGCTATAGCAGAGGAAGCTAATGAAGAAGGTATTCGAATATTTACTATAGGTGTGGGTGATGTAAAAGGAGGACCCATCCCAGAAAAAAGAAATGGGATTGTCTTAAATTACAAAAAGGATAATCAAGGAGAAACTGTTATAACGCGCTTAAACGAAGAAACTCTAATTGCTATTGCAGAGGAGGCCAACGGTGCTTATATAAATGGAAAAAACACTAATGATGTCGTAGAGAATATTCGTGAAATTTTAAATAGCATGGATAAAACAGAATTTGAAGCCAAACAGTTTGCCGATTTTAAAGATCAATTTCAATGGTTTTTAGGCTTTGGGATTTTCTTTTTGCTTTTAGACGTTTTCCTATTGGAGCGTAAAACAGCTTGGTTAAAAAAGTTGAATTTATTTAATGAAAACCTTTAATGTCTGTTAAAGTGAAAGTATAACGATTAGATTTAAACTTTTATAAATTTTTTAACGAACAAAAAAATAAGGTTTTATATCTTAGAAATAAAAAAATGAGACATTTAGTATTAATTCTATTAACATGCATGGTTTCCATATCTTTTGCTCAAGAAGATAAGGAGCAAAGGTTAGCGCTTAAAAAAGCTAATAACTATGTTTTTGAAGCAAATAGTTTAATAAATGAAGACGATTTTGTTTCTGGAGAAATGGCTTATAGACAAGCCATTTCTAAGCAACCTAATACGGTGGCTGGGATTTACAATTTAGGAAATGCCTATTATAAAAAAGGCAATTTTGAAGAAGCGCTTTATCGTCATGAGCAGGCAGCAAAAGCAACCACTTCAAAAGCAGAAAAGCATAAGGCGTATCATAACATCGGCAATATTTTAATGCAGAATAAAAAATGCAAAGAAGCTGTTGAAGCTTTTAAAAATGCTTTAAGAAATGATCCTACAGATGATGAAACGCGCTACAATTTGGGTTTAGCAAAGGTTTGTGCAGAAGAACAAAAGGATCAGGAAGACGAAAATAAAGACGATAAAAACAAGGACGAGAATAAGGAAGATCAAGATAAGAAAGAGAACGAAGACAAAAAGGATAAAGAAGGCGACGACAAAGAGGACGAAAAGGACAAAGGTGATCAGGAGAAAAAAGAAGGAGAGGATGAAAAAGATGATAAAGGAAAGCCTAAAGATGAAAAAGAAGATAAAGGTAAAGGAGAAGATGATAAGAAGAAAGAACAGCAAAAGCCTAAACCACAACCTGGACAAATGTCACCACAGCAAATAAAGAATTTACTGGAGGCCATGAATAATCAAGAACAAAAGGTTCAGGAAAAAATGAATGCAGTAAAAGAAAAAGGTGCAAAAGTAAAAACTGAAAAAGACTGGTAAAACTGAAGAAATTTGATTAACGATTAATGAGTTTTGAATTAAGAATAAGCATTAATGAAAACAAATGACCTAGAAGAAAGAATCATTGATTTTACAGTTTTTATAATTAATATAATAGAAGATGTAAAAAATAATTATGCGGGTAATTATTATGGAAATCAATTAATAAGATCTTCAGGTTCTCCAGCTCTCAATTATGGGGAAGCTAGAAGTGCTGAATCGCATAAAGATTTTGTTCATAAAATGGGAATATGTTTAAAAGAACTTAGAGAATCATATAATTGTTTAAGAATAATAAATAAAGCTAACTTATTTAAAGGAAATCAAATTAAAATGAACAAGGCTTTAGACGAAAACAACCAATTAATATCTATTTTCGTTACTAGTATTAAAACATCGAAAAGCAATAATTCAAATATCAAAAATCGCTAATCGTTGTTCGTTAATCATTATGAAACTTATTAAACACATATCAATATTATTATTAATACTTACAACGAGTATTATTTCTGCACAGGTTAAATTTGAAGCAAAAGCAAGTAAACAAAAGCTAGGCATTAATGAACGTTTACGTATCGATTTTGAAATGAATAAAGATGGAGATAACTTTGATCCTCCAAATTTTTCAAATTTTACAGTCGTAGGCGGTCCAAATCAATCTGTAAGCAATTCTTGGGTTAATGGTGTGAGAACTTATAAGAAGACCTATAGTTATTTTTTAGCACCAAAAAAGCGTGGTAATTTCACGATTAAACAAGCCACCATTACTATTAAAGGCGAAACTTATAAGACATTACCCTTAAAAATTCAAGTTACTGCGGCTGTAGACAAGCCAAAAGACCCAAATGATGCCAGTTATATTGCTTCGGAGAATATTCATTTAGTAGCAGAAGTTTCAAAAACGAACCCGTATTTAAACGAGGCCATTACAGTGGTTTATAAACTCTATGTATCACCTTCCATTGCAGTTGATAATTGGAATGAGATTGATAGTCCAAGATATAATGACTTTTGGAGTCAGAACATAAATACGCACGGGCAAAAGGTTCAAAATGGTACTTATAATGGTAAAGATTATCGTTTTTTGATTTTGCGAAAAGCAGTATTGTATCCTCAAAAAACAGGTAAACTAAATATTGAGCCATTAAGTTTAGATATCGCTTTGCGGGTGCCTTCTAATAGGCGAGATATTTTTGGAAGCCTATTAATGACACGTGTTAATAAAACGGTGTCTGCGGGAAATAAAAAAATTCAAGTTAAACCTTTGCCGGAGGCAGGTAAACCAGTAGATTTTGCAGGAGCTGTTGGCGATTTCAAGCTTGATGTCGTAACTTCTAAAAAAGAATTAGATGCCTCTGAATCATTTCAAATAAAAGTAGGGGTTAGAGGTAATGGGAATTTAAAACTTTTTAAACTACCAAAAATTTCATTACCAAGTTCTTTAGAAGTTTATGAGCCAGAGCATAAAGAAGAAGTAAAAACAAATCTATCAGGAATGAGAGGGCATATTTCAGATAGTTATACTGTTGTGCCACAATACAAAGGTAAATATCCAATACCTAGTATTTCTTTTTCATATTTCGATTTAAAAACAGAAAGTTATAAACGGTTATCGTCCGACGAAATTGTTATTGATGTTTTAAATGGACCTACAAATAATGCCAGTGGAACTTCGGATGGGAATACTACAAATAATGCTAAACAACGTGTTGTTTTAAATAACGATCAATTTGCTTTTATTAAAACTAAGACCAATTTTATTAGTACTAAATCAACTTATTTCTTTAAAACAAATTTGTTTTGGAACTTATTGTTATTGCCCTTTTTAGCAATTCCTTTAGCGATCATTGTCCGCAAGAAAAAAGCAAGTAGAGATGCTGATGTATATGGAAATAGAATTAGAAAAGCAGATAAACTGGCAAAGAAATATTTAAGTAATGCTAAAAAATCACTTGGTAAAAAAGAAGCTTTTTATATAGCTTTAGAAAAAGCATTACATAACTATTTAAAAGCAAGATTACATATAGAAACGAACGATTTAAGTAAAGATAAGATCAATAGTTTACTAAAAGAAAAACAAGTAGATGATGGAGCAATAAAAGATTTTATTGCTATTGTAGAAAATTGTGAATTGGCAAGATATACACCAATAGATATTGTGACTATGCAAGAAGATTATGATAAGGCGGCAAAAACAATTTCTTTAATAGATAAACAAGCACGTTAACATGAAAAAAGTTTTTTACATCGTATCGTTTTTGTTAAGCTTAACCGCTTTTTCTCAAAACCAAACATTATTTGGAAAAGCCAATGCATTGTATAATGAAGGTAAATATGCGGAAGCGATAGATAATTATAACGCTATTTTAGATACAGAAAACCATTCGGCCGATTTGTATTTTAATTTGGCAAATGCCCATTATAAATTAAACAATATCGCACCAAGCGTCTATTTTTATGAAAAGGCATTACAATTGGCTCCTAATGATGAAGATATTAAGAACAATTTGTCATTTGCTCAAAACATGACCATTGATGCTATAGATGTTATTCCTGAAGCTGGATTATCAAAACTCTTAAAAAATATTACCAATGCCATGAGTTTTGATAATTGGGCAAGAACAGCCATAGGTTTGGTGTTTTGTTTTGTTGTTTTATTTCTCATTTATTATTTCGCTTATTCAACATGGAGTAAACGCTTAACATTTATGGGGAGTTTAATATCATTAGCTTTATTGTGTCTATCACTTGCATTTGCATTTCATAAGTACAATTTAGATAGAAAAGATAACCCGGCTATCGTGTTTGTACAAGAAAGCAAAGTAAAAAGTGATCCTAACTCCAGAAGTGAAGAATCCTTTAGGTTGCATGAAGGTACTAAAGTACAAGTATTGGAATCATATAACGATTGGAAAAAAATTAAACTTTCCGATGGTAAAATGGGGTGGGTAAGTTCAGAAGATATTAAATTGTTGAATAATATTTAATGTTTCTTTAACAAAAAAATAGCATATCTTTGCTTTTCATTAATTTTTTAACGGAATGTCTAGAAATATAGTTTCTATATGCTTATCAATATTTTTTATGTTGCTTTTAACAACACCGACTATTGTTAGCCTTGTAGACGATTCTGTTGATGTTTCTTTCCTTTTTGATTCATCTGAAGAAGAAGAAAAAAAGGGCAATAAAAAAGATAAAAATACAGAAGTTTTATTTTTTGAGTTCAACGAAAATGAAGTTGATCTAGCTTCAAAAAAAATAAAAAATAATTTACGCTATTACTTCAAAAACTACTCTAAGCCTCATTTAAACATTATTTCTCCTCCACCAGACTTACACATATAATAATTTAGGTTTGTAGGCTTTTTAAAGCCGTCTCTCACATTATCGAATTAATCACTCTTTGATTTTTGTCAAGGAGTAAAAATATATTTGTAATTATAATTATGTTTAAAACTATTAAGAATGACTTACCAGCGAGTATAGTCGTATTTTTTGTTGCATTACCATTATGTCTAGGTATTGCATTAGCAAGTGGAGCCCCATTATTCTCAGGGCTAATTGCTGGTATTATTGGAGGTACTATTGTTGGAGCTTTAAGTGGCTCAAAAATTGGAGTTAGTGGACCAGCTGCAGGATTAGCAGCTATTGTTTTAGCTGCGATAACTACTTTAGGAAGTTTTGAAAACTTTTTAGTAGCTGTCGTATTAGGAGGTATTATTCAATTACTCTTTGGCGTTTTAAAAGCAGGTATTATTGGGTACTATTTCCCATCTTCTGTAATTAAAGGCATGCTAACTGGTATTGGAATTATTATTATCCTAAAACAAATACCACATTTTTTTGGCTATGATGCCAATCCAGAAGGAGACTTGTTTTTCTTTAAAGTAGACAGTAAAGGAACTTTTTCAGAATTAATAAATACCATTAACCATATAAAATTAGGATCTACTTTAGTTGGTATAATTGGATTAGCCATTTTATTACTTTGGGATAAAGTACTATCTAAAAAAGGTAAAATATTTCAATTAATACAAGGACCTCTTGTGGCTGTTGTTGTTGGGGTTATTTACTATGTTGCAACACAATCAAGTGATCTTTTGGCAATATCACCGTCACATTTGGTGAGCGTTCCTGTTCCCGAAGATGCTTCATCCTTTTTCGGACAATTTAGTTTTCCAAATTTTGGAGCTATTACAAACCCAGATGTTTGGATTGTTGCATTTACAATTGCTTTAGTAGCCAGTTTAGAAACTTTACTATGCGTAGAGGCTACCGATAAGTTAGATCCAAACAAAAATGTTACACCTACAAATAGAGAGTTATTAGCTCAAGGGGTTGGTAACATTATATCAGGAATGATTGGAGGTTTGCCAATAACGCAAGTAATTGTTCGTAGTTCGGCAAATATTCAATCTGGAGGTTTGTCAAGAATGTCGGCAATTATTCATGGATTTTTATTAATAATTTCTGTGATTTTAATTCCTAAGTTGTTGAATATGATTCCGTTATCTGTTTTGGCTGCGATACTATTAATTGTTGGCTATAAGTTAGCAAAACCTAAACTATTTAAAAGCATGTATGATTTAGGGTGGAAACAGTCTATTCCATTCACGATGACTGTTTTGGGTATTGTATTCATAGATCTTTTAAGCGGTCTGGCTTTAGGTTTAATTGTAGGGATTGTAGTTATTTTGATAAAAAGTTATCAAAACTCGCACTTTTTACATAAAGAGGGAGAAGATGTTGATGATGGAAAGGTAAAAATGACATTAGCCGAGGAAGTAACTTTCTTTAATAAAGGCGCTATTTTAAAAGAATTGGATAGAATTCCAGAAAATTCACTTTTAGAATTAGATGTTAGAAAAACGAGATACTTAGATAACGATATTATTGAAATTCTTGATGATTTCGCTTTTAAAGCGAAAGAAAGACATATTACTATTAAGTTAGTTTCAGAACGTGGAACCGTTGAAAATCCACCTAGTTATATTGAATTTTTTAAATTAAGACCCAAATCAGCATAATTTAGTAATTAAAAAGCAATAAAGAAATGAAAGCACATACAAAAGAAACACAAGCAGCAATAACGCCTCAGAGCGCACTAAAATATTTGAAAGAAGGAAATCAAAGGTTTCTAAATAACAAAAAAGCAGATAGAAATTTACTAGAACAGGTAAACGATACAAGCAGTGGGCAATTTCCATTTGCAACTATTTTAAGTTGTATAGATTCCAGAGTGTCTTCCGAATTAATTTTTGATCAAGGTATAGGCGATATTTTTAGCGCAAGAATAGCTGGGAACTTTGTAAATGAAGATATTTTAGGAAGTATGGAATTTGCTTGT
Organism: Flavivirga spongiicola; assembly: GCF_030540825.1. Classification (NCBI taxonomy): domain Bacteria; kingdom Pseudomonadati; phylum Bacteroidota; class Flavobacteriia; order Flavobacteriales; family Flavobacteriaceae; genus Flavivirga; species Flavivirga spongiicola. The sequence continues at coordinate 2,418,471 of NZ_JAUOEO010000001.1, forward strand.
AAATTGGCTGGAACCAAAATCATAGTTGTATTAGGTCATACTAGCTGTGGTGCTGTAAAAGGAGCTTGTGACAATGCTAAAATGGGTAATTTAACGAAGCTTATTGAAAAAATTACACCAGCAGTAAATGCCGTTTCAGAACCTACAGATTCAAGTTTAAGAAATTCTAAAAATTTAGAGTTTGTGGATAATGTTTCAAAGAAAAATGTCGAGTTAACTATTGAAAGAATTATGAAAGAAAGTGATGTTTTAGCAGACATGCAGAATAATGGCGAGATTATGATTGTTGGAGCTATGTACGATATTCATTCAGGAGTTGTATCCTTCTATGAGTAATAGGCTTGAAGATGTACAGCAATAATATGAAAAGAAAAGTAAGTATGGTAGCATTAATCATGGCATTAATGCTACCCATACTTATGCAAAGTCAAGACAGTAATTTTGGTAATTGGTTAATATATATCGGTAATAAAAAACTTGATCAGAAGTGGAATATACACAATGAGGTTCAATACAGAAATTATAATGCTATTGGAGATCTTGAACAACTACTTCTAAGAACAGGTTTAGGCTATACATTTAATGAAGGTAAGAATAATGTGTTGTTAGGTTATGGGTATATACTTTCTGAAAATTATATAGGAAATACTGATGATAAAGTATCTATTAATGAACATAGAATTTTTCAGCAATTTACCTCCAAGCAAAATATAGGAAGTGTAAAGTTGAATCACCGTTATCGGTTTGAGCAACGTTTTGTTGAAGACGATTTTAAATTGCGTTTTCGTTATTTTTTAGGGCTAAATATCCCTTTATGCAATAAAGAAAACCAAAGTAGTAAATATTATTTTTCCGCATACAATGAAATATTTTTAAACACTAAAACCTCTATTTTCGATAGAAATAGGGTTTATGGAGGCATTGGTTATAATATTAATAAAAATATAAGGCTCGAGGCTGGTTACATGAATCAATTTTTTGAAACCAGTAGTAGAGACCAATTTAATATTATCACATTTGTCACCTTTTAAGTATTAGAAGTAAAAAACAGCGATGTATTTTGCTTCATGAGTTTTGAGTTAAATTAGTAACCTATAAAAGAGATAATATGAAGAATCTATTTTCAAATATTAAAGGAGATGCCTTTGGTGGCATTACCGCAGGAATCGTAGCATTACCATTAGCGTTGGCCTTTGGTGTATCGTCAGGTTTAGGACCAAGTGCTGGACTATATGGAGCCATTTTTATTAGCTTTTTTGCTGCCCTTTTCGGTGGTACTAATACTCAAATATCAGGACCAACAGCACCAATGACTGCTGTGAGTATGGTAGTAATTGCGGGTATTATTGCTGTTAATGATGGTGATGTAAATAAAGCTTTACCTGCTATACTTCTGGTGTTTTTGTTGGCAGGTCTTATGCAAGTTGGCCTTGGGGTTTTAGGCTTAGGAAAATATATAAGATATATTCCTTACCCAGTAGTATCTGGTTTTATGACGGCTATTGGAGTTATTATTTTAATAACTCAAATTTTACCTTCTTTAGGATACTATCCTAAAGAAGATACAGAATTTGTAAATCAGTTCAAGCCACAAGCCGAAGAGGTAATTCTTGATAATATTTTGAAAGAGGAAGCAGGAGAAGGAATATTGGTGCTTGAAGATTTCAAAGAAACTATTGATCGAGCAGAGCATATTTCTCAAGATCAGATTTTAAAAGAATCGCAGACCTTAGCAGCCAAAGACGCGTCGGGGACTGTAGGAGCATTAAAGGTGTTGCCAAGAGCCTTAAGAAATATTAGTTGGTTAGAATTAATATTGGCATTAGGAACCATTATTATTATTTACGGGTTTAAACGGATAACAAAAGCAGTTCCAAGTACTTTAGTCGCTTTAATAGTTATGTCTGGTATTGCAGTTGGTTTTGGGTTAGATTATAGACCTATTGAAACAATACCTGATGGATTACCTCAATTACGATTGGATATTTTTACTGGGTTCCAATTGGGTTCAATTACACCTTATTTTTTCACGGCTCTTACCTTAGCCCTTTTAGGTGCCATTGATTCTTTGTTAACCAGTGTGGTGGCAGATAATATGACAAAAACAAAGCATAAACCCAATAAAGAATTGGTAGGTCAAGGCATTGGTAATAGTGTAGCGGCACTCTTTGGAGGTATTCCTGGAGCCGGAGCTACCATTCGTACAGTTGTAAATATTAATTCAGGAGGGAAAACCAAATTATCAGGTATGATAGCAGGCGTGTTATTATTGGTAATATTATTGGGTCTTAGTGGTGTAGCATCGAAAATTCCAGCTGCTGTTTTAGCAGGTATTTTAATAACCGTTGGGATTGGTGTTATGGATTATAAAGGTTTAAAGGCCATTCCAAGTTTACCAAGAGATGTTAATGTAGGGCCATTTAAATTAAGCTCAGAAGTTTTAATTATGCTTGTCGTACTTATTTTATCGACTTTTTGGGATTTAATTTATGCTGTAGGGATTGGGCTTGTGATCGCCTCATTATCATTTATGAAAAAAATTGGAGATCTTACAGCTGAGCGCTCGGATGTGAAGACACTTAAAGAAGAAGCTTGGGCAGATGAAGTAGGTTTCCCAGATAGTTTAAAAGAAGAGGTCTTTATAAAGCACCTTAAAGGACCTTTGTTTTTTGGATCGACAAGTGATTTTCAGCAACTTACAGCCCAAATTCCCGATACTGCAAAAACTGTAGTTATAAGATTAGGACGTATGCAATATATGGATCAATCTGGACTATATGCTATGGAAGATATGTTACAAGAATTAAGTAAAAAAGACATAGAAGTGCTATTTGTGGGCTTATTAAGACAACCAAAATATATGATGGAACGAATTGATATTATACCAGACTTTATTCCGAGAGATCATATATTTGAGCGCTTTGACGAATGTATGAATTGGATTAAAATAAACTTGCATGAATAAGTTAGGATGTATCATTTAGATTAATAAAAAACGCCGCTTTAAGCGGCATTTTTTATTAAATATATTTACTCATAAATAAAGGATTTTAAAACGAATCATTCTAAAACCAATATCATTTTTGCTTTAAAATTACTCAAATAAAATACAGTTATTTTTTATTTAGGCAAAAAACAAAAAGCGAGCATAGCCTTAGCTACGGTTAATTTTTGTTTTGAAGCATAAGCGAAAAAGAGCGAATTTTAGTGAGTAATTTTAAGGTAGGAATGATATAAGTCAAGCATACAAGGAATCTTTATCAATTAAAATGTAGTGACATTGGTATTTGGTTGATAAACATAATTAAATGTATAATAAGGGGTTGCATGGATAGTAATATCAGGGTTCGCGGGGGCATTTTCATAATAGCTTAAAATTTCAACCTTAGCATATTTTCCATCTCTTGTTTTAAATACTAATATTTTTCCGGGAATAGGAGTAATTAAATGTGTTGGTGGTCCCGCATAGGTATACCATCCATTTCCATTTCCAGTAGTAATGGCATAACCTGTATTAGAATCTTGTACAAATAATGAGCTGTCAACATCCGTAATAGATGCCATGGTTCCATTTGCAATATAAGCAGCGGCTTGCCCTGTTCTATTTGGCTCATCTGTTGTACCTAAAGACGCCCCACCGTTTACAATAATTGAAGTGCCCCTAAAAGCAATATCCCAATCCGTATCACTTGTAGTTGTTTTTCCTGTTGCAAAATTAAATTTTGTAAATGAACCAGAAATAGGACCTTGTCCTTGTCCTCCAGATTGAGGTGCATGTAAATTTGAAATGGTTTTGGAGGTTACTCCTAATACAGGAGTAGAATCGTCACTACTACAAGAAGTGAGTCCCATAAATAATGTTACTAATGTTAAGAATTTGATTGTTTTCATAGTATTTGTATTAAAATTGAATGTTAAGTTTTCCATATATAATGCGGCCAGCTATATTGCTGATATTTTGTGTGTCCTTAAAGTCGAATAGGTTATCAATTCCAAAACTTAATCCATAGTTTTTATAAAAGGTTTTATTTATAGCAAAATCAATAATAGAGTACCCATTAACAAAATCATCATACCTATCTAAATAGGTGTTTCCATTAGTATCAGATATCCCATATTTGCTTCGATAAGTTGCTCTAATATTGGTGTCTAAATGCCACTCAGGAATTTTATAAAAGACCTTTAAGTTGGCCATGTGCCTGGATCTATTGTACAACCCGAAATAATCATTTTTTTTTAGTTGAAAAGTCGGTGTGCTTGGATGCTCTCTGGCAAAAACACTTCCATTTTCAAAGGCTTTTTCTGCATCCGTATCTTTAGCAAATAGAAGCTGGTAACCTCCTGATATTTTAAGCTGATCTAAAGGCCGCCAAGTAGAATTAAACTCTAAACCTTGTGTATATACTTTATTGACGTTGTAGTAACTAAATACATTTTGACCATTAGTTTTATTGGCTATAACCCTAGTATCGATAAGGTCGTTAATGTTATTTCTGAAAAAATTTAAACCAAATTTTAAATTAGAAGATAAACCGTAATCAATTCCTAGATTAATACTAATAGAATTTTCCGGATTTAGTGTGCCTTCAAACTCGGAAATAGGAACCGTAACATTTGCTATTTGCCCTTGAGATTGTAATGCAGGTAGTGCTGTTGTAACCGCATTATACCCTAAAATAGTATAACCAACGGTTGTATTTGAAAAGTCGAAATATAATTGTCTAAAATCTGGGGCTTTAAAACCATAACCAATAGCACTCTTTAAAGTCAGTTTATCATTTAGCTCGTAGCGAATAGCCGCTTTTGGGCTAAATTGAGATTTGTATTTGTTATGGTTATCAAAACGAAGGCCTAAAATAATATTAAGTTTTTCACTAGGTGTAGCATCATACTGAAGATAGACGTAAGGAGAGTTAAATACTGGTTTTAAGGAAAAATAGGTTCTGTCTAATGATTCATGATTAAAGCCTAAGCCCCCGATAAAAGCGTCTTTATCATTTGGATTATAGGTTGCTCGAATTTCAGGACGAATTAATAATTGGTTGTAGTAACTATCACTAAATCGTGTACCGTCGGCATGGTCTAAATAATCTTTTGCTTTATATCGTGTGGCATAAAATTCAAAATAACTACGCCATTTTTTATTGTAAGTATGACTTAATTTTAAATGAGTGTTCCATTCATTTATATCACTTTCCCCTTTCAATTCGGTGGAAGCTATATAATCTTGATTTTGATTATAATATTTGCCTGAAATAAAAAGCTCAGTAGACTCAGAAAAGTCATAAGTAATCTTCGTATTTAACGTGTAATTGCCAAAAGGATTAACAGTATTTAGATCATCACTCTTGTCTAAATCGTAACCATCACTATGATATCTGTTAAAAAAAATGCTAACGCCTAATTTTTGCTTTTTATAATGAATCGTTGAACTTAAATCATGATTGCCAAAGGACCCTAACCTATAATTCACATGCCCTTTGAAACCGTTTTTAATGGTTTCGGTAATAATATTTATAACACCCCCTAAAGCGTCACTTCCGTAAAGGCTTGAAGAAGCACCTTTAACAATTTCAATTTGTTTGATGTTACCAACTGTAACTCTATTAAGGTCTAAAGTACCGGCAGACCGTCCAACAAGAGGTACACCATCTATAAGAATTAATGTGTATTGAGAATCTAAACCTTGCAGTTGTATACCCTCCCCACCTCCAAAATCTGGAACAGTAATTAATCCTGTTTGTTCATTCAAAATATCGTTTAAACGAATAGAATTGGATTGCTTTATTGCTTCTTTAGAGATGATTTGAGCTGGAAGAGGTAAGGATGATAACTGCCTTATGGTTCGTGTTGCTGTAACTATAACGTCATCTAAATGTTCTGTTTTTGTAGAGTCCTTTATAACAGTTTTAGTTTCTTGAGAAAATGAATAACTCACAAAAAAAAGAGAAAAATAAATACAGAAATGTTTTTTATTTAGAATCATTCTTAATTAAATTTGTCGCAAATATATAAGTTATTTTAATTTAGTCTAAATAAGAATAAATATTTTTTTAACTTTTTTTAATTACTAAAAACAAGTCGCTAAAAATGAGATGATTAGGATTTCAACCATTATTAATTTTAACATTTTGACGGTTGGAAATATTTGGGAGAAAAACATAGAGGCTAAAAAGTTATAAAATAGAGCGATTATTAACTAGTTTTTAAATTAATGCTCACCCTGTTTAACAACATTATTTTATCATGGAAGATATAAATACCATTTATTACAATAATTTCGGAATAGCTTTTCATTGGAAAAGATGTACCGTTAAGGATTTTAAGAAGATTCAATTAGTTTTTAGAGATACAGGCTTGTTACTAACACTTAATGAATTAGTGGAATTCTCTAAAAATATAGACCGGTCTTTAAATAGTAACTGCTCATGTAGAAACTGTATGGAGTATAAAGCTTGTAGATCTTTATTGGTCGAAACCCCAAATCCACAAATAACTTTCGCAATGAGTTATACAGAGATAAAGGAAATACAAGATTTAGTAAAAGGCACTTTGTTTCAAATGGGATTAAATAAAATACTTAACGATAATACCATTAAATAGATTTATGCTTCATCCTCGGTAGTATCATCATCTACATCACCTTCATTTAAAACATTTGGAAGAATCATTGGTACTAAAGATTTTACTGGTTTGTAGAATGCAGAGGCTTCTAAATCTTCTTCATCAGCAAATGGGATAGCACTATTCATTTTATCAAAAATAATTAAAATCACACTTAAGATCAATGCAATTTTAAGAGCTCCAAAGAGACCTCCAAGAAGCTTATTTATAATGCCAAGGGCAGCGAAATTTGCTAATTTGGTCAACGCTTTTCCAGCTAACGCAATAGTTAAAACAATTATTACAAAGGTTATAGCAAAAGCAACAATATTAATAGTGTTCGCATTCCAGTCTACTTTGCTTTCTAAAAAATCACCAGCAAAATTGCTAAAATGTATCGCTCCATAAACACCAGCAATTAAAGCAACTAAAGAGGCGACTTCAACAAAGAGGCCTTTCATAAAACCACGAATAAGACCGAATAAAATTAAAGCTCCTAAAACAATGTCTATAATACCCATAGTTAATCTAAAAATTATCCGAACCTTGGTGTCGGGGTTTTCTATTCACCTCTCCTTTAGAGAGGTCAGAATTGCCTTTTTTGGCAATTCTGGATGAGGTTAAATACAAAATTTCGATTTTTGACCTAAAAATCAAAATAAAACTTGCCAAATACCCCTATGGCTTGCCTCGGGGATGATCGGTTTCAAGAAATTTTTTATTTAGAATTTAAACAAAGATAAAATAATAGTCCCACTTAGGTTTATTAACTTTGTAACTTTGAATTTATTATGTCTAGAGACGAACAATTAAAAGAACGCTGGCAGTTGGTAGTAAAAAAACTATCCGATCAATTTGCTGATGGTGAGGCTTTAGACCTCGATGCCATTATTTATTTAATTGGAGTGCAAGAATTGGGGCAACTAGATAGAAGCTTTAAAAAAGATCAGAAGTTAGACCTCATGCACATTGCTATCTGTAAATTGCTTATACCATATGGGTATTATGAGCTGGATTTTGTAGATAATGATGGGTGGCCACACTATAAAACGCTAGAAGCCCTTCCCCATTTAAAAGCAGGTGAGCAAAGTGTTTTAATGAAAGAAGCCATCGTTAACTATTTTTTAGAAACCGAATACATTAATTAGTTTTTGGACGTTACTTTTTGAGAAAAACAAAAGGTCAGGCTTTTCACTATATCTTTTTACAAAAAAGTAAAAAGGATGCCATTGCAATCCTTAACGCAAATCCCGATAAATTGATTAAATTTGCATTCATTTTTGAAATGACGCCATGATAGATAAAATAAAAGAACTCATTGCTGAAGCTGAAACCTTTAAAACACAATCTAAAGAAGAAGTAGAAGCATTCCGTATAAAATATTTAGGTAAAAAAGGATTACTAAATGACTTTTTTGCTGAGTTTAAAAATGTAGCTAACGACCAGAAAAAGGAATTTGGTCAAACTATTAATAAACTTAAAAAAACAGCCGAAGATAAGGTAAACGCTTTAAAAGAAGAGCTAGAAAGTAAAGAAGAAGTCATAGGTGTTTACGGGGATTTATCACGTCCAGGAGAACCTATTCAAATTGGTGCGCGCCACCCTATTTCGATTGTGAAAAATCAAATTATCGATATCTTTTCTCGTATAGGTTTTAACGTTAGTGAAGGACCAGAAATAGAAGATGATTGGCATAATTTTACAGCCTTAAACTTGCCAGAGTATCATCCCGCACGCGATATGCAGGATACATTTTTTATTCAAACAAATCCAGATATCTTGTTGCGTACACACACCAGTTCTGTGCAAGTACGTTATATGGAAAATAACGCACCGCCAATACGTACTATTTCACCAGGTAGAGTATATAGAAATGAAGCCATTTCGGCACGATCACATTGTTTTTTCCATCAGGTGGAAGGTTTGTATATAGATAAAGATGTGAGTTTTGCTGATTTAAAACAAACACTTCAGCATTTTACAACCGAAATGTTTGGAAAATCTAAAATACGTCTACGCCCGTCGTACTTTCCATTTACAGAACCAAGTGCAGAAATAGATGTGTATTGGGGCTTAGAAACCGAAACCGATTACAAAATCACGAAAGGTACAGGTTGGTTAGAAATTGGAGGTTGTGGTATGGTAGACCCTAATGTTTTAGAAAACTGTAAAATAGACTCCACTGAATATTCAGGGTTTGCATTTGGAGTTGGTATAGACCGTATAGCGATGCTGTTACATCAAATTGGAGATATTCGTTTATTGAGTGAGAACGATGTTAGGTTTTTAGAGCAGTTTAAGAGTGCTTTGTAAAAAAGCGTGAATGAAAAAAGACATCCAAATTCCAAAAGTTGAAGACGTTTACATCGCTATTGTAAATGAGTACAACGACATTTACAAGACGCAAGATTGGAATGCCTATATTATAAACGATAAAGACGTTGACTTAGAAATGATTCTTATTGTTACTAGTGGCTATTCTGAAGATAAAATGACTTCTGTATTTAGAAAAAAACTAGATAAACTTCCAAAAAAGAGCTACGCAAAAATAGAATTGATGCAAGAGGGTTTGTTCGCTTTAAACAATACTTTTAAAGTTACTTTTTTTGAAGGCAATACCATGTTTGATAAAACCTACTTGTTTAGAAAGAATACGATTAATTTAAAAGCTTTACAACCAGTTCCTTTAATGAGTGTTAAAGGTGTTTTGGTGAAGTAAACCCTTCCGCCTTTAATTCCTTTTATAGAAATTAAATTCACCTTCCCTTCTTCGAATGGAAGAATTTGGTTTACAGTTTCATTTAAATTTTAAAGAAAGATATTATTTAGCAAATTTATAAAAACTCTCCTCCTTCTAAAGGAGGAGTGGATTCAATTTCGAGGTGGTTTATTTTTATGCCTTGAACTAGCATTTTTTTTATTGTATTTTAAACAAAACTAGTATAACTACCCTTAATCTAACTTATCAGTTAATTTTTTAAACACTTTTTTTGGGTTTTTACCTTCATATAAAACTTGGTAAACGGCATTAATGATTGGGAGTTGTGTTTTTTTTGCGTTTTTCTGATTAAGTAAATGAGCACTTTTTGTAGCATAATAACCTTCAGCAACCATATTCATTTCCATTTGAGCCGATTTCACCGTGTAACCCTTACCAATCATATTACCAAACATGCGATTTCTGGAAAAAACCGAATAGCCAGTTACCAATAAATCACCTAGATAAGCAGAGTTATTGATGTTACGTTTCATTTTATGCATTTTTTTAATAAAACGTTTCATTTCCCTAATAGAGTTGCTCATCAGTACACTTTGAAAATTATCCCCATAACCCAAACCATGCGCTATTCCGGCAGCAATAGCATAAATGTTTTTTAGCATGACAGCATATTCTACACCTATAATATCATCACTAATTTTGGTTTTTATGTAATCACTAGATAATTTATTAGCTATGAATTTTGCTTTTTTAGCATCCGAACATGAAATGGTTAGGTAAGATAAACGTTCCAAAGCCACTTCTTCAGCATGACAAGGCCCAGCTATAACGGCAATATTATCATAAGGAATTTTGTAAAACTCATGAAAATGTTCACCAACTAGAAGTCCAGATTCTGGTATAATTCCTTTTACTGCAGAAACAATTATTTTGTTAGAAATATCAATATTTAGTTTTTCTAACTCGCTATGGATAAAAGCAGAAGGAATTACAAAAAATAAAACATCGGCATCAGCAGCCATTTCATTAATATCATTGCTAATTTTTAGCTGTTCTAAATGAAACTCAACCGAGCTTAAATAATTAGGATTATGTTGCTCTTTTAATAAATGCTCTTTGGTATAGACACTTCTCATATACCAACCAACTTCATTTAAATTTTCACAAAGCATTTTCACAATAGCAGTTGCCCAACTTCCTGCTCCAAAAACTGCATATTTTAAAGGTTTATCCATAGATAACAAATCATTTATATTTCAAAAATACACAAAATAATAATGATTGTTAAGTCAAGAAAAGATTAAGAAATTGTTTTTTGGCACGCGTTTTGAAAACACTAAAGTATAAACCCTAAAAACGTTTGATTATGAGGACTGTAAAATTACTACTTAGCTTTGCTTTAATAGCGACATTGTTTACATCATGTTACACAGAAGTACATGTTGATGACGAACCAACAGGGATATCTATAAATCAACTATTAAATTCGCACGAGATATGGTATGTTGATATTAATAGTACCAAAGGATTTGGTGAAACTCCTTTTTTGCAAAAAGCGTTTACGATATCTTTTAGAAATGGGGTGATATATGCAAACAACAATATAGTTGGATTAGGCGACAATGGAAATGGTTTTGGTATTGATATTGGAGAATATAATGCTTATGATATGGTTTTAGATGTTTCTCATGATATTGATGGGTTTCAAACTTTCGATGTTTTTCAAATAAATAGTAATACTATAGAGCTTTACAATCCTAATAATGACACTTCTTATTTCCTAGAAGGTTACCAACGTAGTAATTTTGATTACGATTTTGTTTTCTATGATAATATTCATTATTTCTTACAAGAATATGAAGCTTGGGAAAAGACTTACACAAGCGAGTTTGGAGCTATAAATGAGTTTGATAATGAAAATTATTTACAGTTTTTAGCTGGTGGAAATGATTCAACATTTCAAAGTTCACAGGATGAAAGTGGGACTGCTGTAAATAATCTTACATGGCATTATACAGGAATATATGGTGTTGGAGATGTTAGCGGAGATGCGTATTTGAAAACTTTAACATTAGATTATGATTTCTTCAACAATGAACACTTCGAATTGAGCGTTATAAATGATGGAAAGATAGAGTTGTTTCACCCGTCGTCTGAAACAGTTTATGAGTTTGAAGGTAGAGGGTATATACAATATCTAAAAAATGGAGATACAAAAGGGAAAGTAAAGGCTTCGGTTGATAAGAAGCGTAAGTATAGAAAAGATAAAGTAGATAACCCAAGAGAAAACACTAGGGTTAAATAATAAAGATAATAAAGTGAGATCCCACTTCTTGTACTGAATTTGTTTAAGTATCTAGCGGGGTTAATTCAACTAATTAATTTGAGTTTGCTTTTCAGGCAGTACAAATTAAAGTTTCACTAAAATTTTGGTTGGTTATTTAGTTTAGAAACCGTTTAAAGAATTGTTCTTTAAGCGGTTTCTTTTTTATTCAATTTAAAAAAACGATAAAGTATGTGACCTTATAATTTTTTGGGTGTCTAAAAAGCATTAACCCTCAAAAAAATTATTAAATATTATGGGATTGTTTTCATTTATTAAAAACGCTGGTGCTAAAGTATTCGGGATTGGAACAACAGATGCAGAAGATGCAGAAGCCGCTGCCGCAGAAGCACTTAAATTAGAAAAAGCTGCTGCAGAAAAACTTAAACAAACAATTGTAGATTTACAATTACAAATAGAAAACTTAAATATTTTTATTGATGAAGACATTGCTATTGTTACAGGATTGGCTTACGATCAGGCTACTAAAGAAAAAGTAGTCTTAGTTATTGGGAACTCTAAAGGAATAGCCATTGTTGATGATCAAATGACGGTAGAGCATACAGAACCTGAAGCGCAATTTCACACAGTGATTAGTGGTGATACTTTAGGGAAAATTGCAAAGGAATTTTATGATGATGCTATGAAATACCCGGTTATTTTTGAAGCTAATAAGCCGATGCTAACAGATCCAGATAAAATTTACCCAGGACAGTTATTACGTATTCCAGCCCTGAATTAGAATCTATTTAATAGCATGATACTTTGTGATAAAAAGCCAACTAAATTTAGTTGGCTTTTTATATGTTTTTTAATTACAAAAACAAGCTTAGTAAATGATGTTATTATTATTTATGATAAAATCAGATCGTTTTTTAGAATAGATGAGTTTTATTTATAAAAATTCATCTCATCTAAATATTCCCAAACAAATTCCGGAAGCATTGGTTTTATATTTTTACCTGCTTTAATAGCATGACGTATAAATGTTGAAGATAACTCCATAATAGGGGCATCGATATGATGTATTTTTTTATGATCATCGAATTGTGTTTCTATCTTATTTTTAGAAATACGGGGGTATACATAAATATGATGATTCTCAAGAATTAACTCATAGTTTCTCCATTTATGAAAACTCTTTAAATTGTCTTCACCCATAATTAATGAAAATTCGTGGTCTGGATGTTTTTCTTGTAAATAGGCAAGTGTATTTACAGTATAATTAGGTTGTGGTAAATTAAATTCTATATCGCATGGCTTAAGCTTTGTATAATCTTTAGTAGCACGATATACCATTTCTAAACGTTGGTAATTATCCAGTAAACTACTCTTTTTTTTAAATGGATTATGCGGAGTCACTACAAACCAAATCTGGTCTAAATCACTATATTCTGCTAAATGATTGGCAATAACTAAATGCCCAATGTGAATAGGATTAAAAGAACCAAAATATAGACCAACTTTCATTCTAATGTTTTTAAGAATTTAGAAAACCATCAACTAGTTTATGCGCATTTTCAAGCGCTTTCTCTAAATCGTCATTTACTACGATCACATCAAATAACGGTGCTGTTGCTAATTCTGCTGAAGCTTTCGCAACGCGCATATTAATTTTGTCTTCACTTTCAGTTTTACGCTTTTTTAATCTAATTTTTAACTCATCAATACTTGGTGGCTTTACAAAAACAGCTAAAGTTTCCTCTGGGAATTTTCGTTTTATACGCAAACCACCAGATACATCAATATCAAAAATAACATGTTTACCCATAGCCCAAATACGCTCCACTTCAGTTTTTAAAGTACCGTAAAAATTATCACGATATACTTCTTCCCATTCTAAAAATTCATCATTTTTAATTTTGTTTTTGAATTCTTGAGCCGATAAAAAATAATAATCTTTTGCATCTATTTCTTCACCTCGTTTTTCTCTGGAAGTTGCCGATATGGAAAATTCTAAATTCAAATCTTCTATACCTAATAGATGTCTTACAATGGTTGTTTTTCCTGAACCTGAAGGTGCAGAAAATACGATGAGTTTGCCTTTGTTTTTTGTTTTTTGTTTCGTCACTTACTACTTGAATATTTTATTGAATTTACTGTACACTGCTACTGAATACTGCAAACTAATTAAAGTACGTTTAATAATTGTTCCTTAATTTTTTCCAGCTCATCTTTCATCTGAACCACTAATTGTTGCATAGGCGCATAATTACTTTTAGAACCAATGGTATTTATTTCTCTTCCCATTTCCTGACCTATAAACCCAAGTTTTTTTCCGTTAGAATCTTTAGAATTTATACATTCTGTAAAGTAATCCAAGTGGTTTTTTAAACGTACTTTTTCTTCAGTAATATCAAACTTTTCGATATAATATACCAACTCTTGCTCAAAACGATTTTCATCATATTTCTCTTTTAAGTCTTCAACGCCTTTAAGTAAACGTTCACGAACACCTTCAACGCGTTCAGGATCCATAGCAATAACCTGTTCAAGAATATTCCCGATGGTGATGATCCGTTTATTAAAATCCTGTTCAAGCACTTTGCCTTCATCTAATCTATGATCGATTAAGTCGTTTACAGCAGTATTGATTTGTGCTTCGATGGTTTTCCATTCATCATCATCAATTTCCTCACGAACCGTATTTAAAGCATCTGGAAAACGAACTGCCATCTTAAGAAGTTCAATAGCATCACCATCAACGACATTTTTTAGCTGTTCTATATATTGTTTAACAACAGGTGTGTTTATTTGTGTAGAGGTGTCTTCTGCAGTCGCTTCAACATAAATAGAAAAATCAATTTTCCCTCGTACTAATTTTGCAGCGAGAAGTTTTCGAATAAATAATTCTTTTTCTCTGTAAATCGAGGGCATCCTCGCATTTAAATCTAAATTTTTACTATTAAGAGATTTAAGCTCTATTGTTATTTTTTTAGTGGGTAATTGCAATACAGATTTTCCATAACCTGTCATTGAATATATCATAGTACATGTATTAAGTTTTGCAAAGGTAATTAAAACCTAAAGGATAGAAAATAGATTAATCTTTATTGAATAGCCACAGTTGATTAAAACGTTTTTTTTAAATATCAAGTAAGAATATCTTCAGTTTTACAATTCATTTTGACAGAGAGGAAGTGCGAAGTCATCATTAAAAAAAGAAAGGATAAGCTCCTTCAAAGCCTCCGATATGGAAGCGTCCATTATTGGAAATAACAGTCTCAAGTTATGATTGTAAATCTTAGAGGTCTCGAACCTCACTTCGAAGTAGGGCTTTTATGTGAAGTCAACAAATATTTCGTTGGCTATTTTTTAATTTTCTTTTTGTCCAGAAGTATTTAATAGTTACGATGCAGTTTTTTAGCCCAATTCGCTAATTGTTTAATTTCATTATCGGTTAAATTAGCGTCACTATGCGTTATTAAATATGGAGAAATAGGCATATGTTTTTCTTCAACTTCTTCATAAATCTCTTCCATTTTATGTTTTTTGCGCTTTGTTGAATAATTTGCCCATTCAGAAAAATTTAATTCTTCCTTTCCTTCCTCAATATGGTCGGCCAGTCAATAGTTAATAGGTGTAATGTTACTATACCATAAATAATTGGTGTCATTACTATGACAGTCATAACAGGTATTAGACAATAGGTTTTGGACTTCAACAGATGGTTTAGTTTCTTCTACAAAGGCAATCAAAGACTCCATTGAACCAACATTTTTTCTGGTCTGAAAAATTGCGCTATTACAAATAACAGGCATAAGCCGATTAGTATTTTTTTTATTACAGACATAAATATACTCGATTTAATTAATCCCATTTATTATTTACCGAAAGAGCATATTTCCCTGCGCCTGTATAAAACAAACTGATTGCTCCAAAAAGATACAAGCCTAGCAATTCTACACTCCAACCTCCGTGCTGGTTTAAAGTAAAAATATCGGACGCATGCACTAGAAATAATGCAAATAGTGCACCAAGTGCAAAAACAATACTCGCTAACCTCGTTCTATAGCCAATGATAATTGCAATAGGGGCTACGATTTCAGTAAAATATACACCATAGCCCAAAAGTGAAGGCAATCCTTTTTCTGAGAGTACTCCTTCTATAAAAGATATGCCTTTAAGTTTTGCAAAGCCGTGAAATAACATTAATACACCCAATGAAATGCGTAATATCAATAATCCTAAATTTTCGTTTTTGTTCATTACAATTTCTATTTAATTATTTAATAAATGTAATCTAATTTGCTTTTTAATCGAAAAGAATTCTCCGAGGCTTTGCCCCGAAGACGGTCCGTTTCAAGTAATTCTTTATTAGGTCATTGCCGCTTATATCATAAACAGCCATAATTTCTGCTAAAAAGAACCCTAAATACTTATCGTATTCTGACTTTTAATGACATATTTAAAATCGTTTTTGCCCTGAAAATTCCATAGCTTCCCCTTTTCCAAAGCCAAAACTTAAGCCTAAGGTTATAAAGCGCCCTCTTTGACTAAATGATGTTTTATAAAAATTTACTTGATCTGTAATTGACTCTCTATTTCTGGAAGCAAATACATCACGTACGCTTAGACTCGCGTTTAAACGCCCTTTCATCATTTTTTTACGAACTCCTATATTCATAAATAGATTATCTGTTACTTCACTTTGAACGTTTTTATACTTTGAGCGATAACCCCCTGTAGCCTCTACTGTGAAATCTGCAGGAAGCTTTATTTTTCCTGTCAATTTGGAAGACCAACGGTTACCACTAAAATCGAAGTTGTTACTTTCAAACAGCCCTTTACGTTTAAATGTATTATAATTAAAATCTGTAGTGAAAGTTAACCAGCTTATAGGGGTATATTTAGCATTTAATTCAATGCCCGTAGCATTATTGGTTCCAATATTGCTAGGTTTAGAGATAGTTACATTATCTTCAAATGTTGTAATGTGTTCTATAACATCCTCAGTCGCTCTGTGGTACACTCCTAAATTTAAAGAACCTCCATTGAATTTAAATATACTGGTGATTTCAAAAGAATCTGTAAATTCAGGATTTAAATTTGGGTTACCTGTAGAAAGGTTAAAATTGTCTCTAAACGATACAAAAGGGTTTAAACTCCAAAGGCGTGGTCTGAAAATACGTTTAGAATAACCTGCTTGTAAAGACACATCATCTGTAAGTTTATAAGACGTATGAAAACTTGGAAACAAATTTGTGTATTTTTGATTATTCTTTTCATTGGTGTTTGCTAGAATTGTTTTTAAATTGGTGTCTTCTATACGTAAGCCCCCTTTTACACCCCATTTTTCTTCTTCAAAAGCAAATGTCGTATACAAACCTAATACGCCTTGGTTATAATCAAATACATTACTGTAATCTGTATTGGTTTGCCATACATTATTTTCAAAATCACGTACTTCATAATCGTTGTTTACATCATCAATAACATACTGTGCACCTACTTCTAGTTTATATTTTTTGGCAAACGGGTGGGTGTAATCTAGTTTAAATGTATATTCATTTTGCACAAATTCAGTATGTGCTTCTTGTAATGAATTTTCAATGGTTCCAACAGTTGTGGTGTTTGTAAAGTTTGAGATTTTGTCTTTTCCAAATGATGTTCCTAAAGCGCTAAAGAGCAGATTGTGATCTTTAGTACCCTTAAAGTCTTTTTTATACTGAAGTTCATATTCCCATTTTGGGTTGGTCGCTGTAGTTAATTCATTTCTGTTCCAGGCATCTGTAAGCATTTGTGTGTCATCAGTAAAATCATAATTTTGAAATGCGTGTTCTGTTTCGTCTTCAAAAGCATAATGACCAGAAAGCGTAATAACATTTAAATCATTAATATGATAATCTGTTCCTAAAATAATGTTGAAAAACTTTTCGTTTTTATCACTATCACCTATAGTCGTTAAGGTAGTTCCAGTAGATTTATCTAAACTAGCGGTTTCACTTTCTCTAGGGAAAGTACGTCTGCCATAACCTATTTGGCTAAATAAATTAAATTTTTCGGTACGTCGATTTAGACTTAATCCTATGCTATGGTTGTTAGGAATTCCTGTGTTTAAGGTTACAGAGCCATTTAATCCTTTTTTTTCAGATTTTTTGAGTACAATATTGATGATACCCGAAGTACCAGATGCATCATACTTTGCTGAGGGGTTAGTTATAACTTCAATTTTTTCAAGCATATCAGCTGTTATGCTTCCTAAAGCATTACTTTCTTCACTTGCCAACACAGAAGGTTTTCCGTTAATCAATATTTGCACGCCAGTACTTCCTCTTAAACTAATTTGTCCTTCGATATTTACATTTACAGAAGGCACATTATTAAGAATTTCTAATGTACTAGCTCCAGTACTGCTTAAATCTGTACCTACATTAAATACGCGTTTATCAAGTTTGAAAACAGTTTGTGATTTTTCAGCTTGAACAACAACTTCATCTAATTCTGCAGTATTTTCAGATAGGGTAACTGTTCCTAAGTCAATGCCATTATTTTCTATTATAAAGTCTGTTATAGTTTGAGTCGTGAACCCTATAAAGCTTATTTCAATATAAAAATTAGAAGCTGTAGTTGTGAGATTAAATTTCCCATTTTCATTAGTTGTTGCTCCAGCCTTAGCCTTTTTAGTTGATGAATCTGCTATTAAAATTGTGGCAAACTCTACAGGCATATTAGTTCCACTCTCTATAACTGTTCCAGAAACAGTAATTTCATTGCTTTGAGCTACTAATGAAAACAGTCCAAAACTAAAAAAAACAAACATTAAAAAAAACCGTTTTGTATTCATTATTGTTATATCGTTTTATTGTACAAATTTGGTTAATGATTGCTTCATCCAAAAAAGTAATCAGTAAACGACATAAGTAGTACTATAAACAGCAAAATAGTTCTTGTAGCAAATAATTTTGTCGTTTACCCATGTAAATATGTTGATAGCTGATTTTGAGAAAATAAAATAATAATAATATTTTACTTTTGATATATGAAACGATTGTTAAAAAATATTGAATTAAAGGAATGGGGATTTCAAACTCTATTTCTAATAATCTTGTTTTTTATATCCTCTTTTGATAAGAATAGCCCTAACATTGGATGGGATAAATTTGCCTTCTTTTTACATTATGCATTTATTGCCTTTGTAATAAACTATGCTTTTTTACCCTTTTTCTTTTATAAGAAGAAATTTGTAAAACTTATTTTGGCATTAGTATTCATCTTTGGTTATGCTTATATCATAGAAGAATTTGTATTGGAAAAAATTTTCTATAGTGGAGATAGGGGCCAGCATATTTCTAATGTTTTTTTCACTCTATTAGATATCGTTCCTTTGGTACTTATCATGGTAAGTTTTAAATTGGCCTGGGATGCTAGTCAAAAACAACGCGAGGTTGAACAATTGCAGTTATCTGTAAAAGAAAGTGAATTACGTTATTTAAAGTCACAAATAAATCCTCATTTTTTATTTAACAATTTGAATAATTTATATTCTTATGCGATGGAAAATTCTCCTAAAACACCATCGATTATTTTAGAATTATCTTCTGTTTTACGCTATATGCTATATAATTGTAAGGAGGATTTTGTTCCTCTGTCAGAAGAAGTTATACATCTTAAACATTTTACAGCATTAAACGAATTGCAAATAGAGAATAGGGGTGTTGTAAAGTTTTCTGCCTCAGAGATACCAGATAATTATATTATAGCACCTTTAATTCTGTTAATGTTTATTGAAAATGCATTTAAGCACAGTACAGCAAGCCAAAGTGATAATATACTTATTGATATTAATATAAACGTATCTAATAATGGTACTTTGAGTTTTACATGCCTGAATAGTTTTTTACCTAATTCCAATAATCAAAGTCTCTCAAAGGGGATTGGGTTACAGAATGTGAAAAAGCGTTTAGAACTCATGTATCCAGAAAAATATAAGCTAGATATTAAAGATTTTAATAATACGTATACTGTGTGCTTAGTATTACAATTAGAGACTAAAGATTAATATGTTAAGAAGCTGCATCATTATAGAAGATCAACCACCTGCACAACGTTTATTGCAGAAGTATATAAAAGATATGGGTTCTTTGGAATTAAAAGGGACATTCTCTAGTGCTATTGAAGCTATTGCTTTTTTGGAGGAAACCACCGTGGATTTAATTTTTTTAGACATTCACTTACCAAAAATATCAGGAATGGATTTTTTAAAAACTCAGCTAAACCGTTCTCAAGTTATTTTAACAACGGCTTTTTCAGATTATGCTTTGGAGAGTTATGAATATAATGTGGTAGATTATTTATTAAAACCGTTTTCGTTTCAACGCTTTGTGCAAGCAGTTACAAAAAGTGCTTCAATGAGTCGTATCCCGAAAGAAGTTACAAAGTCTCAAGAAAAAACCAGAACTAATACCTTTTTTATTAAGTCGGGACATGATCTATTGAAGGTTAGTAGCAAAGATGTTTTATACATAAAATCTGATGATGATTATACAGAAGTTGTCACTGCTAATAAAACCTATTTAAGTACCGATTCATTAAAAGGCTGGTTAGGTAAATTAGGCAATTCATTTTGTCAAGTTCATAAATCATATATTTTAAATACTACATACTTACAAAAGGTTTCTGGTAATCAAATTTTTTTAAACAATGAAAAAATTATACCAATTGGCAGAGCTTATAAAGATTCTTTTTTAAGAAACTTTTTAAAGTAATTTACGTAAAATGCTATTAAATAAGAGAAGGTAAAGAAGAAGAAATTGTTTTTCATCATTAATTATGGTTTAAATTATAAGGTTTAAAATCACAAAAACCAAGAGAGGGAAACTATAAATGTTTGAGGTTTTATTTGCGCTACTTTGTAAAAAACACACACAAATTTATTTGTAGAAAAATTGGTATGATAAAAGTTGTTGAATTTTATTTTTTTGCCTTTATGACTTGGTAATAACTGAAAAAATGGAGAATAAAGGAATAATTTATTGTACTTTAAAAATGAAAAAGGCTTCAACATTCCTGTTAAAACCTTTTGTACTCAAGGTGGAACTTGTTAAATTTTAGAATTATGCAGTTTTAAAGGAGTTTTGAGAGGGTGAAAATTCTACTGACACCGAATTAGACTCCTTTTATGAAAGCTTTAACCTTCGAATAAAAATGGCAGTAATTTTAAGCTAAATAAAATCAAATATAATAGAGTTTTTTTACAAAGGAGTCTAAAAGGAGTATATTATCGTTGGGGTTTGATAAACAATTGCTGTTTAATTGTTTGTAGGTGTTGAAGGGATCTTGTCACCCCAACTTTAAAGTACTAAATAATAAATATCAACAAGCTAGATTTATATCAAAATAATAGAAAAAAGCTGATAAGTTGAAATTAAGTTTGATAAGTTATTTTATTATTTTTCGATCTCTTAACTTTTAACAGAAAACATGTTTTTAATGAAGAACATAATTAACTTATCACTCTCAAAACCTTTTCGTATTTTTTTTAAAGCAATACTAATCTGAGATTCAACTGTTTTAATAGAGATTTGTAGCCTTTCTGCAATTTCTCGATATTTTAAGCCTTCAAATTTATTAAGCCTAAGTATTTCTTTACATCTTGGTGGTAATGCTTCAATAATGTATTCTAACTTATCTATTCGTTTTACAATAAGTTCATTATCATCAATAATAGCCTCTCTTATCGCTATCTCTCTTAAATCATTAACAAAAGAAAGCTGTCTTTTTTGCTTTCTATAATAATTCATGCATTTATTAAAAGCTACTGAATACAAATAACTTTTAAAAGATTTAGATATATTGAAATTTTGCCGCTGTTCCCAAACAATTATAAAGGTTTGTTGTAGAATGTCTTTTGACAGTTGTAAATCATTTGTGTGTGTCGTAATATAACCTAATAATGGTTTGTGATATTTATTAAACAACTGTCTAAAGGCGTCATAATCGTCTTGTTGAATAGCCTTTATTAATACTAAATCGTCCATTAAGTTTTAGCAATGTTACAGGCAAATGTGTAAATATTTATAAGAAAAAAAAAGAAAAAAGAAAAAAAGTTAAAATTTCTTTCGGGGTTTTTTGATATTAAAAGCGACACTCTTGTATAAAATCTAAAAATATTTTTTTCTTGAAAACTCTAATTTTAAAGTTCTTAACCAATTGTATCACTCCTTTAGAAGAAGAAAAACTTTGTAAATGGTTAAAAGAAACTAAAAACAAAAATACATTTAAGACCTATGTGCATGATATTTATGCCTTAAACATGCATTATAGTAATTCTATTGATGATATTGATGCCGACATTTTATTTAATAATATATTATCTAATATTCAGAAACCTAACAACCCAATCAAACCAGTGACCCCCTTGTGGATAAAATACGCGGTTGCAGCCTCAATAACCATTTTAATCTCACTAGCTTTTATTTTTAATAATGATAATTCTCAAGTTGTTGAGCCAATAATCGTAAACAATACCATTAAAACTGGCACAGATAAAGCAACCCTAACTTTAGAGAGTGGGGAGGAAGTAGCTTTAACAAAAGGAACTTCCATACAGACACCGCATGCCAATAGTAATGGCGAAGCAATAATATATAAAAATACATCTTCCCAGCAATTAGTCTATAACTATCTAACAGTTCCCAGAGGAGGGCAGTTCCAACTAACCCTTTCAGATGGTACACAGGTATGGTTAAATTCAGAAAGCCAATTAAAATACCCTGTAAGTTTTACCGACGGCAATAGCCGTCAGGTAGAACTTGTTTACGGTGAAGCTTATTTCGATGTCTCGCCAAGTACAGAGCATCAAGGCTCTAATTTCAAGGTGTATCATAAGGCACAAGAAATACAAGTATTAGGAACCGAATTCAATGTTAAAGCTTATAAAGATGAAACCCATGTTTATACTACTTTAGCAGAAGGTAAAGTATCTGTAAGCACCGAAAATGAAAATAATGTTTTAGAGCCTAATGAACAATCTAATTTAAATACAACGAATAAAAACCTAACAGTATCTAAAGTTAATGTTTATTCAGAAACTTCATGGAAAGATGGCATTTTCAGTTTTATAGATAAACCTTTGAAAGATGTTACTAAAGTTTTGGAAAGATGGTATGATGTCGATGTCATATTTATGAATCAGTCATTAGGAATAGTAGAATTTAATGGTGTTTTGGGAAAAGATCAAAGTATTGAAGAAATATTAGGAGCTATAAAGTCTATTTCAATAAATAATTACGAAATAAATAATAAAACAATAATAATAAAATAATGCGTATGATATAAAAAAACTCTAAAATTAAAGGGAACAAAGTTTAGACCTTGGAAAGTATAAAACTTCATCCCCTAAGTACATCATCAATTAATTAAATGTTTAACTAACTAATAACAAACAAATTTATGGAAATTAAATTAAAGCATGCTTTTATCTTTCTCAGAAAAAAGCAGTTAATAATAAATGCAATGAGGGTCTTTCTTTTTCTATTCTGTACAACCGTTTTTAGCTTCACACCTAGTAACGCTGTATCTCAAAATTCTAGAATTAAAATTAAAGAAGATATCACTTTAACAGTAGATGAAGTTTTTAACCTTATAAGGCAGCAAACCGATTATAAGTTTATTTATGAAAAAAATATCTTTAAAGAATTTCGGCCTATAATGGTGAAAAAAGGAATCATTCGAACCAATAAATTATTACAAAAAAGTTTATCACAGGGTGATTTTAACTTAGTCGTAACTACCAATAATACCATCCTTATTAGAGAAAAACTCAAAAGGAGGCAAAAACAAGTTTCGGGAGAAGTTTCTAACAGAGAAGGCCTTCCTTTAGCTGGAGTGGTGGTTTTAATAAAAGGAACATCTACTGGAACTGTTACAAATTTCGATGGCAAATATAATATTAACGTTCCCAACCCAGAAAATGTACTGGTTTTTTCTTTTTTAGGCTATGCAACACAAGAAATACTGGTAAGCAATCAAAGTACAATCGACGTCACATTAAAAGAGGATGTAGATGAATTATCCGAAGTTATTGTTACTGGATATCAAACTATTTCACCAAATAAATCTACTGGTTCTACCGCAGTTGTCAGCGGCAAAACTCTTGAAAGAAAAGGAAACTCAAATCTTCTACAATCTTTAGAGGGGCAAATACCTGGGTTATTATTATCAAATGACCCTACTCAAGAAGGTAGAACAAATATTAATATTCGTGGAATTGCTAATTTAAATGGTAATGCAACCCCATTAATTGTTGTGGATGGCTTTCCTCTTGAGGCGGATTTATCCTCTATTAATCCTTATGAAGTAGAGACGGTTACCGTTTTAAAAGATGCAGCAGCGGCTTCCATATATGGTGCCCGTTCTGCTAATGGGGTCATCGTTATTACTACTAAAAGAGGTAAATCTGGAAAAATGAAGGTAGGTTACCGTAGTTTTTTAACTATTACTCAAGGTTCTGATTTAGCATATCGTTTAAATAGAGCCGATGCCGATACTTATATAGACACACAATTGCAAACAGCAAATAATTTTGTAGCAAGTGGTTCATTTTCAGGACACACGTATCAATGGTATTTAGATAATCTTCCAAACTTTGCCAATTTCTTTAGTGGTTCTAGAAACATTGTTGCAGATGCTGTTTTCGGAGCTGGTGACGGTTATATCACAGAGACTGAAAGAGATGCCAGAATAAATGCTGTAAGGGGGATCGATAACCTAAAACAAATAGAAGATACTTTTTATCAATCGCAATTTCAACAACAGCACAATCTTAGCCTTAGCGGTGGTAATGATAAGAGTACTTTTAGAACTAGTATAAACTATACATCATCAGAAGGACAAAATGTAGGGAGTGAAACTGACAGGTTCTTGATAGATCTAGTTAACAATATTAAAATTAATGATAAAGTTAACATAGATCTCGTAGGTAACGTTACCTTCAATAATTCTGAAAGTATTCCTATTGATGAAGGTACTTTTACAACTGTTAGCCCATACGAACGTATATATGATGAATCGGGCAACCCTTTAGCTGTAAGAACAGAAAATATAAGTTTTGGCACAAATAATCAAGGACTCTCTGGAGGAAAAGACCCTTTAATAATTCAAAATCAAATCGATGCCGGTTTATTAGATGAAAACTATTACCCATTACAGGAATTAAAAGAAAACAAAATTGAAACCAAAGATGTTTCTTTAAGAATACAAGCAAGAGTTAATGCGCAGTTAGCCAGCTATCTTAATGGTTCCTTTTCTTTTCAATACGAGTCCGGCAGTACCAGAAACGACAACCTTCAAGGTGCCGAGGCTTGGGCACTTAAAAACTTAATTAATAATGCCACACCATTATCTTTTGATGGTGATTTAACCGAATTAAATATTCCTAGAGGCGCTAGACTTATTGAAACGCGTAGCAATAGAAATTCTTATACATTAAGAGGGCAGTTAGACTTTAATAAAACATTTGGGGATCATGAAATATCAGCACTTGCAGGTACTGAAATTAGACATATTTTTAGAAAGAGTACTGTTACAGACAGGTTTGGGTTTGACGAAAACACACTACAATTTAGATTTGTTAATAAAGGCTTTATACAAAACGGAAACCTAGAGGATGTTTGGCATCCAAATGGAATTATAGCTGGAGGTATTCCTTTTAATGACAATTTTAATGAAACCACAGACCGTTTTTTCTCATTATTTGGTAATGCTTCCTATGGTTATAAAAACAAATACATCCTTTCGGGTAGTGTTCGTATAGATCAATCAAACTTATTTGGAACTAATCCAGAGTTTAGATATAAACCATTCTGGTCTGCAGGTTTCAAATGGCGTGCCTTAGAAGAAGACTTTATTAATATTGATTGGTTAGACCAATTAGATGTTCGTGCTTCTTATGGTATTAATGGTAATATTTCAAATCAGTTTGGTCCTTTTGATATTGCACAATTTCTTTTTACGCCATTCATAAATGATGAACAATCCTTACGAATTATTACGCCAGGAATTAATGATTTAAGATGGGAAAGAACAGCTACTACCAATATTGGCTTAGATTTGGCCTTCTTAAACAATCGTGTTAATCTTGGTTTAGATTATTATAATAGAAAAACTACAGACCTATTAGCCAATAGTGAGGCCGATACAACACTTGGTTTTGCTTCTTTAGTTAGGAATGACGCCAATATAGATAATAATGGTATTGAAGTTTCTCTAAGCACCGTTAACATGCGTACTAAAAACTTTAGCTGGTCTACCAATATCACTTTTAGACATAATAAAAATGAAGTTAAAGAAGTATTTACCGAAGAGCAATCACCTGCAAGGTCTGCAGGAAGACAAAATTTAACCGGAGCTCCGGCTAACACCTTTTGGGTTTGGGATTATGCAGGCTTAAATGAAGAAGGCTTTCCTACCATTAAAAAAGCTAATGGCGATATTATAACTATAGATAATGATATAAATACTGGTGAACTTTTTGATGCTTTCGATTTTGAAGATAGAGTTGATGCTGGCACTACAGACCCTATTTATACGGGTGCTATTACCAACACTTTTAACTACAAAGATTTAAGCCTTTCCTTTTTATTTGTAGGTAGTGGCGGGCATGTATTATCTAGAGATTCCTATAATGGCACACCTTTCTTTATTGGTGCAGAATTTATACATAGTGATGTAACAAAAGCCTGGCGAAAACCAGGAGATGAAAACACTACGAACATCCCCAGGCTTGATGGAAATGTTTATGCACCTGGGTTTATACGTAATAGTAATAAAAACATAGTAGATGGGGATTATATTAGGCTTAGAGAAGTTATTCTTACTTATAACCTTTCTGGTAAGTGGATAAAAAACACATTTGATAATGTGACTTTAAATTTTAGAGCTAACAACCTGTTTGATATTACTAAAAATGATTTTGACATTGACCCTGAAGCTCATGGTTTAGGTAGACGTTTCTTCAAGGTTGAACCATCTTATACATTTGGTATAAATCTAAACTTTTAATTAAAAAGATTTTTTAAAATGAAAAAAATATTTAATATATACGTATTCTCTATTCTAATAACTTTTACAAGTTGTGATGACTATTTAGATGTTGAGCCCATAGGTCTTGTTGTACCTGAAAATGTAGAACATTTTGATTTATTGTTAAACGGAGAGCGAAATATCGTATTTACATCAGATCAAGATGATTTAGTTATATCTGCAAATGATTTTGTTCCAGGCACTTTTAGCTTTGGTAATTTAGATGATCCAAGTAATCAAACTTTACAGTTGTTTTCGTGGAATTCAGATTTATATACAGATTCAGATCCTAAACAAATTTGGAGCCTACCATATGCTAATATTTACACATTTAATTCGGTCGCTAATAGTGTAGAAAACGCTTCTTTAGTCCCTACCTATGTTGAAGGAGACAAAGTTAGAATTAAAGCAGAGGCGCAAACACAGCGCGCTTTCGAGTATTGGATGTTGGTGAACTCTTTTGCTAAACAATATGATGCTAGTACAGCAGCTTCAGATCTGGGTGTTCCTTTAGTGACTACCGCAGATGTTTCTCAAACAACACCACAAAGGTCAACTGTGCAAGAAATCTATGATTTTATTTTAAAAGACCTTGAAGAGGCCGTAGTTAATTTATCTTCAGAACCAGTTAATTTAGCACGTCCTTCTAAAGGAGCCGCCTACGCCATGTTAAGTCGTGTTAAATTATATATGGGAGCCTATGCTGAAGCCATTACTTATGCTGATCTTGCCCTTGCTGAAAATAGTTTTATTGCAGATTATACAGTTGGTATTGATGACTTAGAAGATGAAAATTATATGCGGAAAATGATGGGAGTTGGTTTAGGCTACAGAGGTGGGCCTCTAACGTCTTCTCTTGTTAATATTTTTGATGCCACTGATGCCCGTTTAACTGAACTCACCAGAGATAATTTTAATGGCGATGGAACCACTATAATTACAAGTATTTTTACTCAAAGAGTAACTATATGGCCTACTGTACCAGAAGTTCATTTAATTAAAGCCGAATGCAATGTCCGTTTAAATAATGATTCTGCGGCTATTGACGATTTAAACACCGTAAGGGTCAAAAGAATTCCTGCATATACTAATTTAACCGATGCTGATTTTGTTTCTAATGCTGAATTGTTGGCCTTTACTTTAGAGGAAAAAAGAAGAGAGACCTTTAGAATGAATTTACGCTGGTTTGAACTTAAACGCCTTAATCTAGAACCTGCTACAGCAACAACGCTTGTTCATACCTTACCAGATGGCGTTACTAGCTTCACTTTAACGCCTGGAGCCAATAATTGGGTGTTTCCTATCCCTCAACAAGTCTTAAATTTTGCTGATTTAGAACAGAATCCAAGAGATTAATTAATAATTACAAACACCATAATCATAGTAACATGGTTATGGTGTTTACCTTAAAAATAAACACATGAAACTTCCATAACGAACAGTCAATACTCAAAGAAATGACTAAATGGAAGCTACATGTGATCGATAAAAAACAAATACTAAAGACACATGAAACGAATATTAATAAATTTTAGGCATTTTTTCCCGAAAGGGAATGTTTAAAATTTTTAATGTGAGAGCGTAGCGGTTACATACGTTCTCAATTTTATAATTAATTTATTATCAAATAATTACTAAAATTTAAACGTATGAAATACCTTTTAATATGCGCCTTTTCTTTATTTACGTCATACAACACTGTAAATAAGATCGCCCAAGACTGTAAAGTAAAATTAGAAGCCATCAATAAAAAATATGAAGGTGATTGTAAAAAAGGCTATGCTCATGGCTTTGGTAAAGCATGGGGAGCATCTGATTATTATGAAGGAAAATTTCATAAAGGACTTCCTCATGGCGAAGGTTCTTATACTTGGGAGAATGGTAATACGTATGTAGGTAACTTTTCTAAAGGACTCATGGATGGTAAAGGTGTATTAACCCTAAAAGGTCTTTCTGGCAAAGAGACTATTAAAAAAGGATTCTTTAAAAAAGGTAAGTATTTAGGTGTTTATGAAAGACCTTATAAGGTCATTTCACAAACAGGTATTAGAACCATTAAATTTAGAGAAAATAGTATCAAACAAAATGAAGTAAGGATAACTGTTTATAAGGATGGACAAATAATAACACCTAGTTTTACTATAACTGACTTAAATAACACCCCTGTAGAAAACAGAAATGGAACCGTATTAACAAACGTGGTGTTTCCTTTAAAAAGAGTTGATCTGTCTTTTAATGTAGATACCTTTACATATAAAGCCATTTTTGAAATCTATAAAGAAAGTAACTGGGAAGTCACCTTGTCTTTATAAAAAAGTGCTCGTATAAAAAAACGGTTATTTAACAAAATAAATCATCTACCTCTTTACCATTTAAAATATTAATCCTGAAATAAAAAATCATGAAACAAATAAGTAAAACTCTTTTTTCCTCTCTCTTTGTCCTAATCTTTATATTGAGCTGCCAGACAGAAAAAAAACATATTGAAATTGAAATTGATTATTCTAAAGTACTAGATCTAGATGGTAAATACTTATACTTATCTATTAATAAAGCTATTGAATTCCCAAAAATAGATTCTGTTTTAATAGAAAAGGGTAAGAAAATCCATTTTTCAATGGATAAAAAAAATAATGAATCTTTATATAACTTAACATTAGAAAAAGAGCGTGTTCCTAGCACTACTTTTTTTGCAGGTACAGATGATATTCAAATTACCCTAATAAAAAACAGCGATGATGACAGAATTACGGCTTCTGTAAACAGTCTGGGCATAGAGCAAATAGCCTATAATAGCTATTTAGAAGGTCTAAAACCTTTAGAAGATCAAGAAAAAAAATTGTCCAAAGAATGGCGTATTTTAGTTAAAGAAAAAAAACATTTAATTCCCGAATTAAGAAGAGTTCCAGACTCTATGTCTAGTCTTGTTCGAAAACAAACAAGAGCTTATTACAAAGATTATATCGCCAATAATAATGGGGTCTCTTTATATCTTTTAAATACGACATTAAGATTCGCTTATAACGCTAAAGATTTAGATAGTATATTAAATAGCTACTCTAAAACATACCATAATGATTTTTTATTTACAAGTTTAAGAGAAAAGGTCAATATTATGAGAAATGTTGAAATAGGTGCCATTGCTCCAGATTTCACGATGCCGGATGTTGATGGTAACTCTGTCTCTTTATCCTCCTTTAGGGGGAAATATGTACTACTAGATTTTTGGGCTTCTTGGTGTGGTCCTTGTAGAGCAGAAAACCCTCATGTGGTTGAAGCCTATAATGCTTATAAAGATAAAGGGTTTGAAGTATTAGGAGTCTCTTATGACTTTCCGGGAAAGCGAGATAAATGGCTAAAAGCTATTGAAGATGACAAATTACCTTGGACTCAAGTATCTAATCTATTAGGCTGGAAAGATCCTACAAGTAAATTATATAATATTAGTGGTATTCCTTCTCCTTTTCTAATTGATCCTGAAGGTCGGATTATTGCAAAAAATAATGAAATACGAGGCGAAAAACTAATGGAAAAACTATCAGAAATATATGATAGTAAAAAATCCGTTAATTAAAAAATACTTAAAACTCCATATCAAAATCAGGTAATCACACTAATAATGGTCGTTTCAGAGAATAAAAAAGCGGGAGAAACCAATAAAAAAATGATTTTTCCCGCAGTGTACTCAAGGTGGTAGTACTTTTGTGCAATTTTAGAACATAAGTTCTCTCTGTTATTTCGTGATTATTTCAGTAAAAACGCAATAAATACCTCTTGTTAAAGGATTTTTTGCTCTTTGGGCAAATTGTATTAAGTTGCATTACATTGTTGTTAGCCGTACAAAAATATTTATATTTGTACGGTTACTAAATTTATAATATGGCAACTGTTAATTTTTTATATCGTTCTACTAGAGACAATGAACCTTTAAATGTGAGGTTGTTGTTTAGGTATGAGGATATCGATTATTCCAAAGGGGCAAAAACAAAACTACATATTTACACTCATGACGAATTAAGTGAGGATGATAAGCTAAATGCAAAGTTTTATTGGAAGAAGTTACACTCAAAGAAGAATGTCAAGGATATTGATTTGGAGAATAAACAAACTAAAATAAATGCAGAGCTTAATAAAATCAAGAATTATATTTTAAAGAAGTTTAATGAGGAAAACATAAGCGAGGTAATAAATGATAAAGATTGGCTAAAAAAGACCTTAGAATTCTATTATAACCCTATTGTAGAGAAGATTGAATTGCCAAATGAATTATTAAATTATTTTGATTACTACTTAGACGAAAAAAAGAATAGCCTTGCCAATCAGACTTTAAAAAATTATAATGTAGTTAAGAAACTATTAATTAGATACGAAAACAGTGTTGGGTACAAAATAAAAATATTAGATATTGATTTAAGCTTTAAAAACCAATTTGAGAAGTATTGTTTAGAGCAGGGGTATGCCAATAATACCATATCTAGAGCTATTCATTCCGTAAAAACTATATGTTTGCATGCAAGGTATAACGGTCTAGAAACAAGCTATCAGCTTGAAAAGGTAAAACTCAAGGAGGTTAAAGTAGAAAATATATATCTATCATTTGATGACTTAGAGAAAATTGAAAAAGCCGATTTGAATGCAGAGTATCTAATAAATGCAAGAGATTGGTTAATTATTAGTTGTTATTTAGGACAAAGAATTTCAGATTTACTTCGGTTTAATTCAAATGATATAAGAGAAGAAAAGGGTAAGCCTTTAATTGAATTTACTCAAAAGAAAACAGGTAAAATAATGACCGTCCCTTTGCATCCTAAAGTAATAGAAGTATTAAAGAAGAAAAACGGAGAGTTCCCTAGAACTATCTCTGAGCAGAAATATAACAGTTATATTAAAACTGTTTGTCAAGAAGCCAAACTAAAAGAAAAGGTTAAGGGAAGTAAAAAAGTTGAAACTTTCGAAGGAAGTAAAAAATACAGAAAGCTAACTGGTATTTATGAAAAGTGGGAGCTTGTAAGCTCTCATATAGGACGACGTTCATTTGCAACTAATTTTTATGGTAAAATACCTACTTCATATTTAATTTATGTTACAGGACATTCAACAGAGAAAATGTTTTTGAGTTATATTGGGAAAAGTAATAAAGATTTAGCGATGGAGATAACAAATTACTTCTAGTTATGGAAAACAAAGACGAAGAGTTTGAGAGAATATTCAAGAGGTATATTCGTAGTCTTAAAATGACTTTGAATCATGATGACTTACACCTATCGATAAAAGAGTTTACGACTATTTTAGACCCTAAAGAAATAAGCTTTTTAAAAGTTTGTCTTCAAGAATATTATTATAATGAATACATGAAAGAAGTTATTGGACAATATCCTGAAGTTGTAAAAAGAGTTAAGAAATATTTAAACAAGTTAAATCTTTCAGGTCATCAAAAAAGTAATTTAGAATTTTCATTAGAAAAGCTAAAAAAATACGTTGAACTTAAAAAAAAGGAAATTAACAATCTTCAATTTATTAATAATTTTAATGACTTAAATGAGAATAAAGTTTATAGTTATTTTTATAAAAAATTAGTCGACAAAAAATACCTCACTCAGGAATCGTTAGAACTTTACTTAAAGTTGGCGTTTGAAGAATTAGAATACCCATCTTCTCGTTTTAGGTTTAGCGAAAAAGCAAAATCAAAAAATATAAAGAAAATATTTTATAATTTTTATAAGGTAGAATCCTCAAAGCCACATGGAGAACAAGAAAAATATGTTAAAATATTAGGAGAATATTTTGAGGGTTATAGCACAGATGCTCTTAAGACAAACTTTAGTAAAATCTACTAATAATTAACTAATACAATACTAAACTAACTAAGTTCTTAGACTTCGTTGAAAGAATAAATAATGTTGCATTAATATAAAATTTAATGCAATGGATAAAATTCAATTTATTGGGACAACCCCACATCAATTAGCCGATTTAGTTGATGAAAAAGTAAAGAAATCACTAGAAAAATTAA
This sequence comes from Flavivirga spongiicola, assembly GCF_030540825.1. NCBI lineage: Bacteria > Pseudomonadati > Bacteroidota > Flavobacteriia > Flavobacteriales > Flavobacteriaceae > Flavivirga > Flavivirga spongiicola. The sequence continues at coordinate 2,451,153 of NZ_JAUOEO010000001.1, forward strand.
AAAAAGAATTACTTCACGAAAATGCAAATGATGAATTGCTTACTCGCGAACAAGCGGCAGAGTTGTTGCATATAAACTTATCTACTTTATGGCACTGGCAGCGAAAAGGTAAGATAAAGTGTTATGGAATCTCAGGATCTAGGCGGTATTATAAGCGTTCTGAAATCATGGACGCATTAAAAATTATTAAAAAAATAATGTTATGGATAAGACCCATAACAAAAAGCATACTAAAAGACTTAAAAAAGCTCTTAAAAAATATGAGGTTGATTCTTCAGAAAAATTAAAACCACCTGAAATTGCCTGGGGAATGTTTGATAAAACTCAAACTAAATTTAGTATTTTAGGTACTCTAAGTAATTTCGGATTGGTAACTGGAAAAGCAAAAAGCAGAAAGTCTTTTTTTATAAATATTGTAACGTCAGTTGCATCCTCGAATGACAAGCTTTTAAGTCAATACCAAAGCCGATTACCTAAAGGGAAACGCGGCGTCCTATACTTTGATACCGAGCAATCAAGATACCATGTCCAAGCAGCTTTAAAACGTGTATGTAAACAAATAGGCGTGCCTAATCCGAAGAACTTAAAGGTGTATGGTTTAAGGAGTTTAAATCCAGAAGCAAGACTTAAGTTAATCGAGTTTGCTATCTATAATAACCCTAAGGTTGGTTTTGTTGTGATTGATGGAATAAAAGACCTAATAAAGTCAATTAATAGTGAAGAGGAAGCCACTGAAATTGCAAGTAAATTGTTGAAGTGGACAGAAGAGTGTAATATTCATATCGTTTGTGTACTTCATCAAAATAAAGGAGATAGTAATGCTAGAGGACATCTTGGAAGTGAGTTATCACATAAAGCAGAAACTGTTCTATCGGTCACAAGGGATTCACAGAATAAAGATATTTCGATTGTAGAACCAGTAATGTGTAGAAATCAAGAACCTGATGATTTTGCGTTTGAGATTATTGATGGTCTGCCTGTAGCTATTGAAGATTATGAATTTAGGGTTAAGAAAAAACCTATAAAGGGCGGGTTGTTAAGTATTCCTGATTTTGAAAAGTTTCAAATGCTTAATGAAGTTTACTCTAAAAAAGACGAATATCTTCTGACAGACTTAAGTAATACTTTACAGGAAGTTATTAAAACTAGAAAGCCAGATATGGCTTCTGGGAATAATGCTATGAGAGGGTTTATTAAATATCTAAAAACCAAAGAGTGGCTTATTCAAGAAGCTCCTAGAGCGCCATATAAGTTAGGGGTTTATAAGAAATGACATGTTACATTGTTTAACACTTGTTACTTAACATATCTAAGTGCATATGTTATTAAGTTAAGTGCCTATATATAGGCACTAACATAACACATTAAATATATAATAGTTTAAAATACAATCATGAAGAAAACAAAGATTATTAGAGAAGATCATATTCCAGATTTTGAAGAAAAGGTAAATGAGTATTTGAAAAAAGATTGGAAGCTATATAACAACATTATATCACATAGCGGTTATCTAGTAGCAATAATGTTTAAATAAATACTTGTTTTTTTTTGTTGTTTTAATGACCAAATGCCTAAATACAAGTGATCGATTGTTGATGAGAGCTAAATAATACAAAATTAGCAACAAAGCCCAAAACTGTGTAAAGTGTATAAGAAAAACAATGCGCAACCTACTGCATCAGACCTAAAAATAGCTCACAGTAACTAAAATAATTTCTGTCAATTATTTCGTATAAATTCATTAGATTAGTAGAGTGTTTTTAGTATGAGAATATCATGCTACTTCTCAATACTAATCTATTTTAAACCTAAGTAATGACGACACTAATAATAAAAGACGAAACGGCTTCTGGTGATATTCTTAATGAAATAAGAATTAAAGTTGAAAACGAAAGAACCACACTAAGAGATATAATTACTGCTCGTGTTTTAACTGAAGTTAAATCATATAATGAGAATAAACCTGAAATCTTTAAAGGCTTAATTCAACCAAGCGATGCTGAGAAAACATTAAACGGATTCAGAGTTAAAAAAAGAAAAAATATAGATGGAGAGCAGCAGGTATATGTTGCTTTAGATGCATTCCTTAAAAACGGCTATTTTGTAATTGTAGACGATGAACAAATAACAGATTATAATAAGGAAATTTTAGTGAACTCAGAAACCAAAATTAGTTTTTTAAAATTGACTCCTTTAGTTGGAGGTTGAAAAAATGAATGATTTTTTTAAAAGAATGTTTGGGCATTTAGCAAAAGAAACCCAAAAAGAAACATCAGTAAATAAAGAAGTACAATTATTTTTAAATGATTTTATCAATGAAGCTATAGATGCTAAAGAAGGCTATACAATAAAATTAAGCACCCTTGAGCATTATAAAACGCTTAAAACAAAATCCGTTGGTTTTAAAAAGGATGTGATTCGTCTTTTAATTTATTACAAAAATATTGGATATAGGGGAATCAATAATTCGTGGGCTAAAGAATCATATTATGTAAAAGATGTATTTTCAAAATTAGTAAGCTTATTGATGCGTTTGTCAGACTTGACCTTTGATGAAGATGAATTGTTGCAGTTAAGCAAGGAGTTGTCAGCTAAAAAGAAAGATTATTTTTATACATCCGAATGGCCAATCGTTCCTTTTTTAAGCAGAGTTGAGAAACTGGCAAAAAACACTACACTCACACCAAAGTTAAAACAAAGCCTTAATCATATTCAAAAGTTAGTTTCCAATCAAAGATATGTTTATGCTGACGAGACTAAAGTTTTAAATAAAATTAAGCTTATTAAAGAAGGTCCAAAACAATTTTCTGTTAGTGACAGTGATAAGTTAGGCGGAGCTATTTTAAATACCGCAAAGGCATTTAAAGGAGAAAAGCAAGAAGCATTTATTTCATTATTGAACCATTTTTCAAAAGGAAGAGAAAAAAGCACGCCAACAAAGGCTTGGTTTAAAGACTGCAATAGTAAAATAGAATTAATAGGTGAAGAATTTTTGGTAACCAGTTTTATATCATGGATTGGTTTGATAATACAACAGTTGAAGGTTATTCATAAAGAGAAAACTTATGAATTTACATTTGCTTCAGATGAAAATGTTCAATTGTTACGGTCTGCCATTTGGATGAGTTCTTTATTGAATGATAATAACTTAAATCAAGCTGTAGAAGACTTAGGCTTGTGGAGTTTTAAAAAATTGTCAGGTTATGGTGCCGTTAGTGTTAAATTAGGTAATGCATGTATTTATACGTTCTCTAAATTGCCATATAAGGATGGGGTCTCAAGATTAACAAAGTTTAGAATGAAGATTAAGTACCCTTCTGTACAATCATTAATTACTAAGGCAATTGTTAGAGTTGCAGAGGCAGAAGGTAAGACAATGGACGAAATAGAGGAACTTGCTGTTCAAGATTATAAATTAAATAATGATTATCAACTAACAAAGAGTTTTGATTCTTATAAAGGGATAATAACAATTATAGACAGTAGTACTATAACCTTATTATGGGAGAATGAAAAAGGAAAACAAATAAAAACAATTCCTAAATATGTAAGGGACAATTTTCCAACAGAATTACGCGTGTTAAAAAAACAAGTAAAGGATATACAATCTAATCTCAGCGCACAAAAAAATAGGATAGAAAAAATATTTCTGAGTAAACGACGATGGACTTATTCACAATGGGAAGAGTTATACTTAGAAAATAAATTATTAGCTTTTTTTGGAACTAAACTTATCTGGAACTTTACTGAAAGTAATAAAACGATAAGTGCCATTTTTCATAAAGGAAAGTTTGTCAATACTCAAGGAACTACAAATATTGATTTTAAGAAATCCATAGTAGAATTATGGCATCCTGTTACCGCTACCGTAAAGGAAGTTGAATTATGGAGAACATGGTTAGTTAAAAACAAGGTAAAGCAGCCATTTAAGCAAGCTCACCGAGAAGTATATATAGTTACCGATGCTGAAAAGACAACAAATTCTTATTCCAATAGGTATGCAGCGCATATAATTAGGCAACATATTTTTAATGCTTTATGTAGAGAAAGAGGCTGGCGTTATCAACTTCAAGGGCAATGGGATTCGCATAATATTCCAACCTTATACATCCCTTCGTGGAAGTACAGAATAGAGTTTTGGACAGAAACAGAAGGTGTACATGATTCAGCAAATGATATGGGAATATTTAATTATTTACAAACTGATCAAGTTCGGTTTTATGATGAGTTTAATCAAGTTAATATGATTGATGTTCCCGCGATAGTTTTTTCTGAATGTATGAGAGACGTCGATTTGTTTGTTGGAGTTACTAGTATTGGTGCTGATCCTAATTGGCGAGACGGTGGAGAAGAAAGGTTTCATGGTTATTGGTCAAGTTTTTCTTTTGGAGAATTGGCTACAAGTGGTATCGAAAGAAAGTCATTGCTTGAAAATTTAATTCCAAAACTTCAAATAAAAGATCAATGTAGCTTCGAAGGAAATTTTCTTATTGTAAAAGGTAAATTAAGAATTTACAAAATTCATATGGGCAGCGGTAATATTTTGATGAAGCCCAATGATCAGTATTTATGTATTGTAGCAGATAGAAAAAAAGAGGCAAATGTATTTCTGCCATTTGAAGGAGATTCAACATTGGCAACAATATTAAGTAAAGCTTTTATGTTGGCAAATGATGATAAGATTAAGGATAAGACAATAACGAGTCAAATTGATAGGCATTAAACTTAATTAATAAATAGATGAAGAAAATAATAGTTCTTTTTTTGGGAATGTTTTTGAGTTGTAACCTAGCCATTTCTCAAACCCAAACTGAGAATTGGGAATCTTATATTGCATATTATGAAGGTGGAAAGCCTGGTTCTACAACAGTAAGAATGGATTTAATTAACTCAGCTCCCCTATCAGGATACAATTACGTTTTAGTTACTGGAATAACTTATGAAAGTGAAAGAGAAGATGGTTTCCCTAAGGGAGATCAAACATTTAAGTTATTACATAAAATAGGGGATGAATTGGAAGCTATACTTAATAGAAATGGTGAAAACATTTTAGTTGGCTCTTTTATGCACAATTTTGAAAGATTAGAATATTTCTACCTAAAATCGGATGAGGGAATAAAAAAGAAGATTGAACAATTTTATAAAACCAGCTACCCAAATAAAAAGTACTATTTAAATATTAAAGAAGACAAAAATTGGGAATATTATACTCAGTTTCTTTACCCTAATGAAGAAACTATTAATTATATGGAAGACCAAAAGGTTTTAGAAGCTTTAAAAAATGCTGGAGACAATTTAACTAAAGCAAGAAGAATAGACCATTGGGCTTATTTTTCAGACAATGCTAGTTTGGAATTATTTAAAAAGGAGGTAATAGAACAAGGTTTTAAGATTGAATCTTCAGGTAAGATTGAAGATGAAAATATGCCTTACAGATTGCGTTTTCATAGAGTTGATAATGTAGATATTGATTCTATTTACCCTGTTACATCATCATTGCGTAAAATGTCAATGAAATATAAAGGAGATTATGATGGTTGGGAAACCTCAGTTGAAACTGATTGAAATTAAGGATGAAGAACTATTGTTTAGCTTTTTTTGTTTTTCTAGCAGCACTATTGAATTATAGTTTTGCTCAACATCACACGCCAAATTTTAAAGAATTTGCTTCACAAATTGAACCTACAGATTCTGTTGAGATAGATATAAAGTATAAAAACGGTGTGCAAAAAGTGCAAGGAAAAAGAATAAGGTATGAGTACGGAAATTATGTTTATGAATATTCCATAGGGAAATGGATTGAGTATTATAGGAATGGAAACGTTGCTAATGAGATTGAATACGATAACTTTGGAAATATGCTCGTTTATAAATGGTTTAGCAATGATGATGGTGCTTTAATGTTTGAATCCAAATCAATAAAGATTGATACCAAAGCAAAAACCATTAAAGATTTTCTTAATCCTAAAAAGTATTTTGAAATTCTCACATATAATAAGAAGTACGATTATTCATTTAAAGAATGTAAATGGTATTTGCGTTGTGAAGGACAAATGCTGAACAATACTAAGATAGGTACTTGGAAGAAGTACCATAAAAATGGTCAATTAAAAAAAGAAGTGTTGCATTAATAAAGCGAATGGGAAAAAGACATATAATTTTAATACTTTTTTTAATTCCCTGTATTGGGTTAGCTCAGCTTAATAAGTCTAATTTATTAGGCTCTTGGGTAAAAATAAAAACAGAAATGAAGGACAGCAGCTATTTAATTCCTGTCTACCCAGATTATATTAAACATTTCGAAATGGTTTTTAGAGATAATGATTATGATACAGATTATTATCCTGCTCAGAAAAAGGACAATTCAAATTCTAAATATAAGTTAAGAGGAAATAGGATTGTTGCATCAAAACATTTTGCTTACGAAGTAGAAAAGCTAAATAAAGATTCATTAATTATCGTTGAGCAAATGAAAGGTGTGGAGGATGATAAGTTGAAGAGACATTATTTGATAAAAAAGGCTAATATTAATTTAACTGAAAAGCAAAAGCATATTAGTTCAAACCATTTAATAGCAAACCCTTACTATACACCGCAATTTAGTCAGAATTTAGAGCGATACCTCAATAGAGGACTTCAAAAAACTCATAAGAGTCTTAGTCTAAAAGGGACAATAAATATACTGCTTAAGGATAAAAAAGTTAGAACCGAAATCACATATAGAGATAAAGACGATCCTTTTAGAGAGGGGGTTATTGTAAACCTTTTAAATGAAACATTTAATTTCTGGGATGTTAGTGGATTTGAAAACTATGATTCCATTGCTATTAATTTTGTAATTATCATGGAAAAGACTAAAACCTATAGAGGCCTAAACATTGGTTTACTAACAGATTCATTTACTCAGCTTCGTGGGCTTTATGGTTTAACTTATGAGCAAATAAGAGACGGAAACAAATACTTTAATCTAGGATTGTCAAGTTTTCAAAAAGATAAATTTGATGAAGCAATTAAATATTTCACAAAATCATTTGAAATAAACCACACTAAAGTTGATGCATTGTATAATCGTGCAGCTTGTTATGTTCAAAAAACGGAATATTTAAAGGCCTGTTATGACTGGGCTAGACTTGCAGAATTAGGACAAAAAAGAGGTGAGAAGTTGCTGAAAGAGAATTGTGTTATTGAAAAAACTAAGAACTAAAAACTAGCTATTATAATATCTATGAAATATATATCTAAAGTATTAATTATCGTTTTGTTTTTCGCAAATATGGCTACCTATAGCCAATCAATTAAAGAATCAGAACTTATAGGTAAATGGAATGTTGTTAACTTAGAAGGAGAGCTGCCTTCTGTTGAGGCTGAAAAAGAAACGATGGATGCTTTAATGAGAGCATTTAAAGAATCTACATTTGAATTAGAATCAGATCACAGTTTTACTTTTGATATTGACTTTATTGGAATTGAAGATATGATGATAAAGGTTCATTGGAAGTATGATGCTAAAAAGTCAAAAATTGTTATACAGGAATGGGAAGATAAGGAAAAGTGGAACGGAGGTTTAATGGAAATAATTGTTAAAAAACAGAACGGAAAAGTATTTTTTAGACTAACAGAATCACCCTTCATTCTTGAAGTTAAAAAATGATCTACTTAGAATTTATAGCGATAATTCCTTTGTTTATTTTTATTGTAGATGGATATTATGAGAAAAACATAAAAAAAGGAGTATTACAAATTTTGGCTTTTCTAATTACGATGATAGCAGCAATAGTTTTTATAAAATATTATGGGCTAATTTTTATAGTTTGTGTTCCTGTTTTATTGATAATCTTTTTAATTGTGTTTAATAAAAAATGAATGAAGCATTTAAAATTGTATATGATTTATTAAAATGGATTTCAAAAATTTCAGGATTTACTTATCATGAGGTTAATATTATTGTTTATTTTATTATTATTCCAGTCATATTTATATATATGATTGAAAGAATTTTAAAAACAAACTACCTTAAAATAGGATTTGTAGTGTTGATTCTCTTAACAATCATTATAGTTCCTGATTTTTCGATTTTCTCAACGGCATTATTTAACAAATCAGTTGATTTTTTAAACTGGTTTAGCATAATAGGTCTTAATTATATTCAGGCATCTGTTGTTATTTGTGTGATAGTACCATTAATTATTATGGGTCTATTGATGTATTTAAAAAGAAGAAAAGCGAATAGTAAATTTAAGAACCTAAATTAGAGAAATGAATAATCTTCAAATAATAGAAAAACTTCAATCTTCAACTTTTACTGACGAAGATGGAGAGCAATATACGCTAGACTTCCAGCCTGCTTTATCAGATAAGGAAATTGAAAATTTAAAGAAACAGTTTCCTAATAGCTCAATAGATAAAGAATTGTTAGATATATTGAAATACACCAAGGGATGGGATGGATTTGGATTAGAAAGGGTTTATTTTGATTCCATTGGAGAGTTTGGGTTTTGGGAGCTCTCTCCTTATTCAATAACACTCGGCCATGATGGGTTTGGAAATTTTTGGCTTTTAGATATTGATAAAAACGGAAATTTAGGAAAGGTGTTTTTTGCTTGTCATGATCCAGCTGTATTTATAGTTCATTCACAAAATTTAAATGAATACTTAATGCATTTGGTGGAGTTTTATGAAAAACCAGAATCATGCCATTTAAACGAAGTTCACGATAATACAGTAATGACAGTATGGGATAATAATAATCTCTGTGTTAGCAAAACAGATTTTTTAACCAAAAACACTTCTTTTAAGGGGTTTTTGGATGAATTTGAAGGAGATGAATGGACAGTTGCTGATTTAAGAAATGACAAAAACGGAGATGGTTTTGCTTGGGGAAAATTTGGATCGAATCAATTTACAAAGCGCCATGGTAAAGAACTCATATGGGTTATTAAGAACAAGAAGAAAGGATTCTTTAAAAGATTGTTTGGATAGTGATAACATAAGTAGCCCGATAAGTATATGAATAATAAATTGGAATCATTTGGATAATGTCGAGATACTCTTGTTTATAGGGCTTACCGTTGTGGTTATAGCTTTAATCTTTTGGATGTTTAGCAGAACAGCTGAAGAGAGAGAATATGATAGGAAACTTAAAGAAAGTTTGAAAGATGAATATATAATTGATCCAGAGACTGGTGCTAAATTAACTTTAGAACAAGCAGAATCTGGTCATTGGATAGCTCATGATAACGAGTTTAAAACGATTCCTAAAGCTGAATTAAACAAATTGCCTACTGAAGGAGCAAAACAAGCTGAAATAGCTCTAAATTATTTAAGAGAAAGCAAAGACTATAGAAAAACTAGATTCTCAGAAGAGCAACACAGTGTTTTAGAAGAATTAAAGACTTTTAAAAACTATGATGATTGGTCATACTCAGATTCATATAAATTTGAGGGAGGTGCTGTTTTTCTCCCTTCTGTTGAATTAAACTTAGCTGGACATTATAGAGAGTCTCATTTAATGTTTTGGGTAAAGATAGATTCAATAAATGGGCATTACTTTTTTAGAGAGAAGACATCATCCGAAAAAATATTTGACCTTATTAGAAATGATGATGAAATCAAATCGGACAGATATGAATGCTTTACTATAAAAAAGAGTCATAGCATTATTCAGATTAATCGAATTTTAGAGGCTTTTGAAAAAGAAAAAGGACTGGAAGTTGAAATTGAAAATGATAATTTATTTGTAAAGACACTTAAGCTTGTTTCACTAGAAGACATCAATAGGGTAGAGAAAATGTTAATACCAATTATTAAGGTTTAGAAAAGTAATAATGACAAAACATATATTTAGATTAATCCTTCCTTTAACCTTAATATCTTTTGGGTTAGTCACCAAATGGTGGTTTGGAATTGCGATTGATGCTAAAGATGTGTTTTTTGAAGGATTTCCATTAATTTATAAATGCGAAGGTTTCCATACGTCGTTGTCTACTCAATATTTTATATTCGAACTATTTGTTAATTTGATGACATACTTTCTGTTTTGGTTTGTAGTAACATTTTTAGCAACTCGCATTTGGACAATTAATATACCAGCAAAAATTGTTAAAGTATTTTGGATAGGCTACGGACTGCTTTTTTTAGGATTTGTATTCTTGTCAATAGATTTGAATGATCTTTATTTAAAGAAACGGAATTTTGAAGTAGAGATTTTTGATACTGGAATTTCTATATTTGGAAATACTCCAACCGATAGAGAAAAATATCAGCATCAGATTAAAGAACATAATTAATATTTAAAATGAAAAATGCGTTTATAATCTTTATATTTTTTTCAAGTCCCTTCTTGTTTTCTCAAACTAAGAATTTGAAAACAGATAGTTTGTCGATAGAAAAAGTTTTAGAAAAGATTGATTCCCTAAACTATGATGAAACTGATTTTAATAAAATGACAGAGTATTATATTAAGCACAAGGAAATTAATAATATGATGTCTCAAAAAGCTTCAGAAGGCGATAAAAATGCTGCTGAGTTTCTTGAAATTTTAAAGCTTCCTTTTGATGAGGCTATTAACAGAGTAGGTAAACAAGATATTTATGCTATTATTCATGTGTTTTATTTAAATCTGGAGTTAGAAAAGAAATTCAATAAATTGAATAGAAAACTTGATTCTGAGATAAGAGATTTAAATAAAGAAAAGGAGTATTATAAAAATGAAATCGATCAAGATAAAAAGCTTATTGATAGCCTTAAGAAAAATTAATAGAAAAACTTGAAAATAGAGAAACCCATGAAACAAGAAATAAAAGATGAAGCTTTAGAGCAGTTAAAAAAAGATATTCTTTTTGGTTTTGAAAATGGAGACGAACTTTTCGAAAGTATTCGGGAATTGTTTTATGACGAAGATGATTTTGATGAAGAGTGGTTGAAAGTTGAAATAGAAAGTAGGTTGCAAAAACATGTGGATGACAGTAAAAACTGGCAACATCCTACAGATTTTGAAAGATTAGTAAAGGTATTCGATCAGCTTAATAGAGAAAAAATAGTTAGCCTTCATATGGCAGGTCATACAAGACAAGATGCTGAAGGTGATTGTATGGAAATCATTGATGAACTAGGCGCAATCGGCATAGAGGCTAAAGGTTATTGTTATTATCACTCGCAAGACTTAGAGAGAGCTATTGAAAAAGAACGTATGTTATTTATAGGCTATGATAGTACTAATCAAAATAATGATATAGCTAAAGAGGTCGTAGAAAGAATAGTTGATTTATTACAAACAAATGGATTTAATGTTAAATGGAATGGTTCATTGGATACTCGAATTGAAATAACAAGTATAAATTGGAAAAAAACGCCAGATAATATTGATTATAATTACGGTAGAGTTTTTGAAATCATAGAAAAATATAATAACCCCAAAACGGAATTGAAACCAATGAGGAATAAACCTTTTTGGAAATTTTGGTAAAATATATTTGAAGCATATAATGAACGATGATTTATTTAATTTTTTAGACCTAAAAGAGTTTTTAAACGACTCTTTTTTTCTTAACCCTCTGAAGGAGAATTATTCCGATTATTTATTTCAATTGCTTGATCGGGCTGTTGATAAGTGGGAAAATGATGAAACTGAATTAGCCATACAGTTATGTGATGAATTCACTGCTCAGACTAAGGATATTTATATTGGTGAGTTTCTAAAGTTAGCTATTCAGCTCAAGGAAATTGATGTTGAAGAAAAGCTATCAACATTTGAAAGTATTAATCCAGATATTTTTAAAACTAAATTAGAGAAAGTCCTTTTTCATTTTTTTAAGGCATGCTTGTATTTTGTAAATCATGATATTGACGAAGCCAGAAAAGAATGCGACCTAGTGATAGGCTTAGAGGGTTCATTATATTATGCCTATTATATTAAAGCTCAATGTTATGCCCTTAGAGAATTACATAGCCTTGCGATCCCTGCTTATCTAATTAGCTTAAAAGGAGATTATAGAATAGATGAAATTAAGGTGAATTTAGCCTATAGTTATTTGAGAAATCAGGATAATTGGAAAGCATTAAGACTACATAAAAAGGTAGTAGATAAGTTTCCAGAAAATTATAAGGTTCAATATAATACTGGATTATGCTATAAAAGATTTAAGAGATATAAGAAAGCGATTAAATATTTTGATAGAGCTTTAAAAATTCACCAATCGACCCCAAGTTTCTATTTGACAAGAGGAAGAGTTTTGATGAAAATTAAAGAGCATAAAGAAGCTCAGAATGATTTATTAATAGCTTCAAACAACAATATAGCAATAGCTAAAGAGCTGTTGAAGATTAATGAATTAGTGCTTTCAGGAGATATAAATTCTAGAAAAGCAGAAATGAAAGTAAAAGAATTATTAAGAAGAACTACTCGTTAAAGATGATGGAAAGGCCTGTATTAATAGCAGCAATTATTCTAACTATAATTGTTGAAGTAGTTTTAATGGTTTTAGTGTATAACAAAATTGGAGATGAGAGATTGCCAATTCATCTTGGGAGATTGTTTTTTCAAGCAATTCTTATAGTATTTATTTTGATAGGTAAATCAAATAAGAGCTTATTCCTTCTAACCGCATACCACATAATTTCGGGAATATTCCTTTGGGATTCTGTAAATACACATGAACTTTTGGGCAAGAGTCTAATGATCTATCATTTTATTATTGGATTGATTATATACTTTCATGATTGGTTTGAAAATAAACTAAATTTAAAGAAGCTACGAAACCATGATTAGATATAAGGTTTTCAGAGTATCCATAGGTTTTCTTTTCTTTCGCTTTTATAGCAATACAAAGGTTTATACAATCAAGAATAACTTTGTCTTAGTTTCACTATCTATATGGTACACTTTAATTTCAATGGTGTTTGGTTGGTGGGGAGGATTTAAATCCATTAAATATACTTTAGAAGCAATTCATGTTAACTTATCTGGTGGAATAGATTATACGGAAGAAATGAATGAAACAGAGTATGATGATAAAACTAACTATATATGGAATAATCTACTTCGTAAAACAATAGAAAGGGTTAAAAAGGATGAGGTCGAAATAATTATTGAAATTCAAGAAGAGTTTGAGCGATTAGGTAAAGAAACATTTACAGAAGAAAATATTGATTATATATATTCTAATTTAAGTAGAATAAAAATATACAATGTAACAAGAGATGACATTAAGGATGTCTTTGATGCTAATCAGTTATATTTAAACTCTTAATACCCAACAGTAAAATTTATGAAGACTAAAAATTACAATTATGTTTCGGTTATAATTATAGGTCTAGTTATCGCTTTAATAGGGTTTGTAGTTTCAAAATTAACTTATAGTCCAGATGCTGAATTCTGGACTCAAATTGGTCTGGCAATAAGTGAATTTTCTGGATTTCTTATGTTAATTCGCAATGGCACTTTTATTAGAACTAAATATTTCAGAATATTCAAAGTGGTCTTTGCTATCATAATCATTGGTGCATTAGCTAAAATATTATATTGGCAATACAATAATATAATTATGATTATTGGTTTTGCATTAGCCGTATTAACTTATTTCTTTAGTTTTCTTAATAAACCTATTAGAAAAAGACTTGATTATTTAAAACTAGTTTGGGTTATTGTTGCTTATACAGGTACTATACTTAAGATTTTACATATTACCAGTTTTGACTATCAAATATTATCAAGTGCAATTATGTGGCTTGCTATAATTGATTACATGAAAAAAGAAAGGGAAAAACGAAAGTTATTTGATTGAATTAGTTTGTTTACAAGTCATTAAATACCTCTTCCAACTTCTCAAATTTAAGTTTACTAAAGTTAGAATTAGGTAGCCAAAGACCATCATCTTCGCTATATAAAATAGAAAAATCATCACTATTCAAATATTTCTTAAGAATTGACTTAGCTCGATTTCTGTTTACTTTTAGTGTCATCTTGTATTCTTCAAAGTAATTTTTACTATTTTCTTGGTCTAGTGGAACAGCAGTTATTGTAAGCTCATTTATATCAGTTTGAGCAAATGTCTGAAACGCAACATAAATAATGTCTCTTTTTACAATTTCTTTTTTATTCTTTTCTAAATCATTTTGAAAGACAGGCTTAGAAACTTGAATATGCAAATTACTACTGTCTTTTGATATAAACTTAAGAGAGCCGTTCTCTTCGTAAAAGTCGTTGGCATATGATAGCATCTCTTTTACTGTCTCATATTGTGGTAGGGGTTTTTCAACTATGTTAGCTTTTGTTTCAGATTTACAAGTCAATAATAGAGTTGCAATTAATAAAGTCAAAATTGATTTTTTAATCATTTTGGAGTTTGATTTTTTATTCATATTGCTTTTTAAATATTTAAAAACAAATATATATAAAAATGACCAATGTGTCATTGTTGAAATTAATTAAAGATATGACCTTGGTGTCATGGAAAATTTCTCAAAAGATGAGGTTTTAGTACAACTTGCACAAAGAATAAAAGTTCTTCGTAAACAAAAGGGTGTGAGCCAGCAAAACGCATATAATGATACTGGTATTCACTTTGCAAGAATTGAGCAAGGTAAAAGAGATATTAACTATAGTACACTTTTACGAATTTGTGTATATTTTGAGGTAAGCTTAAAAGATTTTTTTAATCAGATTTAATTTTTTTTTTTAATATATTTGGCTATCTTATTTGTAAGATAATTCTCTCTCTCTATTAATTGAATTATAGCATAGATAGTATTAAGAATATAATACTTCTAAAGGTTAGTGTCTTTTGTTTTGTAACTAGCGACTAAACATTTTAATGAATAAAAGTCCAGATAAAGAAATTGATTTTAATGACCCTGGAGATGAAACTCTAAAGAGATATGCATATCAGGTATATTATTCTATTTTGATTGCACTCAGCATTTTAGATTCTGAAAATGATATAGAAGAAGTTTTCTGTGAGCAATTCGAAGATGTTCTAGCAAAAGAATCATCAGGTAAATTTATAGGTATTCAAGTAAAGACTAGAGATTTAAATTTAGGTCCCTTTAAGTCAATTGATAATCCAGTCATTAAATCCTTAAAAAGGTTTGTAGACTTGGATAAGAAATTTCCTAATCAATTCAGAAAATTTGTTTTTGCTACAAATACAGGTATGGATTCTTCAACATCTCATTATAATTTAAAGCATCTAATTTTATTAGCTGAACTAGACAGTGTTGATGAACTTACTAAAGCTAGGTCTAAAGGGAAAAAAATAATCAATCAAATTTGCAAGGAACTATCATGTGATATTGAAGATGTGTTAAATACATTAAAAAAAGTAGAAGTACATTCTAAATATGCAAATCTTGAAAACATCAACCTTCACATAGTAGATAAGCTTACAAAGATGTCTCTAACCAAAGGTCAAAACTTGGGAGTTTTGAATTCAATAGCAAACAAATTATTTGGCTATCATTTTAAAGCAGCTGCCTTGCAGAAAGATGAAAATTTGGTTGAAAATTATTTACAGCAAAAACCTGAAATTGAGATTCAAACTCAACAAAGAATTGAAGGAAAGAGAATAACAAAGGAAAAACTAAATGAGTTGATTTCTGATGAATTGAAAAATCCTGTATCGTTGTTTTTAAAAGACACTACTAATTTAGCTCAAATTCCCAAAACCGATAGCAAAGTAGAATTAAAAATGGATGCTGGAGGAATAAGTTCCGAAAACATTGGTTTAATGAAGGATTTAAAATATTCATTAGAAACTTATTTAATGGAATTAATGTACAAAGAAGGCACATTCGATGCTAGTAAAAAGTACAATCAAATAAGATTATTAGTAAATGCCGAGTCACAAGAAGCATTTGATGATGAATATAGTGATGAGAATAATTTTGGCACTTCAATGCTTGTCAATCTTAGAAAAAGATTAAAAACGAGCACTAAGGAAGATGCAGATGGAGTACTAAATTTTCGCTATGAACACTTAATGGGTATGTCATCTATATTAACAGAGGATTGTAAAGTATGGTGGAGTAAAAAATTCGACATAGAATGAACTTATTTGAACACTTATTAGAATTAGAAAGAGAAGAAGATAGTCATTTGGGGCGAATTCTAATCTTAATAAATATTTTTTCTGGAACGGAAGGAAAAGACTCAATAGGGGGGCTTACCAAATTAGCCAAACTTGACTTTTTATTAAGGTATCCATTATATCTAGAAAGAGCTTTGAACTCAATTAATAAAAACCCAGAACGAGTTAAACTAAAACAATATGAAAGGAAAAGCGTAGAATCTAAAATGATTCGGTTTAAATATGGGCCATGGGATTTTAGAT
Organism: Flavivirga spongiicola; assembly: GCF_030540825.1. Taxonomy (NCBI): domain Bacteria; kingdom Pseudomonadati; phylum Bacteroidota; class Flavobacteriia; order Flavobacteriales; family Flavobacteriaceae; genus Flavivirga; species Flavivirga spongiicola. Next base: position 2,467,478 of record NZ_JAUOEO010000001.1, read on the forward strand.
ATCGTAAGTTTATAAATGAACTTGTTGGTAAAGGCCTAATATATATTCGTCCTCAAGGTAGAACTGTCCATATTGGGATTACGGATTATGGTAGAAAAATTGTACTTGAATTAATGAATGATAATGTTAATCAAGATTTAATTACTAGAGCAAAAATCATAAAAGGAAATTTTAATAAATCCGGCACTAATTTGATGCATTTTATATACAAAACATTCCCAGAAATAGGGACATTAAAGTACGGTACAAAAATAAGTTAATTATGTATTTTAGATTTCAATCTTTAATAATTCAATGCAGAAAAGAAAGAGTTCTGATCAATTTATCTCACCAAATATCATTTTTTCATGGTAAAATTGGTTCAGGTAAATCATCACTCGTTAGGTTAATTGATTTTGCCTTAGGAGGGAAACTTGAATATACTTCTGCAATTAATCAAGAATTTGTTTCATGTACATTATCAATATCTATTGGTGAAAACGATGTAATTATTGATAGGGAAAGTAAAACTAATAATGTAAGAGTAACTTGGACTGATAGTGATAAAGAGGGTTTTACTTTACTAGCACCAATTGATGCTGACAAAAACCCGATTTTCGGGGAAACAATACACAATCTGAGCGATTTATTATTTTTCTTGCTAGATATTGAACCTCCAAAATCCCGAAAGAGTAAACTTCAAGAGGATACAGAGATGGTTAGGGTTAGTTTTAGAGACTTTATGTGGTATTGCTATTTAAAACAAGAGTATCTTGACTCTTCTTTTTACAGGTTAGAAGATACATTTAAACGTAATAAATCTCGTGATGTTATGCGTTATGTTGTTGGATATCATTCAGAGGAGTTGAGCAAACTAGAGGGGCTACTTTTTAGTTATAAAAATGAAAAGAGTAATTACATAAGTAACGTTGAAAGCCTTAAAACTTTGATGACAAAATTTGATTTTGAATCTGTTGACGAAATTGAGAAAAAGGCAGAAACAAATAAGAACAAGCTTTTTGATTTAAAAAAGCATAAAGATAAATTAGAAAGTGGTTACCAATCAGAAACACACCTTGTTGATTCATTAAGAAAAAACGCTAGAAAGAATATTGTTAACCTTGAAATATCTCTTAATGCACTTAGTGATTTAAAAAGTAGAATTGACGACCAAATATCACTTAAAAATGAGTTATTAGCATCAAAATTTAAAATGGCAAGATCGATTTCAATTGCCCATGTTTTAGACAACGTTAAGTTTGATTTATGCCCTTCCTGTGGTACGGACATTAAAAATGCTGTAGTTAATGAAGATGATTGTTATTTGTGTCACTCTGACTTGAATAAGCCTGATGAAAAAGCTAACAATATAGAAACTATAAGATTAGACATTGATTCAAGAATTGAAGAGCTTGATAATTCTGTTATTATCCATAAAAAAGAGTTAGATAGGCAAAGGAGGTTAATAAAAAAACTTGAAAATTTCAAAGAAAATATTGATGACAGAATTAATACTGAATTAAAAAATTACGATTCTAAATATTTAAGTTCATTCAGGGAGGTTGATAGAAGTATTGCTACGATAGAAGAAAGAATACGCGGATTTAATCGCTTAAAAAAAATACCAACTGAAATTAGTTTGATTGAAGGGAAAATAATAAAATCTGATTCAAATATTAGTAAAACAAAAGAAAGGATTCTAGCTGAAAAAAATAAGTTCAATAAAGCATCTAAAATTATAAGTGAATTAGAGACTAAATTTGTTGAAACACTATTAGACATTAGTTTCCCTGGTGTAAATAAAGGTGATATTGCAAAGATTAACAGAACTACTTGGAACATATATGTATATCCTAAAGGTAATGAAGACAGAAAATGGAGTTTTGAAAATGCAGGTAGTGGAGGTAAAAAGACTCTTTTCAATGTAGCATACTTATTATCAATTCACATTGTTGCTGAAAATAATGGTTTACCTCTTCCTAATTTTATTATTATTGATACACCAATGAAAAATATTGGGGAGGATGTTAATTCAGAAATTTTTGATAATTTTTATAAGCTTCTTTACAATTTGTCTGCTAACGAGTTGTTAAACACTCAATTTGTAATAGTTGATAAAGATTTTGTTATGCCTGAATTTGAAGTTGACCTTTATGATAGATATATGACTCCTGATGATCCAGATAACCCACCATTAATTCCATATTATAGAGGAGCTTAAAAATTTGTGTTATTATAAATTAGTTTTGTAGAAAATAAATTTAGTTATGTTGTACAATGGTTAACCATAAAATAGACATCTTTAATTACATCAAAAGCGATGTTGAAAATAAAATTTACAATAATCCAGTAAAGTTGATTATTAAAGCAAATTCTTTTGAAAAAGCAAAAGCAAGCTTGACCATTAAAAAAAATCAAACAACAATATCTTTTCAAAACGTAAAATTTAATAGTGAAATATCAATTAATGTAGATGAAGGAATAGAAGATGAAATATCAATAGGTTTTCATAATTGCTTTATTGATTCCTTTTCAGATTTTGCTTTAGAATCTAAGAATATGGTGCTGTTTTTTGGAAATTGTTTTGTCCAAAACCTAAGAGTTCAATCGAGGAATTTGAAATCAATTAAGCTTAATAATTGTTTTGGTAGTTATTTTATTGAAGGAATAAAAAATGTCAATGTTTCTTATTCTGAAGAGAATATTTTCCTAAAAGATTGGGTGAATCAAATAAAAACAGAAAAACAATTACAAAATCTATTAAATTACAAAACTATTTTTCATATCACAGATGCAGAAAGCATCAATTTTTATGGGCACGAAATAGAAGAGAAAAGAAAACAGCAATTAATTAAAGAAAGATTGTTAAAGTCTGATGGGAAATATGAAGGATTTGGTTTGGATAGGCAAGCGTATAAAAAAAATAAACTTAAACGTATTCTTACGTTAAAAGAAAAAGAACTATTAAATATTAATATTGATTTAAGTTATAATATTGGTTTTAATCATATTAAAACACAAGTTAGTAATTTATTGCTTGAGGCTATTTCTTTAGGAGGTAAGGCGAAAGGAGAGGTTAGGATTGAAGATTGTAAAATCAATAATATTTACATTAGGGATTTTTCACCTAAATCAGATTTTTCTTTATATAATATTAAACCTTTAGTTGGTAAAGGGAATTTTGAAGTCCATAATTCAAATTTGGATAACACATGGTTTAATGCGGTGAGTCTAAAAAATTATTTTGTTGTTTTTCATAAATCATCTTTTATCAACACTAAATTTTCGTCTACAGTTTTTCCTTCTGTAAAAGAACTTAAGAGCTCTATTTCTTCTGTTAAAAATATCCATTACCCTAACGAAATTAAAGATAAAAAGTCTTTTTATAGAGACATGTATGAGCTGTTTTTAGAGTTAAAACAAGCTTTTGATAAAAGAGGTAATTCTTTTGAATCTCAAAAAATGAAATCAGTAGCCCATGAATTTTTATATAAAATTGAGGATTGGAAAGTATCTAAATCAGACTTTTGGAATAATAAAATTATACTAGGGCTTAACAGACTTTCTAATTTTCATGGAATATCAATTAGAAACGCTTTTTTTTTAGCATTAATTATAATTCTTGTTTTTCACTCTCTAAATGTACTTTCTTTTGAGTCTGTAGAATTTGGATATAAAGATTGGGGAGAATTTAAAGACATTGTTTCTAATGAAATACGATATTTATTTTCTATTGCTAACCCAGCTCACAAATTATCTTCTTTAGCGCCAGTGAATGAAATTACTGGATGGACTTATATGACAAGTTTCTTTTCAAGAATTTTTATTGGATTTGCTTTTTATCAATTTGTTGCTGCTTTTAGAAGATTTGGCAAATAATAAAATAAAGAATGGCACAATTTTTAAATACTACAAAACTAAACTACTGGATACCTAAACTTATTCAAGAGGCAGAAAAAGAATTAATATTAATTGTTCCGTATATACAAACTTCAGATAATATTTTTAAGTCATTGAAAGTAGCAGACGAAAGAGATATAGAGATTATTTTAGTATATAGAGAGAATAAACTTTCAATTAAAGAAAAAAACAAGCTGCTTTCACTTGGTAATATTAATTTATTACATCATCCTAACATACATTGTAAATGTTATTTTAATGGAAATTGGCTAATAGTCGGTTCTATGAACCTTTATGATTATTCGGAAAAAAATAACCGTGAAATGGGAGTTTTATTTAGTAATGATGATATTGAAGAAAAAGAGAATAAACAGTGTTTATTAAATGCGTTTAATTTCCCGGATGATGATGATATTTTTATTGATGCAATTAATGAAATAAGAGAAATTGTAAATGGTTCTAGTGCTGAGAAAGTTAGCGAGAGAACAAAATCATCATCTTTTGAAATAGAAATCATTAAAACTGATCAAGAATTGGAAATAGAACGTTGTAATGAGATAAATAATCATTTCCTTAATAAAAAGTTTAAACCCTTTGAGAACTCAAAGGATGAATGGTTCTCGCGATGTGATAATTTTTTTGATAAGGTAGATGTTATATTTCATCATCATAGATTAGCAATTACTCTCAATTTAAATGAAAAGCAATTGAAAGGGCTTTATAAAGAATGGATGAAAACCTATGATGAATTTGAGTTTAAAGGGTTCAAGTATTACTGGAATTATTACTCTGCTGATATTTTAGTGTATAGAGATTACAAATATGATTGGGATAGTATAGAAGAAAAAGAAAAACTATATTATAAGAAGTTAAATGAAGGTATCAATTTAATAATTAAGAAATATAGAAGTCTTACAGGAAAGTAATAGATAAAAAAAGCAGTATATTTAGAAAGCACATACTAATTAAATACAAATAATGTAAAAGATGCATTAATTAAAACAAATTTTTTATTTTTTAGTAGTAAATCATTTTTAATCGTACATAAACCGTACAAATAACAAAAATAAAAATCCGTAAACAATTAATAATCAATTGTATTACGGATTATATGTGTACTCAAGGTGGGAATCGAACCCACACTCTCGAAAGAACTGGATTTTGAATCCAGCGCGTCTACCAATTCCGCCACTTGAGCATATCGGACAGCAAAAATATAGATTTTTTCGATATTAAACATAAAAATACCAGTCAATATACTTTTTAGGTTAAAATAAATGTATAAATTTGCACCTCGTTTAAAATAAGGTGCTGTATTAGTACTGCAAAACAACAAGTTAACTATGCCAATTATAAATACTGAAGCCAAAATTTTTGCATGTACACAAAGTAAAGTTCTTGGTGAAAAAATTGCTAAGGCATTTGGTGCAGATTTAGGCAATGTAATTACTTCTACTTATAGTGATGGAGAGTTTCAACCGTCCTATGAAGAATCTATTCGCGGAACCAGAATTTTTATTATTGGCTCGACGAATCCAGGCGCGGAGAACTTGATGGAAATGTTGTTAATGATAGATGCAGCAAAACGTGCTTCAGCAAGGCATATTACTGCGGTATTACCATATTTTGGATGGGCAAGACAAGATAGAAAAGATAAGCCTCGTGTACCCATTGCAGCAAAATTGGTTGCTAAAATGTTAGAAGCAGCAGGTGCTACTCGTATTATTACGATGGACTTGCACGCAGATCAAATACAAGGATTTTTTGAAAAGCCTGTAGACCATTTATTTGCATCTACCATTTTTCTACCGTATTTAAAAAGCTTGAACTTAGATAATTTAACAATTGCTTCTCCGGATATGGGTGGTTCAAAAAGAGCTTATGCATATTCTAAAGCACTAGCAAGCGACGTCGTTATTTGTTATAAGCAGCGAGCCAAGGCTAATATAATTTCGCATATGGAATTAATTGGAGACGTTACAGGAAAAAACGTCGTATTAGTTGATGATATGGTTGATACTGCAGGTACATTGACAAAAGCAGCAGATTTAATGATGGAACGCGGAGCGTTAAGCGTTAGAGCTATTTGTACGCATCCAATATTATCTGGAAAAGCTTATGAGAATATAGAGAATTCAAAATTAGAAGAACTCATAGTAACTGACTCGATACCATTATCACAGAAGAGTGATAAAATTAGAGTTTTAAGTTGTGCAGACTTGTTCGCGGGGGTTATGGACAAAGTTCACAACAACCAATCTATCAGTTCACAATTTGTAATGTAATCCTCTCTCGACCTCCCCAAAGGGAAGGAGTGTTAGATAAGAATGATTATTAATTAATATATAAATAGAAAATGAAAACGACTTGAAATATAAATTATATTAAATTTTAAAATAAAATTTATTTTCAATAAAGTTTACATAATACAATTAAATTAAAATAAATAACAATTATGAAATCAATTACAATCAACGGATCTCAAAGAGAAAGCGTGGGCAAAAAAGCGACAAAAGCCTTACGTAATGCTGGTCAGGTTCCTTGCGTATTATACGGAGGAGATAAGCCAGTTCATTTCGCAGCAGCAGAATTAGCATTCTCTAAACTTGTATACACACCAAATGCGCATACAGTTGTGATTGCTTTAGATAGCGGAGAGACTTTAAATGCAGTACTTCAAGATATTCAATTTCACCCGGTTACAGACAGAATTTTACATGTAGATTTTTATCAATTATTTGAAGAGAAAGAAATTGCTTTAAATATTCCAGTTCGCCTTGTAGGAAACTCAAAAGGTGTTAAAAACGGTGGTGTCTTAAGGAGAAATAACAGAAAATTACGTATTAAAGCACTTCCAGCTAATTTACCAGATTTTATAGAGGTAGACATCACACCTTTAAAAATTGGAGATAAAGTTGCTGTTGGAGAATTGCTAAATGACAAGTATACATTTTTACATACAGACAACACTGTAGTATGTCAAATTAAGACTTCTAGAGTAGCTGTTGAAGACGAAGAAGATGAAGAAGAAGTAGCAGAAGGAGCTGAAGGAGCAGAAGCACCTGCAGCAGAAGGGGCAGAAGCACCTGCGGCACAAGAATAGATATATTCTTAACTTAAATATTAAAAGCATCCTGAATTATTCAGGATGCTTTTTTATTTTTACAGAAACATAAGAATTATGTGTCGGTTTTTATTCAAACTATTTAAGAAAAAAAAAGAAATAGAAGAACAAGATGTCATGAAGAAGTATTTAATAGTTGGTTTGGGGAATATTGGAGAGAAATATGCAAATACGCGCCATAATATTGGATTTAAAGTATTAGACCATTTCGCAAATAAAGAAGAACTAACTTTTGAAACTCAAAAATTAGGAGACCTTACTACATATAAACTAAAAGGAAGAACGTTTATTTTTTTAAAACCTAATACCTATATGAATTTAAGCGGAAAGGCCATATTATATTGGTTAACAAAAGAGAAAATTCCTTTAGAAAATTTATTAGTCATTACAGATGATTTAAATCTGCCTTTTGGAAGTATTCGATTGAAAGCAAAAGGTAGTGATGGTGGGCATAATGGATTGAAGGACACTCAAGAAAAATTAAGCACAACGAAATACAATCGTTTTAGATTTGGAATTAGCGATGTCTTTTCTAAAGGGAGACAGATTGATTATGTTTTAGGTGAGTGGAATGAAGAAGAGTCAGATAAACTTAAAGAACGCTTAGATAAATCAGTTGAGCTTATAAAATCCTTTGTTTTAGCAGGAATGAATATTACAATGAATACTTTTAATGGTAAATAAAAGAAATCGCCTAAAAAGTGTCAAAAAGCCCTCTTTTTATTCAACAATGATTTTTTTAGTAGATTTTCGAATAGCATCACTTACACTTAAAATATACATACCAGATTGTACATTATTTAAATCGACACTTTCGTTAAAGTCTCCAGTACCTTCAAATACGTTTTTATAAATAAATTGTCCTCTTACATCAAAAACCTCGACAGTAATCTCTCTAGATAAAGCTCCGTTTAGTTTAATATTGAATTTTCCGTTGTTGTGGTTTGGATAAACAATTAGGTTGTCAAAACCAGATGCTTCAATAGCTAAGGTTGGTATTATTGTAACGGTGTAATCTTCTACTTCTCCATCAAAACCATTTTCGGAAGGGATGGGCTCCTGATCTCCAGAATTCCCAATATATCTGGTAGCTATTCTCATAATAGTATTTCCTAAAATAGCATCAATAGGAACATTAATAGAAAGTGGTGAATTGTTAGTTGCCTCATTTGAAACATTGGTAGCGTCACCTAAATCATATACTTCACCAGGATCATTAAAACTTGAATTTTGATTCCAATCAATCCATACTTTTGTAGCGGTAGTAAAATCTCCTTCAGTATTAACATTTACAGTTAAATCGTATGCATTATCCCTATTTAATTCTGTGCTTACAGTTGATGAGTAATCAGAATAGTCAGAAGGTTTTTCAGAAGTTTGGTTAATAGTATTAAATTGAACCAAAGTTATTGAAGTGTCATATTCAAAATCTGATGGCAATATATTGATTGTGTAATCTTCAACCTCTCCATCAAAACCATTTTCGCAAGAAGTCGGTAATCCATCATCTTTAAATTTTGTTGAAACCCTCATAATAGTATTTCCGGGAATAGCATTCATAGGAACTGTAATTGAAAGCGGCGCATTACTAGCTGCTCCATTAGCAACATTAGTAGCGTCTCCCAAATTATATACTTCACCCGCGTCATTAAAACTACAGTTTTGATTCCAATCTATCCAAACTTGAGTATTAGTAGTAAAATTACCATCAGTATTAACATTTACAGTTAGATCATATGAATCATCTCTATTTAAATCTGTAGTTATAGAGGTATAATCTGAGTAACCAGAAGGTTTCGCAGAGGTATTATTAATAGTGTTGAATTGAACGCGTGTTGTACTTGTACCATACGTTGTGTTTGCAACGGAAGCACACAGTCCATTGAAAAGAGGAAATGCTACATTCTTATTTTTTGTCACAGATGTTGAAGTTCCGGTAATTATTAAAGGATAATTACCTTGAGTAACACCATCTAAACCACTAATAGTCATAGTGACACTTCCAGAAGCACTTAAACTTGTTGGTGAAAAACTAACCGTAGAGCTTCCGGGGTTTCCTGAAACACTAAAAACAGTATTTTCTGAAAAGCCATTCGTTGCAACATAGTCAAAATGAAATGTTGCTGTAGTTTCTGAACAAGCAATTGGATCTAAAGTCTCATTGATTATAAAAAAATCTGGACTTGTAGAAATAGAAAAATTAAAGTTAGAAACATCATAAAAAATATTATCTGCAGCTTCAATTAATAGTCGTGCTGTAGACGTATCTGGAATGGCCGGAACAGTATAACTAAAAGCCCCATCATTAGGGGTGTTTGATACTATAGTAGTAGGAAATGTTAGTCCGCCATCTGTTGATAGTTTTATATTCACATTTTGGCAATTTATAGTGCCGTTTGTTGTTTGTCCAACTTCCCATTCAATAGTTTGCATAGACCCTTGAGCCCAAGAAACAGGATTGGTAACAGTAAAAGGAGTCACATCTTCAACTGTAATTTGCATGGTGTCATAACTGCTTTGACCGCCTGAGAAAGAAGCTGGAGATCGGTCTCTAACAGTTAATGCCCAATTTAAAGACCTCGCAACCGTTGACACCGTTTCCCAATCACTACCTAATGTAGGATTGGTTTGTATGGTATTACCAGCAAGAACACTGCTGAGTTTAGGAATATATCTATCGGGAGAGTTTGAAGGAGGAAGCGATCTATTAGTTGGTCCGGAAGTTAACTCAGGACCAAAATTTAAGTAATTGGTTATACCACTATCTATTTGTTCCCAGCAATATGTTAGGTTATCCCCGCCATCTAAATCCGTAGCAGCTCCTCTTAAAACATAAGCGGTTCCTTTAGGTATGTTATAATTGTTCCCAGCATCTGCACTTGGTGGATTGTTTGAGATAACTTCAGTTGTTTGACAACTTTTGGTGCTCAGGTTATCTAATACTTGCTTAATACTATGGTAATGAAAATAGTCATCACTATTTAGTTCTACATTATTAGCACCTTCAATACCGGCATAAGCCATAACGGAGGTACCACTTCCAGGTTCAGAATTAACACCCGTTCCTTCACTATCAAAAGCCCAGGTATGATTGGCTCCCATTTGATGTCCAATTTCATGAGCGACAAAATTTATATCAAAAGTATCCCCTTCAGGCCCACCGCTTGATGGTGATGTATAAGCACTTCCTTTAGCATGAGATGATGATCCTGTAGGGTTTTCACAGATACAGCCAATACAGCCTGCATTTCCACCACCACCGGTAGCTCCAAATAAATGGCCTATGTCATAAGCGGCATTACCAATAACACTGGTTAAATTGTTTTGAAGTTGTAAACTCCATCCATTAGAGTTGTTAAAGTTATCACTATCAGTACCAACATTTGCGTCAGAATAAGGGTCTGTAGCGGCATTAGTATATATTAATTGTGTGGCATCAACAAGTTCGAAGGTCACAGCCATATCAGTCTCAAAGACTTCATTAACTCTACTTAAAGTATTGTTTATTGCTGCGAGTGCATCAGCTACGGCATCACCATTTCCGGCATTACCATCATCATGATAAGCGGTGTATTCTGACGTCGTGGAAATGGCAATTCTAAGTTTTTGCAATGTTTGATTGTTAGCACCACCTTCATTAACTTTTGCCGTTTGATTCGTTTTGTTAAATGACTTATTTAATTTATCCAGCGTTTTACATTCAAATATGTCAGCAAAACCATTTTTAGAGCTTTTATTGTATACAACATATTTATTAGAGCCTTTTGTTAAAGGCTGCATAAATACAGTGGATTTATTAATATAAGAAATCATGGTTTGTATCCCTTGAGGAGACATGCTCATTCGCAGACGTGTCCCGGAATTATCTGTGCTAATGCCTACATACGATTTAATGTTTGGGTATTTAGAAGCGAGCTCAGGAGAAAAAACAGGAGCTTCATAAATTCTAAAAGTTTCAATGCGCCCATTAATTCCAGGTACAGTAATAATAGTATTTTCTTTTTTGTTTTTAGAGCTTCTTAAGGTTGTTGAAACGGTACTGTTTTTGAACGACGTCATATCAAGTTCAAATAGATGAACTTTATCTTTAGTTAAATGAAATTCAGATAGCTCTTCAGAATTTTTTAAATTTTCAACCTGTTTCCATGAAGAATTTTGAGCATTAGTTGAAAATGCAAACAAAAGCATTGTTATTGATAAAACATAATATAGTTTTGTTTCCATAAAAAATATTTAGGGCATTTTTATTAAGCGATCTATAAACAAATCTAACTTTTTTAGGTCAAATTAACAATTTAACTTGTTAAATGGATAAAGTAAAAAACATTGAAACTTATAAACCTGTAGAAATTACAGTTGTAACCATTGGTACTTTTAATAGTGTCCGAGTTGGGAAAAACAGGGTTAGCTGAAGGTACAAACACCTACAGCTCAAGAATAGGCATATTCAACTTTAAATATTGGAATGACTCTGTGTTATTCTGGATGCTTTTTTATTCAACTATAATTTTTCTAGTAGATTTTTTAATGCCGTCACTTACATTTAGTATGTACATGCCAGACTGTACATTATTTAAGCTAATAATTTTATTAAAATGTCCTGTGCCTTTGTAGCTGTTTTTGAAAATAGTACGCCCTCTTAAATCATGAACATCTATATTAATTTTATTTGAGATTGATGCATTAAAATTAATTGTAAACTTACCTTTATTGGGGTTGGGAAATATTTTGAAATTTTCAAAACTAAATTCGTGAGTGCTAAGAGTAGCCTCTGTAGTAATACAGAATTCAACATACCAATCGTTAAAAGTACCTTGATCTCCGTTTTCTCCATCAGCAATAGTAAGCGTCCAGTTGCCAGAACTTCCTAAACCTTTAAATATATTTAATGAATTTTCAGGGGTGTAAGTTCCAGTAATATTATTTCCACAAACTATGGTATTTGTATTATCCTCGAATGTAATATCAAAGTTTTCATATCCAGCACCAATAAAACAATTTTTATTCCATACAGCTGTATTTGTGGTGGTGTTTGGATGAGTGAGAGTCACGGTTAAGTCGCTTATAAAAGAATGAGTAACATCTACATTTACTTTCACGCTGTTAACTGTTCCACTCGCAGGAACATTAATAATATTTGAAACTTGTTGATTATCTAAAATTGAAAGATTTAAATTAGAGTTTGAGCTAAATTGTTGATTACAAGTTGTAGTTATTGTATACCCAATGGAGAAATCAGTAGAGTTTATAGCAAAGAATATATTTCCAACCGCCTCAACCATAATTCTAGAATATGGGGCAGAAACGCCTACGGGTAATGTTACGTCTTCTGTACCATCATTATTTGTGTTAGAGGACAATAGCGTAGGGTATGTTAATCCGCCATCTGTAGATAAACGAATGTTTACTAAAGAAGTGCTTATAGGAGCCAATGTTGTATTGGCTATGTCCCAAGTTATGGTTTGAGTACTATTAACCGGATAGCTAATTGATGACGTGTTTTGAGAGGTTACCAAAAATGGACCACCACCAGTATTTGTAGTAACAACCATATTATCTGTTGCAGTTTGCCCGCCTCTTGTGTCATTATCCCTTACAGTTAATTGAAAATTAATAGCTCTACTAACCGAAGCTAATTTTTCCCAAGTTGTTGACCCTCCAGAAGATATTAAGTCTGATAATTTAGGAATATATCTAGAAGTATTAGAAGTGCCTTTAAAAGAACGAACTAAAGGACCTGTGAGACTGCTTTCAGAATAAGTAGCGCCATGTGATGTTGCTAAATCATACTGTTCCCAGGTATAAGTATGGGTACCCGTACCATCAACATCAGTTGAAGCGCCAGTAAGTTTATAAGGTGTAGAAATAGGAATAGTGTAATTATTCCCTGCATCTGCAGTAGGAGTGGAGTTCCCCGTACTAGTAGTTGTAACACATGTACTGCTATTTCCAGAATTTATATTTGCCCAAATCATTTGCAAACTTTTTTGATGAAAATAGTCATCACCATTAGCTTGTACATTACCTGGAGAGCATATACCAGCGTAACCCATAATAGTACTTCCACTACCAGGCTCATAAGAATTTGTTGAACTCCATTGACCCGAAGTACAGCTTCCATTACTACTAGACCAAGTATGTGGTGCTCCAAATTGATGCCCCATTTCATGAGCAACAAATTCAATATCAAAAATGTCTCCTATTGGGTTTGCTAAACCTGTAACTCCTTTAGCTTTATTTGCGTCTACACATGGTGAGTTTAATATAGCCACACCGCCGCCGCCAGTACTAAAAACATGTCCTATATCGTAATTGCCAGCTCCTATAGCAGCATCAATTATAGATTGATTTTCATCAAGCATGTCCTCACCATCATTATTAGTATAACCATCAGGTTCGTTAAGAAAAATAATACTTGTATTATCAATAAGGTTCATTGTAAGAGATAAATCGTTTTTAAAAATACCATTAACTCTATTCATGGTAACTACCATAGCAGCTAAAACAACTGCTTTTTTTTCGCTATCTGTAACTGGTGGTACAGGAGCAAGGTTAATATGATAGTTAGAATACTCAACAGTTGATGCTAATGCTAAATCGTAAGTTCTTAGTAAACCATCATTTGCATTAATCATAGATGCTGCTTTTTCAGATAGATTTTCAGAGGCTGTTAAATCATCTATATAATGGCATATAAAATCCTTTTTTAAACCTTTTAAATCTGTTTTTTTATAAACCTTATAGTTTGAATTTCCATAACTAATAGGGTCTATAAACTCTGTGCTTTTATCTGTAGATAATAGCATAGTATGAAGACCTTGAGGCGTAATACTTAATCTAATTTTACTTGAAGGGTTGCTAACACTCACACCTTCATATGTTCTTATTTCAGGATGTTTTAATTGGAAGCTAGGCTCCATAATGGAAGCTTGTATAATTCTAAAAGCTTCGAAACCGCCTTCAGAATTCGGGAAATTTATAATAACATCAGACGTTGTTTTGCTTTTTGTTTTTGGAGATTTAGTTAAAGCTTTTTTAAGATTATTGATATTTAATTGATAATAGTTGATTTTATCAGACCCTGCTTTTTGAGATGTCTTTTTCCCCTGATAAGCTTTTTCTTTAGACGTTTTAACCCAAATAGATTGTTGGTTTTGGGCGGTTATATTTTGTGTGAAAAAAAATAGAAAAACAAAAAAACTAGTAAAACTAGAGAAAGGCTGTTTCATAAGGTTAAGTATTTTATTGGGGTAGGTCATCAATAAAAATACATTTTATAGTTGTGAATGACAAAAATTTGATGTTGTTTTTAAAATAATATATCTTTGATTATGAGGTTTTTGAAATTAATAATTTTTATTTCAATCGTTTTATCATGTAAAATAAAAAGCGAAATGGCTTTGGGTAATAATCAAGAAACCTATATTGAATATTGTCCAGAAGATGGTAGTTGTTCCTTTGAAGTAAAACAGAACGAACAGCTAATTTTAAAACATGATAATTTTGGTATGCTTTACCCTGAACTATTAACTGGAGATAAAGTAGTACTTAAATTTGAATACAAAAGAAATCAAGAAAAGGACGTTTACGACGGTAGCTATACGGAACAGGTGTTTATAGAGTTAGATCCAGATCAAATTGAATTAGAAAAAGAAAATCTTAAAGGTATTAAAATACTATTTGCACGTTTATGTTATTGTAAAGGGCAAACAGGATATTATAGGGTAAAGGAAGGAAAGATCATTATAAAAAAGCTTCAGGATAAAACATATGAGATAGAACTAAAATTTAAAATTCATGATATCCCTCAAATTATAACTCAAATAAAGAAGGTTTTTAATTTGTTATAACATAATAAGAATGTTTGTTAATATATGTTTTATGTCTAATTTTACACAAAACTTTTAGGTTGAAAATTAGCAAGGCCCTTAGTATAGATTCTAAAACGAAAACTGTTGTAACCATTGGAACTTTTGATGGTGTTCATGTTGGACATCAAAAAATAGTTAAGCGTTTAATTTCTACAGGAAAAACAGACGGTTTAAAATCTGTAATTCTAACTTTTTTTCCGCATCCCCGGATGGTTTTACAAAAAGACTTTAATATAAAATTAATAAATACTATTAACGAACGACGAGATATTTTAGACGGTTTAGGTCTAGATTATTTGGTTATTAAAGAATTTACTAAAGAATTTTCTCGACTTTCGGCTGAGGACTTTGTAAAACAAATCTTGGTTGATAAACTCAATGTAAAAAAGGTGATTATTGGTTATGATCATAGATTTGGGAGAAACAGAAATGCCAATATTGATGATTTAAAAAAATTTGGTGAGATTTACGGGTTTGAAGTGGAAGAAATATCGGCGCAAGATATAAATGATGTGGCAGTTAGTTCGACTAAAATTAGAAACGCTTTAAAAGAAGGTGATATTATTAAAGCCAATACTTTTTTAGGGTATCATTTTACCATAACAGGAATAGTAACAAAAGGTAAGGGATTAGGGAGGCAATTAAGTTTTCCAACGGCCAATATTAAAGTTGAAGAAGATTATAAATTAATACCTAAGCAGGGATCGTATATTGTAAGAGCTGTTATTGATAAAGTATCAATTTATGGTATGATGAATATAGGTTTAAACCCAACTGTTAATGGTGAAAAGGAAACTATCGAAGTTCATTTTTTTAATTTTGATAATGATATTTATGGTGAAAACATTCAAATTGAATTATTAAACCGTATTCGTGATGAAGAAAAATTTAAATCGGTTGAAGCCTTGAAAATACAATTAAAAAAGGATAAAGAAACGGCACTTACCTACATAGCAACACATCATGCTTAATAAATGGTTATTTAAAAACATTGATAATTCGGCATTAATAGTTTTCCGGATTATTTTTGGACTACTTTGCTTTTTAGAATCAGTTGGCGCCATTTTTACAGGCTGGGTAAAGAAAACGCTTGTAGAACCAGAATTCACCTTTTCTTTTATTGGGTTTGAGTGGTTACAACCATTTCCAGGAAATGCCATGTATTTCTATTATGTCATTATGGGCATATTTGCATTATTCATTATGATTGGTTACAAATATAGGCTGAGTGCCTTGTGTTTTGCCTTCATGTGGGCTGCCACTTATTTAATGCAAAAATCATCCTATAATAACCACTATTACTTATTGATGCTTTTAAGTAGTATGATGGTGTTTCTTCCTGCACATAAATATGCTTCAATAGATGTGAAATTAAATCCTAAAATAAAGAGTTTTTCAATGCCTCATTGGTGCCGCTTGATTATTGTATTTCAGCTTTTTATTGTGTATACCTATGCTTCCATTGCCAAACTGTATCCAGATTGGTTAGATACCAGTGTGATGGAAATACTTATGAAAAGTAAAGAACATTATATGTTGGTAGGCGACATGCTTCAACAAAAATGGCTGCACTATATTTTAGCTTATGGAGGTATATTATTTGACGGTTTAATCGTTCCGTTATTATTATTTAAACCTACAAGAAAATATGCTTTTATGTCTTCTATTTTCTTTCATTTGTTTAATTCGATCGTATTTCAAATAGGTATTTTTCCTTATTTGTCATTAGCATTTACCTTGTTCTTTTTTGAGCCTGAAATTATTCAAAAATTGTTTTTAAAAAAGAAGCCTATTTATAAGTCGGATGACGTTGCAATTCCAAAGTTTAAAAAACCATTATTAGTCCTGTTCTCTATTTATTTTTTAGTTCAAATAGGATTACCTCTAAGGCATCATTTTATTGAAGATGATGTACTTTGGACAGAAGAAGGGCATAGACTTTCTTGGCGTATGATGCTTAGATCGAAAAGTGGCAGAACGAACTATATAATTAAAAACAAAGACTCAGGTAAAAGTTTTACCGTTAATTTGAATGACTATTTAACGACTAAACAGCAGCGTTCTGCAAGTACAAAACCAGATGTTATATGGCAATTTGCACAACATTTAAAGCAAGAGTTTCAAAATAAAGGTCAAGAGATAGCGGTTTATGTTGATTGTAAAATAAGTATCAATGGAAAACCTTATAAAACATTAATAAACCGAGAAGTAGATTTGACAAATGCTGAATGGAATGCGTTTAAGCATAACAATTGGATTTTACCTTCAAAAGAGGATTAATACCATTTGCATTTTGAATCTACTGCAATAAAACACCCTTTTTTCCTTTCTATTTCATTATAAAATGAAACCGTAGACTAGACTATGCTTTATGCCCAGTCAAGCTGAGCACATGATTTTCTAATTTATATAAAGTAAAAAATCATCATTTTCTTTTACAGTAAATTCAAAGTGTAAATGGTATGAATATCTCAGTAATTTCCTAAATTTGTCGCTTAAATTTTCAAGACATGTTACAGGTTCCTTTTATTAGAGAAAATAAAGAGTTAGTCATTGAGCGATTAGCAAAAAGAAATATAGATGCTACTCAAATGGTAAATGAAGTTATTTCCTTTGATGAAGATAGAAGACGTATCCAAACAGAATTAGATAATACCTTAGCAGAGTCTAATGCATTATCTAAAGAAATTGGGAACTTGTTCAAATCAGGGGAGGCTCAAAAAGCAAACCTTTTAAAAGAAAAAACAACTCAATTAAGAGAAACATCAAAAGAACTTACCGAGGCACTTAATAATAAATCTGATGCGTTAAAGGAATTACTCTATAAAATTCCTAACGTACCAAATGAGATTGTGCCTTCAGGGAATTCAGATGAAGATAATCTAGAGGTTTTTAAAGAAGGAGATATTCCTGTTTTACACGAAGGTGCTTTGCCACATTGGGAACTCGCAAAGAAATACGATATTATAGATTTTGAACTTGGAAATAAAATTGCAGGTGCAGGGTTTCCTGTTTATAAAGGTAAAGGAGCGAGATTACAGCGTGCATTAATTGCTTATTTTTTAGATAAAAATACAGCAGCAGGTTATACCGAATATCAATTACCACATTTAGTCAACGAAGCGTCTGGTTTTGGTACAGGACAGCTGCCAGATAAAGAGGGGCAGATGTATCATGTAACCGAAGATAATTTGTATTTAATACCGACAGCAGAAGTACCTGGAACCAATATTTTTAGAGACGTGGTTTTAAATGAAAGTGATTTACCTATTGGTATTACGGGGTATACACCATGTTTTCGTCGTGAGGCAGGAAGTTATGGTGCACATGTTAGAGGTTTGAATAGATTACATCAATTTGATAAAGTTGAAATATTACGAGTGGAGCATCCAAGTAAATCTTACGATGCTCTGGAAGGTATGGTAAATCATGTGAAGACTATTCTTCAAGAATTAAAACTACCATATAGGATTTTAAGACTTTGCGGAGGAGATTTAGGGTTTACATCAGCATTAACATACGATTTCGAAGTATTTTCTACAGCACAAGACAGGTGGTTAGAAATTTCTTCTGTGTCTAATTTTGAGACCTTTCAAGCCAACCGATTAAAATTACGTTTTAAAAATAGTAATGGTAAAAACGAATTAGCACATACGTTAAATGGAAGCTCGTTAGCACTGCCTAGAGTACTTGCTGGAATTTTAGAAAATTACCAAACTAAAGACGGTATTGTGATACCAGAAGTACTTCAATCTTACACGGGGTTTAGTATTATTGATTAAATATTGTTTAAAAAACACAAAAAAAGACTACAAAGACCTGTGAATGCGTAAGTTTTTTGCACCAATAATCGATTAAATGCAAGTTTGACATGCCGTTTAACGATTATTTTTTAATTCTTTTTGTAAAAAGGTATATATTTTAGATGTTAGCTAGACCAAACCTAACAAACCTACCCGACCATGAAAAACCTTAAACGTATTATAATCTTAATTACATTAATCTTTTTTGCAAGCAAAGTTTTATTTTCAGATTTCGAAATTTCAAAATCTGAAAATGAAGTTACAACAGTGATGAATAAATAGACAGCTATTTATTTCATTTATAAAACTGTCCCCAATCATATATTACATCGTTTTTAATATTAACAATAGTTAATGGAACATTTATTTTGGTTGGTTTGTGCCCGAATTTTTATTCGGGCATTTTTTTGGCGAAACTCTATTTTGAAAAGTTTTTAAAACGCATTCAAAATAGTAAGTTGAGCTAATCCCGCTTCATAGCTGGATCCCATTATCTTTCTTGGTAGTTTTAGTGTATCTTTAAAAATTCATAAATATTACAATATCTACATATTACATTTCTTATATTTACGATATGAGATGTATTCATATTTTATTCATATTAATAAGTACAACGATGTTTTCTCAAAACGATATTCTTGCGAAAGAATATTTCAAAAAGGGAGACTTTCAAAAAGCATTGTATGAATATAAAAAGTTATATGCCAAATCGCCTTCTAATATTAATTACATCAATGAGATTGTAAACACTCATCAGCAATTAGAACAATATGATGAAGTAGAAACGTTTCTTTTAAAATTAATGGAGAGAATTAATTATCCCTCCTTTTTAGTAGAATTGGGTTATAATTATCAACTTAAAAACGATTTGGAAAATGCTACAATTAATTACAATAAAGCTATAGCAACTATAGATGCCCGAGCTAGCAATGTGTTTGCTGTTGCCAGAAGTTTTCAAGGACACACACTCTTAAACGAAGCAGTTGTATCTTATGAAAAAGCGATGTTGATAAACCCAGATTTTAATTTTAATCTGCAATTAGCCAAAATATATGGGGAGCAAGGAAACATAGAAAAAATGTTTACTAGCTATATTCATTTTGCAGAATCTAACCCGCTTAGTTTAAATAATATTAAAAGGGCGATTAGCGAATTTATAAGTGAGAATAGTGCTAATGAAAACAATATAATATTTCGAAAAGTTTTACTCAAGAAAAATCAACAAGCCCCTAATTTGCTTTGGAATGAAATGTTAAGTTGGTTGTTCATTCAGCAAAAAGATTTTAATAAAGCATTCATTCAAGAAAAAGCAATTTTTAATCGACAGCCGGATAATTTAGGTCGCATTGAAGAGTTGGCATTAATAGCCTCTAACGAGAACGAAAATGAAGTTGCTAAGGCTATTTTTACATACATCATTGAAACCGCACAAGATTCGGACACCAAACTAAAGGCACATTATAATTTAATTCGATTAGAGACAAAAGAAAGTTTAAAAGAGAATTATGCTAGTATTAATGCTAAATATTTAGCGCTGTTTAAGGAGTTTGGCACATTTTCACAGACCTTAAAACTGCAAATAGCCTATGCTCATTTTTTGGCATTCTATATGAATGAAACCAATAAAGCAACCACATTTTTAGAAAACACATTAAAATTACCTCTAACGAAATTACAGAAAGCAGAGGTGAAATTAGAGCTGGGTGATATTTTGGTACTACAAGAAAAGTTTAATAAAGCTTTACTTTATTATACACAAATTCAACGTAATTTGAAAAATAGTACTATTTCGCAAGAGGCACGTTATAAAGTAGCAAAAACAAGTTATTATAAGGGTGATTTTAAATGGGCAGAGTCGCAGCTTAAAATTTTAAAGGCTTCTACCTCGCAACTTATTGCCAATGATGCACTAGATTTAAAACTACTTATTTCTGATAATAAATATGAAGACTCTTTACAAACAGCTTTAAAACTTTATGCCAAAGCAGATTTGCTTGCTTTTCAAAATAGAAATGAAGCATCTATACTATTGTTAAATAAGATTTTAAATGAACATAAAACCGAACCCATAATAGCTCAAACTTTATATAAGCAAGCCCAATTGTTTGAAGTTAAAAAGCAGTATGAAAAAGCAGAAACCAACTATGAGGCTATTATTGCTAATTATAGAGATGGTATTTTGATAGATGATGCTTATTTTAAGTTAGCTGAGATCTATGAAAAACAACTGAATCTACCAGAAAAAGCTAAAGCGTTATATGAGTTAATTATCTTTAACCATGCCGATAGTATTTATTTTGTAGATGCCAGAAAACGATATAGAGCACTACGTGGTGATGCTATTAATTAGACGTTAGATATGATAATAGCAGAAACTAAACGCTTACTTATTTCAGAATTCACAATAGAAGATGCACCATTTTTTTTAGAACTGACGAATGCACCTAATTCGATTAAATATATTGGTGATAAAAAACTAAAAAGTGTTGAAGATGCAGAAAAATATCTGATAAACAAGACTATTAAAAGTTATAATGATTTCAACTTTGGATTTTATAAACTTGAGTTAAAAGGAGAAAAAAACAGACCCATTGGCACTTGTGGACTTGCAAAAAGAGAAGAGCTAGATGATGTAGATATTGGATTTGCTTTTCTTCCAGAGTATGAAGGCAAAGGTTTTGGTTCTGAAGCTTCCATAAGGATCATGACTTTAGCAAAAGAAACCTTTAAACTGAATAAACTTATAGCTATAACAGTTCCATATAATAAAAATTCAATGAAGCTATTAGAAAAGTTAGGTTTTGCTTGTGAAAAAAGAATAAAACCCTTTGAAGATGATGAAGAACTCCTGTTATTTGCAAAAAAATTGTAAAAATGATTATATACAACGTAACCGCAAATATAGATGAATCCATTCATGAAGAATGGTTAACTTGGATAAAAGAACATATTCCGCAAGTATTGGCTACAGGAAAATTTGAAAAGGCAACACTCACTAAAGTTTTGGTAGAAGAAGATATGGGCGGCGTCACATATTCTGTTCAATATAGGTCATATTCACGAGAAGCCTTAGATGCCTATTATAAAGAAGATGCCGAAAAATTAAGGATAGAAGGCATGAAAAAATTTGCAGACAAGATGCTAGCCTTTAGAACAGAACTTGAAATTATTGACGAATATACTGTAAGCTTTAAATAGCTTATTATTCCTGTGAAAACAGGAATCCATTATATATAACTTACTTTTGTATTCAAAACATCCGTGATTCGTGGCATATAATCCAAACCAACATCAGGTAAAAGCAAAAAAGTATTTAGGACAGCATTTTTTAAATGATGAATCTGTTGCACAAAAAATTGCCGATACACTTACCTTAAAAAACTATAAAAATGTTTTAGAGATTGGTCCGGGAATGGGTGTGTTAACGAAGTATTTGCTAAAAAAGGATATCACAACTTATGTGATAGAAATTGATACAGAGTCGGTGGAATATTTACAAGCCAACTACTTAAATCTAGCCCCAAGAATCATAGAAAAAGATTTTTTAAAGTATGATTTAAATAGTGTTTTTAATCAAGAACCATTCGCCATTATAGGAAATTTCCCGTATAATATTTCAACGCAAATAGTTTTTAAAACTTTAGAAATGCGTGACCAAATTCCAGAATTTTCCGGGATGTTTCAAAAAGAAGTTGCACTACGTATTTGTTCTAAAGAAGGAAGTAAAGTTTATGGAATTCTATCAGTTTTAGCCCAAGCGTATTATGATGCGGAATATTTATTTACCGTACCACCAGATGTTTTTAATCCGCCACCAAAAGTAGAATCAGGCGTATTACGACTCATCAGAAAAAAAGATTATACATTACCTTGTGACGATGCATTGTTTTTTAAAGTAGTAAAAACTGCGTTTCAACAGCGCAGAAAAACACTTCGTAACAGTTTAAAAACATTCAATCTATCAGATAATTTAAAAGCAAATGTTATATTTGGCAAACGTCCAGAACAATTAGCTGTTCAGGAGTTTATAGAACTCACACAGCTCATTGAAAAAGACATATAAATTCAACCATTTGTCTGAAGAATTAGAAAACATACCATTTGAATTAACACAAGATTTAATCAATCAGGTTGAAAGTCTCATCAAAATAAACGATGGTAAGGCACTACAGAAGCTTTTAAAAGATTTTCACTATGCTGATATTGCTGAAATTTTAGATGAACTAAATCTAGAACGGTCCATCTATGTGATTAAATTATTGGATTCGGAGACGACTTCAGACGTCTTAATGGAACTGGATGAAGACAATAGAGAGAAGGTATTAAAAAACCTTTCTGCTAAGGAAATTGCTGAAGAGATTGAAGAATTAGACACTGATGATGCAACAGATATTATTTCGGAATTACCGGAAGAACGTCAACAGGAAGTCATTTCGAAAATTGAAGATGAAGCCCATAAAGCAGAAATTACAGAACTTCTAAAGTATGACGAAGATACTGCGGGGGGGCTTATGGCTAAAGAGCTTGTAAAGGTTTATGAAACATGGACAGTTGCTGGCTGTATGCGACGCATTAGAGGGCAAGCTAAAGAAGTTACACGTGTGCATTCAATTTACGTTGTAGATAAACAGGAACGTCTTATTGGACGCTTATCTCTTAAAGATTTAATCGTAGCTAAAAGTGACCAAAAAATAGCAGATATAGCAAAAGAAAATGTAGATTTTGTTAATGTAAAAGAAGATGTTGAAGAGGTGGCAAAAGTTATGGCTAAATATGATTTAGAAGCCATTCCAGTAGTTGATGAAAAGCAAACATTGTTAGGGAGAATAACTATTGATGATATAGTTGATGTATTAAAGGAAGAAGCCGAGAAGGATTATCAATTAGCAGCAGGTATTACGGGTGATGTAGATTCAGATGACAGTATCATTGAACTTACTAGAGCACGATTACCCTGGTTATTTTTAGGTTTAGTAGGAGGCATTGGAGCTTTTTTAATTATGGAAGGTTTCGAAAGCCTTTTTACTGGTAAAGCAGTTATACTATTCTTTTTTACACCTCTTATAGCAGCAATGGCAGGAAACGTAGGGGTGCAATCTAGTGCAATTATAGTACAAGGTTTGGCAAATAATGATGTTCGAGGTAGTGTGAATAGTCGTTTAATTAAAGAAATGTTGCTTGCAGCCTTAAATGGCGTTATTCTAGCCTTATTTTTATTCTTATTTGTATGGGCTGTTAAAGGTGAAGTAAACACAGCTTTCGCTATTTCTGTATCGCTAGTGGCTGTCATTATTGTTGCGGGGCTTATAGGTACTTTTGTGCCGTTATTTTTAAACAAACGTGGCATTGACCCAGCAATAGCAACTGGACCATTTATTACTACAAGTAATGATATTTTAGGAATCCTACTCTATTTTTGGATAGCAAAAATGATTTTAGGTATATAGTTTTAGGGTTTTACCGCAAGGGACGGGCTTTCTCTACTCGCTTTTCCTATGCCAAGAACTCAAACATATTGATCAATCCCTAACGTAAAACTTCGTAATTTTACAATATGCAAGCAATAAATATCAAAAACAAGTTTTCAAAATTTAATAAAAACTGGCATCCGCATCAAATTGCTGTGGTAGACAATATGCAAGTTATTTTAGCAAAAATAAAAGGTGAATTTGTATGGCATAGTCATGAGGATGAAGATGAGTTATTTCAAGTGGTGAAAGGCACTTTGTATATGCAATTTCGTGACAGAACAGAAATAGTTAACGAAGGCGAAATTATAGTCGTACCAAAAGGTGTTGAACATAATCCACAGACAAAAAATGGAGAAGAAGTACATGTATTACTTTTCGAAAAGCTATCTACAGCACATACGGGAAATGTAAAGCACGAAAAAACACAAACCCATTACCCGAAAATTTGACTTTTGTCATGCTGAACTTGTTTAGTTCATATCATTTTTAAATTTATATTTAGGTATTCATGAATCTTCGATTTCAGCATCTCATGGTTTTTTTGAATAATAAATCAATTAAACATTTACTTTTTATAAGCTATTAAATGAAAGTACTTCACTTAGATACCAATCACGAATTATTAATCAACCAACTTAATGATCTAGGCTTTACCAATCACGAAGATTACACATCATCAAAGGAAGCTATTGAAGCTAAAATTAAGGGTTATGATGGCATTGTGTTGCGAAGTCGTTTTACTATCGACAAACAATTTTTAGATGCTGCAACAAATCTTAAGTTTATAGGTCGTGTAGGAGCAGGATTAGAAAACATAGATTGCGACTATGCCGAAAAAAAAGGAATCACTTTAATCGCAGCACCTGAAGGAAATAGAAATGCTGTTGGAGAACATGCATTAGGCATGCTCTTATCATTATTTAATAAACTCAATAAAGCGGACTTAGAAGTTAGGCAAGGCAAATGGTTACGTGAAGATAACCGAGGGGTAGAACTCGATGGAAGAACCGTTGGAATTATTGGATATGGAAACATGGGAAAAGCTTTTTCCAAAAAGCTGTGTGGTTTTGATGTTGAGGTGCTTTGTTACGATATTAAAGAGCATGTAGGAGACATTAATGCAAAACAAGTGTCATTAACAGAGTTTCAAGAAAAAGTAGACATAGTAAGCTTACACACGCCGCAAACCCCTTTAACTTTAAATATGATTGATGAAACATTTATCAATCAATTTAAAAAACCATTTTGGTTTATAAATACGGCACGAGGTAAAAGTGTGGTGACAAAAGATCTGGTTTCATCTCTAAAATCCAAGAAAGTATTAGGCGCTGGGCTCGATGTTTTGGAATACGAAAAGGCATCGTTCGAAAACTTATTTAAAAAGGATGCCACATCTGGCGCTATAGAGATGCCGGAAGCTTTTCAATATTTAATTGATTCACAAAATGTTATTTTATCACCTCACGTTGCAGGCTGGACTATTGAAAGCAAAGAGAAATTGGCCCAAACCATAGTAGATAAAATAAAAGTAAAATTTTGCTAAATTTAACGAGTTAGATTTAAAAAATACTCATAATTAAGTTACTTGTATCAATGGATAACTTATACGTCACCTTGAGCGCAGTCGAAAGGTCTTTAAAATCTATAAGCTTAAATAGATTTCGACTTTAGTTTATACTGAGTGGAGTCGAAGTATGCAACCTGACACCCAACCTAAATTAATAACTATCAAAAAATCATTGCTCTAGTATTAGTTTAACTTACTAAATTTAGCATATGAAAAAAACTATTTTAGTTTTTACACTTTTAATTGTTGCACTCTATACCCTTTTTAGAATTAGCAAATACTCGTTGCTTGTTGGAGGAACCTCTATGGAGTTTATTATTACTGCTATTGCCATCGTGTTTTTTATTGTTGGTATTTATATTAATAAAAAGAGTCTTCATAAACCACGCAACATTTCCAAGGAAATCGATCGCCAAAAAATTAAA
Organism: Flavivirga spongiicola; assembly: GCF_030540825.1. Taxonomy (NCBI): domain Bacteria; kingdom Pseudomonadati; phylum Bacteroidota; class Flavobacteriia; order Flavobacteriales; family Flavobacteriaceae; genus Flavivirga; species Flavivirga spongiicola. The sequence continues at coordinate 2,493,618 of NZ_JAUOEO010000001.1, forward strand.
GGACTAGAGATCACTTCTCGTGAATATGAAGTACTTCAAGCTATTTCAGAAGGTCTATCTAATAAAGAAATTGCTGAAAAATTATTCTTATCGGAAAGCACGATAAAAACCCACGTTTCTAATTTATTAGTAAAACTTAATGCAAAAAGACGAACACAGGCTGTTCAAATTGCAAAAGACCATAATATTTTATAGCTTTAAAACAAAAGTAGAAGGTATTTGGTACTTTAGTATGAAGTCGGTTTTAGCTATTAAAAGTAGTTTTATCCCTGAACTCATTTAGTGTTTTTTGATTGAGGCGAAAAATAGAAATTTTACTTCAAGATGAAAGCTTTTTTGCACTACATAGCATCGTTACGTAGTAGTAAAAAGGTGAAATGTTGAAGTAAAAGAGCATTTTGCAGACGATTATAAAGATTTTAAATGAGTTCATAACTCATTAAAAAATAAGCAATATGACATTAGGAGCATTTTCGATAAGTTTAAGCGTTAAAAACATTAACGTTTCGAAAGTATTTTATGAAAATCTAGGTTTTAAGGTTTTCGCAGGCGATATAGAAAGAAATTATCTCATTATGAAAAATGGAAACGCCTTAATAGGACTTTTTCAAGGGATGTTTGAGAATAATATTTTAACCTTCAATCCTGGTTGGGATGAAAACGCAAATAAATTAGATGCTTTTACAGATGTTCGGGATATTCAAAAGCATTTAAAAAATAAAGAAGTCAAACTTGAAAACGAAGCAGACGAGAGTTCTGTCGGTCCGGCAAGCATCGTTTTAAAAGACCCCGATGGCAATGCCATTCTTATCGATCAACACGTTTAATACAATACCATTTATCCTTTGAATTTACCGTAATAAAATGTTCTTTTTTAACCTTAGTTTCAGAATAAAAATAAACCGTAGCTCTGCTATGCTTGATTTTTCTTCTGAAACTAAAGCAAAAAAATCTTAATTTTATTTTCCGTTAAATTCGAATAACAAATGGTATAATATAGAAATTATGCAAGGCACAATTAAAAAGTTTGGTGGTTACGCAGCCTTAGTTGGAGGACTCATCTTTATTGGAGGACACTTTTTGGATTGGAATGTTGATTTTGGAACTTTAGAAATTCTTGGTTATGCATCTATTTTTGCATCACTATCTTTTGTGTTCTTTGGAATAAAACATTTTAGGGACCAAATAAATAATGGAGTGATATCATTTAAAAAAGCCTTATTTATTGGTTTGGCAATTTCAGCAATTTCAGGTATTGTGATAGGACTTTTGGATGTTGTTTATGTTACCATGATAAATCCGGATTTTGTTGTTGAATATAAAGTATATGCTTTAGAAGGTATGAAGAATACCTTGTCGGCAACTGAATTTGAATTAGAGAAAGCAACATTGGAAGAACAAATGAAATTATTTGAAAGCCCAGTATTTGCCGGATTAATTATGTTCACAATAGTATTCGCCATTGGAATAATTGTATCTTTATTATCATCCTTAATTTTACAGCGTAAAAACTAATATTATGCAATCAAAAGCTACCTCACCACAACAGTATTTAGATGAATTACCAGAAGACAGAAAGGAGCCAATTCATAAATTAAGGCAGCAAATTTTAGATAATCTACCAGAAGGTATCGAAGAACAGATGAATTACGGCATGTTAGGTTATGTTATACCGCATGCTGTCTATCCGGATGGCTATCATTGTGACCCGAAATTACCTTTGCCGTTTATGAATTTGGCTTCTCAAAAGAATTTTGTAGCTGTATATAGTATGGTGCTTTATGCTAAAAAAGAAGTTATGGATTGGTTTACTTCAGAATACACTAAGCAGTGTAAGTATAAGTTAGATATGGGGAAAAGTTGTATTCGCTTTAAAAGAATGCATGATATTCCTTTTGAATTAATAGGAGAGCTTGCCTCAAAGGTTAGTGCAGATGAGTGGATCGATATTTATGAAAAAGCTGTAAAAAATAGAAAGTAATAAAAGGTAAGTGATGAAAAAACGCGTAACAGGAATAGGTGGATTATTTTTTAAAACGAAAAACCCAAAAGCATCGAAAGATTGGTACAAAAAACATTTAGGGTTTAATACCGATGATTACGGGTGTACCTTTTGGTGGAAAGACAAAGAAGGTAGTGATTGCTCTACACAATGGAGTCCGTTTTCGGAAGATACCAAATATTACGAACCGTCTAAAAAAGACTTCATGTTTAATTATCGTGTAGAAAATTTACTTGAATTGCTTAAAGTTTTAAAAGAAGAAGGCGTTACTATTGTTGGAGAAGTAGAAACGTATGAATACGGAAAATTTGGTTGGATTTTAGATAATGAAGGAAACAAAATTGAACTTTGGGAACCAATAGATAAAGCCTTTTTGTAATTTAGCTCAAATACCAATTTGAGTATAAATAATTGACTTATTTAGAAATACTAGAATCATACAATTTAACTGCATTGCAATGGACGGCCATTTGTTTTGCGGTTTTTTTATTGGGATTATCCAAGGCAGGAATTAAAGGGATAGGGATTTTAATAGTGGTCATACTAGCCTTTGTTTTTGGAGAGAAGGCCTCAACAGGTGTTTTGCTTCCCATGCTAATCGTAGCCGATATTTTTGCAGTAATATATTATAACAGACATGCGCAATGGGCGTATATAAAGAAATTAATGCCGTGGATGATTATAGGTGTTTTAGTAGGTGTTTGGGTTGGTAATGATATTTCTGAAGTACTATTTAAAAGAATCATGGCTGTTATTATAATTGCTTCCGTCCTCATTATGTTTTATACAGAAAACAGAACGTCTAAAGACATACCAAAAAACAAGTTTTTTTCTAGTGGTGCTGGGTTTTTAGCAGGATTTACAACTATGGTTGGTAATTTAGCAGGACCAATTTCTAATATTTATTTTTTGGCGATGCGTTTACCTAAAAATGAGTTTATAGGAACTGCCGCATGGTTATTTTTTATTATTAATGTATTTAAACTACCCTTTCATTTTTTTGTTTGGAAAACGGTTACCAAAGAAACGCTTGTTTTAAATACTGTTTTAATCCCATCTATAATCATTGGTTTTTTTGTTGGAGTAGCCATTGTAAAATTGATTTCGAATATAAATTATAGACGTTTTATCTTAATTATTACAGCTCTTGGAGGGCTTGTTATGCTATTTAGATAACCTTTCCTGTAACATTATTGTGGATTGATAGACATATAGATAGCGTACATTAAAAGGAAATAGTTATGTCTGAAGAATCTAAAAAGAATCAACCAAAAGATAAAGTTTATGAAGCTGAGATTATAAAAGGCGATTCGTATCATGGTAAAAACCATGCACATGATAAAGCAGAAAAACTAAAAGCTGAAGCCAAAGAAATTTATTATAAAACAAAAGAAAAAGCTAATGAGTTTTTGGAGGAAGCGAACGAAAAATTAGAAGATTTTACAGAAATAGCTAAAGATAAAGGTGCTAAATTCTCAGTTGAAGCCAAAGAAAAGTATGCAGAAGCCAAGGTTAAAACAAAAGAATTTGCTGAAGAAGCGGGAGAAACCTTAGATAAAGTTACCGAAAAAACGATTGTGTTTGTAGACGAAACAAGCGAGAAATTAGAGGAATTTGCAGATGAAACCAAACAAACACTATCTGTAGTATCAAAAAAAACAAAAGGGTTTATAAAAAAGATTTTCGATAAAAAATAAGGGATTAACACGCTGTTAATAAGGCGTTTTTGCAAATGAATTTAATTTTTTATTACCTTTATATAATAACCAAAAATAATTAAATATTATGTCTGACGAAAAGAATTTAAGCGATGATCTAAACGATATGTTGGGTGATGCTAAAGAAGGTGCAAAAAAAGCTGCAGACAAAGCAGGGGAATTTGCAGAAGAAGCCAAAGAAAAAGCAAAAGAAACATTCGAAGATGTTAAAGAATCTGCTTCGGAGTTTGCCGAGGGCGCTAAAGAAACATTTGATAGTGTAAGTGGAGATAATAAAAAAGTATTAGCAGGTGTTTTAGCTATTATATTAGGTCCTTTAGGAATACATAAATTTATTTTAGGATATAATAAAGAAGGGATTATTATGCTGGTGGTTACTTTTGTTCTTGGGTTTATTACTTGCGGTTTAGGAGCTGGATTAACAGGCCTTGTTGGATTAATAGAAGGTATTATATATCTAACTAAATCTGATGAAGAGTTTTATAACACTTATCAAGTGGGACAAAAGCCTTGGTTTTAATCAAAAAGAATTCCTCGACGCTTTCTGGGTTTCCGTTGAAATTGTCATTCCCGTGAATGACGGGAATCCAAATACAGAATTAACCCGACCCATAGGTCAAAATCTGTGCTCAACTTGATTGGATATGAAACGAGCTAAATACCTAGCCCTACCTTGAGGATAGTTCGTTTCAAAAAATTATTTATTGTTATTTTTAAGATACAAAAAAGCCAGAAATATAATTTCTGGCTTTTGTTTTTTATAAAGTAAATGATAATTATTCTTGACCAATTTGGTCTATTTCCTCAGCATCAGACTTCGGATTTGGTCCCCATTTGTTAGATCCGGCCTCACTGTCTGTGCAAGCTAAAATTAAATTGTAAATAGGAATAAGTAAAAACCACCCGCTTTTACCAGCATCATGCATTCTTCTCACGCCTACAGCTAATGCAGGAATTAAAACTGCGAAAGAATAAATAGTGCTTACAATAGATAAGGAAGGCATTTCCAATCCGATTGCGATAAAGATAATTCCGTATGAAATAATCATATTGAATAAGAAAAACATCCAATATTCTTTTCTTCTGGATCTTCCAGAAAACGTTGCATACTGTTTTAATACTTGTAGGTACCAATTCATAATAATAGTTGATTTTGGGGTTAATAAGTTTCAAATATAACTTTTTTATTTAAACATATTATCGTAATATTGCAATATATAGATGAAATAATAAAGATAATGGGAATTACCAAAACTCAAATGTTTTCCGAAAAGCAAAACGACTTGGCTCAGTTTTTTAAAGTCTTGGGACATCCTGCCAGAGTAGCTATTTTACAATACATCAGTAATCAAAACGCTTGTATTTGTAACGATTTAGTTGAGGAAATAGGGTTAGCACAGGCTACCATTTCTCAACATTTAAAGGAGCTTAAAAGCATAGGACTGTTAAATGGTGAAGTGGAAGGTAAAAGTATGTGCTATTGTATTAATGTTGAGCGATGGACTGCCATTCAAGATCAATTGAATTCATTTTTTAACACAACAAAATCAAATTGTTGTTAAATTCTTTAATTATGAAAACACAAGAATTATTTAAAGTACTAGAACAAAATCAAGACAAATCATTATTATTTGAATATGCACCTAATTTATTGGTTGGAGCTAATTACCATATTACAGAAGTAAAACATGTAACAGTTGATTCTGTTGATTGTGGAGCTCAAGTAGATGCTTGGAATGAAACAATAATTCAACTTTGGGAAAGTCCAAATGAATTAGGTAAAACAGAATATATGTCTGTTTATAAGGCTTTAGCTATTTTAAACAAGGTTGGAAAAATGAAACCTTATGATTTTGATGCTGAGGTAAAGTTTGAATATAGCAATGCAAGATTTCACACAGCACAACTATTTGTTAACGATTTTGAAATAAGGGAGAATCATTTAATAGTTAAATTAGCCATCGAAAAAACGGATTGCAAAGCTAAAGAGCTTTGTGGAGTACCCGAACCTTTAGAAGCAGTATCAACAAATGCTGAAGCATGTTGTTCTCCTGATGGAAATTGTTGTTAGAAGATTAACAAAAAGCGATTGGCGTTCCGTTTCAAGAATCTATAAAGAAGGTATCTCTACTGGAATAGCTACTTTTGAAACAGAAGTTCCCAGTTGGCAACAATGGGATACCAAATATGTTTCGGTTTGTAGATTCGTAGCTTTAATAAAAGGAAAAGTTGTGGGATTTGCAGTTTTATCACCAGCCTCAAAGCGACAGGTTTATAAAGGAGTTGCAGAGATTAGTGTATATGTTTCAAATGCATTTAAAGGAAAACATATTGGAGAAACACTGTTGAAACAATTGATTGATGAAAGTGAAACTCATGGGTTTTGGACCTTGCAAGCAAGTATTTTTTCAGAAAACATAGCAAGTATTAATTTACATCTAAAATGTGGATTTAGAGTGGTTGGTATTCGCGAAAAGATTGGGAAATTATATGGAAAATGGTACGACAATCATTTTCTGGAGAGACGAAGTAATAAGATAGATTTATGTTAGGTGGAATCTGAGTTAACATTTTTAACTAATGCATGAGGTAATACGGTGTCAAAGATCCAAAACAGCTTCGCTGTTAGAATTAAGAATCAAGACTTTGTCTTGGTTAGTTTGAAGCATTGTAACTAATAAAAAAGTCTAGGAATAGTAGTTCTCTATATATTATTGAATGCATCAAGAAAGTATATTTAAATAAATGATTAGAGTTATTGACTGTTAAATTGGAAGGTCATTCTGAGTTTCGCTTTTTTTGCGAAACGTAAGAATCTGTTTATCGAAATTGAAGTTTAATTAAAAAAGATTCCTGCCTTCGCAGGAAATATTATGAAGAACATTTTAGTATTGTGTACAGGTAATTCATGTAGAAGCCAAATGGCTCATGGGTATTTAAACCATTTTTTAGATAATAGAACAGTAAACTTATATAGTGCCGGGATTGAAACCCATGGTTTAAACCCGGGAGCATTGGCTATTATGAAAGAAGATGGATTAAATATCGATCATCATACCTCAAACCATGTAGATGAGTACGCTGATGTGAATTTTGATTACATCATCACTGTTTGTGACCATGCTAACGAAAACTGTCCGTACATTCCAAGTAAAAATGCCTTGCGCTTACACCATAATTTTTTCGACCCATCTAAAGTAGTGGGAACTAATGAAGAAAAACATATGGCATTTCTAAAAGCACGAGAAGAAATAAAAACTTATTTTAAAGCGTTTGTGGGACAGTATAACTTAGTTTAAGCTTCCCCGTTATTCTCCAGCTTGCTTTCTAACTCTGCTTGAAACTCTTCCATAACAGGGCGTACGGTACTGTCTGGTAAGTCGGCAATTTTAATATACATTAAACCATCAACAGCATTGTTGAATAATGGGTCCACATTAAATGCGACCAATCGAGCATTTTGTTTTATGTACTTTTTTAGTAGTACAGGTAAACGTAAAGCCCCAGGTTCTACCTCGTCTATAATCTTGTCGAATTTATTTAAATCAGCTTCAGTAGCATCAAAAACAAAGTCTTTATCGGCGTCTTTAAGGATGACTTTAAACTCTTTTTTAGGATGTACATATTGCGCTATATACGGATCGTAATAATGAGATTTCATAAATTCTATCATCAATGATTTTGAGAAATTAGAAAACTGATTACTAATACTAACTCCCCCAATTAAAAATTTATGCTCAGGAAAACGCAGTGTGGTATGCACAATGCCTTTCCAGAGTAAAAATAATGGCATGGGTTTTTGTTGGTATTCCTTAATAATAAAAGCGCGTCCCATTTCAATAGACTGACTCATCATTTTGTGTAACTCAGGTTCAAACCTAAAGAGGTCCTGTAAATAAAACCCATCGATACCATAACGTTCAAAAATTTTAGAACCTAAGCCCATTCGGTAGGCACCGGCTATTAATTTTTTTTCATTATCCCAAAGAAACATATGGTGATAGTAGGTGTCAAATGTATCTAAATCTATGGCTTCATTTGTTCCTTCACCAACTTCTCTAAAAGTAATTTCACGTAAGCGTCCAATTTCGCGTAAAATGTTAGGAATGCTTTTTGGTTCCGCTAAAAACACTTCATAGTTTTTACTTTGTAATAGTCTGGAATTATTTTTAATAAGAACTTCAACCTCTTTTGTCATTAACATATTGTCAACAGGTGTTACAATACGTTTAGGTGCTTTAGGGGTCTTTAATGTTGATGAGATATTATCTAAAATCTTCGATTTATCCTCAAAGGCATTGGATAACATATAGGTTTTTCGTCTTAAAAAATCAGAAAAATCATCGAGAGCTATGTGTTCTTTTTGATTGGCAACAGAGATTGGTTTTCCTATTCTAACTTTTATGACACGTCGTTTTTGAGTTAATAGCTCTGAAGGTAATTTAGCTGTTCTAAAAGTGTCACTAATTTTAGAAAGTTTATAAAACAATTTGCTGTTTTTAGCATGAAAATAAATAGGAACTACAGGGACTTCAGCTTTTTTAACAAGTTTCATGGCGGCTTCTTCCCAGGGTTTGTCTACTACTAATTTACCGTCTCTATACGTTGATACTTCACCTGCAGGAAAAATACCTAGCGGGTGTCCACTTCTTAAATGTAAAATAGAATTTTTAAACCCAGAAATGCTGGATTTTACATCTTTCCTATCTTCAAAAGGATTAACAGGCATGATGTAGGGTTTTAAAGGGGCTATTCTATGTAATAAAAAATTGGCTATTATTTTAAAATCTTTTCGCTGTTCGAGCATAAGCTTTAAAAGCAGTATACCATCAATACCACCTAAGGGATGATTAGAAATAGTAATATAAGCACCATTTTTTGGTAAGCGCTTTAAATCCTCTTCAGGGATTTCGAATTTAATTTGAAAGTCATCTAAAATACCATCTAGAAAAGGCAAGTCGTTAAGGTGTTTGTTACGCTTGTATATTTTATTTAAAGTAGATATTTTAAGAACTTTCATTAAAATCCAACCAATAAAAGTACCTATAAACCCATATTTGCCTAATTGTATAGCTTTAGCGACTTCTTTGGCGGTTACCAGCCCAGTGTTTTGTTGTTTGGTCATGAGTGTAAATGTACTAAATTGTTTATTTAGTTACTACCTGAACGGTTTCTTGAGTTAATTGTTTTAATAACACGGTTTTATCGGCCTCAATCTGATTAAGGGCGTTTTTATTATAATGACGAATCGTGTAAAGTGATACATTTTCGTTACAAGTTACTTTAAATTTTGCTTTTAAATGATATAATAATTTATCAAGATTATTAAAAATATTATCTACACAAACCGAAAAACTGATAGCAGAATTTTGAATCACATCTACTTTCATTTTGTATTGGTGTAGTAAATTGAAAATATCACTAATATTTTCTTCAACTATATATGAGAAATCTAAAGATGATAAAGAAACTAAAACTTGATTTTTCTTTACAATGAAGCAAGGAATCATAGGATCTAAAGTAACATTTTTACCAATTCTTGTTCCGGATGCTTCGGGATTTAAGAATGATTTTACGTATAATGGAATTTCTTTACCTTGCAGTGGTTGTATTGTTTTTGGATGAATTACTGATGCCCCGTAGAAAGCCAATTCTATAGCTTCTCTGTATGATATTTTATTTAGCAGTTGGGCGTTTTCAAAATAGCGAGGGTCTGCATTTAAAACGCCAGGAACATCTTTCCAAATAGTAACGTTTTCGACATTTAAACAATAGCCATAAATAGCTGCTGTATAATCACTTCCTTCTCTACCAAGTGTGGTTGTAAAGTTGTTAGAATCGCTACCTAAAAACCCTTGTGTAATATTTAAAACAGTTTTATCGAGTTTTGAAGTTATTAAACTTTGTGTTTCTTCCCAATTTACATTGGCACGTCTATAATAACTATCTGTTTTAATTTGGGTTCTAACATCAATCCAGTTATTTTTTACGCTGATAGCGTTTAAGTATTCACTTATTATGGTTGTTGAAACTAATTCGCCAAAACCTATGACCTGGTCATAAACAAAGTTGTAATCTGGTGATTTATTTGTTGTGAAAAAGTTATTTAATTCATCAAAAAGAATAGATACTTTTTTAAAAGCTGGATGGCTTTCATTTTCAAATAAATCTAATAGAATGACATTGTGATATTTTTTAACTTCCTGGAATGCGCTTTGTAATTGGGATTTGTTTTCAAAATAGTTTTTGATAACGATTTCCAAAGCATTGGTTGTTTTTCCCATAGCAGAAACAATAATTAGTGTGTTAGCGTAACCCACTTTTTGCAATACAATAGCTATGTTTTTTACACCAGCAGCATCTTTTACCGATGCGCCACCAAATTTGAATACCCGCATTTTATAATTTTGATATATAATCTTTAATTCCCTGTTCATCTAAATGAACAACATCCCAATCACGTTTTACTTGTGCTCCCTTTTTTTCATAGAAAGCAATAGCTGGTTCGTTCCAATCAAGTACTTCCCAATTAATCCGTTTTACCCTTAAATCATGTCCGTATTTAATAACTTCATCTAAAAGAGCAGTTCCTAAACCAGAACCCCTCATCTGCTCACTTACTATTAAATCTTCTAAGTGTAATGTTTTTCCTTTCCATGTAGAGTATCGATTGTAAACCAGAGCAATACCTTCGATTGTATTATTTGCTTCAGCTACAAAACATTGAAATTTAGGTTCATGACCAAACCCATCTGCCTGCAAATCTTCAACAGTAACTTCTACAGCATTGGCTTCTTTTTCAAAACTGGCTAGTTCTTTTATTAAATGGAGTACTTGAGGCATGTCGCTTTTAGTAGCTTTTCTTATAGAGTAATTCATAGGATAATTATAATTGTTTCAAATATAGTTTAAAGTTGATTATTTAGAGCTATTAATCTTTTACGAAAACGTTGTAGTTGATTAAAAAATAGTGGATATTTGCACAAACCAAACGAACGCTTTTATGGCTCATAAAAAACAAACTCTAGGAGAATTTATTATTGAAAATCAATCATCTTTTAAATATTCTTCGGGTGAATTATCTAGTCTTATCAATTCCATTAGGTTAGCAGCAAAAGTGGTAAATCATGAAGTTAATAAAGCAGGGTTAGTAGATATTATTGGGGCAGCAGGAGATCTGAATATTCAAGGAGAAGATCAACAAAAACTGGATGTTTATGCTAACGATAAATTCATACAAACACTAACCAATAGAAATATTGTTTGTGGTATTGCGAGTGAGGAAGAAGACGATTTTATCTCAATTAATAGCCAGGATGAAAATCACCAAAATAAATACATCGTATTAATAGATCCTCTAGATGGTTCTTCAAATATTGATGTGAATGTGTCTGTGGGAACTATTTTTTCAATTTACAGGCGTGTTACACCGGTTGGCACCCCAGTGACGCTTAAAGATTTTTTACAAAAAGGCAGTGAGCAAGTAGCCGCCGGTTATGTGGTATATGGCACATCTACTATGTTGGTTTATACAACTGGTGATGGTGTTAACGGATTTACACTAAACCCTGCCATAGGCTCCTTTTATTTATCGCATCCAGATATGCAATTTCCTGAAGATGGAACCATTTATTCCGTAAATGAAGGGAACTATATTCATTTCCCGCAAGGTATTAAAGATTATATTAAGTATTGTCAGTTAGAAGAGGCCGATAGACCGTATACTTCCAGATATATTGGGTCATTGGTTTCTGATTTTCATAGAAATATGATTAAAGGAGGGGTTTATTTATATCCGCAAAGCTCAAAAAATCCAAAAGGAAAATTACGTTTGTTATATGAATGTAATCCTATGGCCTTTTTAGCAGAACAAGCTAATGGAAAGGCTAGTGACGGGTTTGTACGAACTATGGATGTTGAACCCACAGAATTACATCAACGTGTGCCATTTATTTGCGGAAGCAAAAATATGGTTGAAAAATGTGAAGCGTTTATGCGGAATGCACAATAAAAAATGCGAACTTTTCAGCTCGCATTTTATGCCCCCAATTATAGCGGATCATAGTTGGTATAACAATTTACTTCTTTATAATTTTAAATGATGCTTTACCTAAATTGGTTTCTAAATTTAGAATATAAATACCATTTTTTAAGTTTGATAATTCTAAAGCTGACTTGTTTTCTGTATTCCTATAAATAGTTTGTCCTAACTTGTTATAAATTTGTGTTTTTATAATTTGACCGCCTTGCGGTAATTTAATTGATATTTCATTTTCAAAAGGATTAGGATAAATCTTTACTAATTTAAATAAACTATCTTCAATACCTAAACTGTTGTCAATAGTAAAGAGGGACATATCATAAATAGACCAATCACCATTAGTATCCTGGACACGAACATAAAATAAATGATCCCCATCGGCTAAACCTGTGGAATCAATATTTAAAACTTGAGTGGACTGTGATGCATCTCCGAATACAATAGAAGTGCCATTTCCAACTCCGGGGTCATTATCTATAAAATATTCGGCAGACGAAACTTCATCTGGTGATAAATCGAAATCCTTTATGTAAATAATTTGCCTGTCATATAAACTCCAATTACCATCGTTATCTTGAGTTCTCAAATAGAAACTGTGGAAACCTTCTGATAAACTTGCGGTAGGAATTGAGAAAACTTGAGTTAATTGTCCGGAATTACTATTTACGGCTATGGAGGTTCCTTTGCCAACCCCTGGATCTGTATTAAAAAAATATTCTGCAGCGGTAATGGTGAACGTGTCAAAACTTTTTAGATAGAAGTTTTGTCTATCGTACAAGCTCCAGTTATTACTACTGTTAAAAGTTCTAATATAAAAGCTGTTAAAGCCCTCAGACAAACTGGTTGTTGGTATAGAAAATGTTTGACTGAGGGCACCTGTATTACTATTTACAGTTAGCGAAATGCCATTCCCCACCCCGGGATCTGTATTGTAAAAGTACTCAGCTGAAGTTATACTTTGAGAATTGATTATTAAACTAATCAAAGTAAAAACTAATAATAAAGGCCCTTTCATACTAGTTAGCGTTTGTGTTTATTGTAACACTAAGGTTAGCTCCAGGAGCAATTCTGTCAGTGATATTAGTAATTTTTACAGTTGGTATGCCATTGGTTAAGCCAAGATTATTGAATGTAAAAGCACCTCCATCATAAATACCGATATCTATGCCTCCAACGCCAGCGTCAATAGCGGGAGAACCTCCTTGAAGATGATAATCGTCGGTAACATTAAAATCGGTATCGTCTGCGCTTACAAAATTTGGATTTTGATTATTCAGGTTATTGGAGCCGTTTAAGGCTATTAAACTACCAGACCCAATATTATAGGTTAAACAATTTTCAAATATGACACCATCGGCATCTGGATTTAAGATACTACTAGAGTTATAATAAAAAATGTTGTTTTGTACGGTAATACTTCCAGTGGCATTTCCAGCATTATAAACAGGATAGCTATTATTTGGGCTTAAGAAAATATTATTTTTAATAGTTATAGATTGATGGTTTTTTAGCCCTATATAATATGTTATGATATTGTTTGAAATAATAGTATTGGTATAATTGTCGCGACTTGATGAATTACTACCAAACCCGATTTGATAAATGATGTTGCCTCTAATAATAACATTATCTGCACCTCCAGAGCTATCAAAAAGTAAAGCACTATCAATGATGTTATTTTCAATAGTTAAGTTAGATATCAAACTATTGCTATTTGTATAAATATCGTCAGTTACATGAAATCCCGAAATAACAGTGTTTGATGAATTGGCGTTTAAAATTAAATCGGTAACCATAGTTTGTTTGTTAACATTACTATGTCCAAAACCAATAAGCTTGATTTCTTTATCAATGGTAATATTCCCATAATTAATTTCAGAAGCATGTACATAAATAATATCCCCATTACTGGCTGCAGAAATGGCACTTTGTAAATCACTATATTGAGCATTGCTGCCAACAGAATTATCGACTGTAATTGTTGTTTGCGCATGACATAAAAAAGAGAATAGTATACCTACGCTTAAGAGTAATTGTTTTGTTTTCATTTTTTTAAAGATTAATTAATAGATATTTTAAATTATTATTTAATATTTTTAAATATGGCTGTTATAGTTCTGGCACTCTCGATATCCTTAACTTCCATTACAACCTTATATGCATAAGGTTTTATTTGTCCATTTACATATACCTTTATAACTTTTTCCAAATATTTGGTATGGAGTTCGACCCATACTCTTTTTCCAGATACAACAATCTCAATATTTTTATCGTTAATATCTTTTAGACTAAACTCTAAAACCGTTTCTTTACTTTTCTTAAGGTTGGAAAAAACAGTTGTTAGCTTAAGTGTATTTGTTTTAGAATCTTTTAATTCCAAAAAAACATCATAAGAATCTTCTCCAATAGATACTTTGCTTAAATGTTTTTTTATTTCTAGTACCGACGCATTTACAGAATCAGATTTATGGGTTTGAGCACTTAAGTTGTCTTCAAATAATTTTGCTAAATCTTGGAGGAGCTTTTTAGCTATTATGGCATCTTCTATAGTATTGAAGTATAATTTGGTACTGTTAATATAGTTCTGTATTTCATTATCTCTATAGTACTTTATAAACTTGACTAATTTTTTAGCTGGTAAAATCACAAATAATCGATCTTTATCCGTACCATAGTCTATATTATTGGCATTAATATCTGCAAAATTGAATCGATATTCGTATTCTGTACTTTTGTCTGGGTCTGTTTCTACTAATTGATATGTAGTGACATTTTTATTTAAACTTAAGCTTTGAGTTAAAGTTTCTTCACCAGTATTTATTACTGAAACATTTTTATTTAAAAAGGATATAATTTCTGGTGCAGATGTTATTTTAGGTTTGTGCTTATTAAATGCTTTTTCTGCCAATGGAATAATGGCTTTTAAAACTTTAAGTAGATCTTTTCCGTTAGTGATGGATCTTGCATATAATTTTAATGTATTTGTATAGTTTTTCTGTACACCATTTTCAATATGTTTAATACCTTTTATTCCTCTTCTTATTGCTATAGAAATGCCAAGTTCGTTTCCGGATATTTTAAATTCTATAGCATTAGGGTTTAATGTTGCCAGGTTAAACTTGTACAATTTGGAGGTACTTTTGTTTTTTATATTAATGGACTGATTAAATGTCAAGTGTCCTTTATATTTTGAATCTGTCTCCAGCTTTTGTACTACCTGTTTATTAGGTAGTTCTATATCTGTTATATTTTCTAATAACCATTTTAAATGATCTTCATAAGAGGTTAGAGATAAACGCTTTTCTTCTAAAGTAATAGCATGTGGGATAAGTGTTTTTATGGCATTTTCGAGATCGTTTCCGTTATTTGAATTTTTGGCATAAAATGAAAGCTCGTTAGTATATGTGATTTGGTCACCTCCATTAGAAATAACCTGAATAAGTTTTTGTTTGCTGGCAACTAAAAGTTGCACTTTGATAAGATCTTTATGGGTAATTGACCGTACTGTATTTATATCAATATCAGAAAAACTGAAATGATAAATAGTCTCATTGTTTTTTCCTTTTAAATCTTCTTGTTGCAAAGTATAAGTTAACAAACCATCAGACGATAATTTAAGATGTTGCCTAAAAGTCAATTTTCCTGTTTCTACGGTGTTTAATAAATCTTGAATTTGATCTACCTGTATACTTAAGTTGGATTGCGCTATTAGCTGGAAGCTAAACAATAAAAAAGGTAAGGTGTTTATAGACTTCATCATCATTATTACATATTTATCTAAATCGATAAAGGCTGCTTAAGGGCTATGGCCTAATAAACAGCCTTATTTGTCAACTAACTAATTAAAACATCAGCTTTAGAGGTTAAAATAATAATGAAACCCTGCTCCGAAAATCATTCCTGAGTATCCAAGACCATTACCAAAAGAACCGCCGCCATAGCCAATCTCTATGTTAAAGCCTAATTGTTCCAAACCACTAAAAGCATATTCTGCACCACCACCAAAACCATAGGATATTGAAGTTTCTTTTACTTCTGGTGTAGAGACACCAAGAATGTTAAATCCATCAAATTTTAAGGTCCAAAAGCCTACCTGACCAAATACATAAGGTCTAAGGTTTTCATTCCCTATATCGAAATTGTATAGATATCTACCAGTTACGGTAAAGGAGCTGAAGTCACCACCAAATCCGTAGTTACCTCCTCCGACTACAATTTCTCCAGAGTGAATTTCAGTAAAATTATATTTGGCGCTTAGACCATAAAAAAGACTGTTAAATTGAGCGCCAACACCCAAAGAACCAGCTTCGGTCATACCTTGTGCGCTAAGGTTTGAATTTATTAATAAGGTAAATAGAACGGTAAAGAAATAGATTTTTTTCATCTTTTATTTTTTAAGTAAATCAGAATGATTTTATAAATTATTGAATAGTGATTGTTTTTGTCGATACGTCAGTAAATGAACCATTGGCAGCCGTATAGTTGGTAGTAATTTCTATTGTTAATACAGTTCCAGAAGGATAGTTAATTGCCCATTCCAGAATATATAGCTTTCGTAATTGTTGATTAATTATTTCATAAAGGTTTGAAATGTCTTCACTCGTTGGAGCATAAAAAAATCGCCCACCAGTTTCATTTGCTAAAAACTCTAAACCAAATTGATCTGTGTTTCCAAAACCTACTGTATAAATAGGAATGCTTAAAGATTTAGATTTAAGTATTAAATTATTTAGCGAAATGGTTGATCTATTATCGAAACCATCTGTAAAGCCTATTACTACAGGCAAAACATCACTAAGTTTGTTTACCTCTTCAAGTCCTAAATCGCAGGCGCTGTAAAATGCTGTAAGTGAACCAATGTTTGCATTAGTACTTATTGCTGTTTCAAGTAATGATGTGTCCGAGGTAAAGCCCTGTACTTCTTTTATAGAACTTGCAAATTTGATTACAGACATTAAGTCGGCATCGTCTTTAAGGCTAATAAAGTTTTTCAGCGCAGCTTCCATATCCTGAATATTAATATTGCTCATACTTCCAGAGTAATCCATAGTGGTAGCCATGGCCAAGGGGTTCGTATTGGTATTGTTTAATTCTGAGAGTGTGGTTTGATTTTGGTCGATTGCTACTGGGTCACCATCATTTGCGGTTATTTTAATTTCATAATTCCCAAGCGTAAATTGTTCTAAAGGAATTCCATCCTGATCGGTAACAGATAATAAAGCAACTAGCTTATTATTTGATTGCGAAATTTCTAATCGAGGAATGGTTGTTTCAAGGCTTGTAGTCGTAACATCGTTTAGATTTTCGAAAGCTTGTTCTGGTGAAGAGTTATTAGAATCATCAGATGAGCAAGCAAATAAAGTAGTTGCTAAAATGGTTAAAAAATAGATTTTTCTCATATTTGTTTTTGTTTTTAATGGATTAAATAATAGCTATATGAATAAAGTTTTGAGAGTATATTTTATACTGGTTATTTTATTTATTGGTGACATTTAATACCACCTTCTAACATGATAGGGGATATTTTTTGGTTGATTTTACCATAAAGCCAATCCCTATTGCCTAAATTTTTAGCACGAGTAATAATTTTGGCATATAATGATTTGACTTGTGAAAAGCATGATGCTGATGATGCTATACCTGCTATTAAAGTTCTAGCAGAAATACATTGAAGGCTGAAGCCATTTGATAAAATACGATCTTTTGTTTTATTGGCTTTTGAATAAGTTAAGGTACATATGGTGATAAGTATAACGTATGCTTTTTTCATTTTGTGCTGAAATTAAATTTGCATCAAACATAATTTCAATACCATATATTTCCTTACGGGTTGCCATAATGGAGGTCTTTTTTATGACAAATAAAGATGAACAGAATAAAAAAACGATGAAATACGCCTTTTGATTCGATTTTGGAAAAATAAACTCTAATGGTCTTTTTAGATAAGCTTTAATCTAATACATATCAAACTTCCAAATACCATTTTGGTTGATCAATCGGCCTTCCCAGCTACTCCCTTTTCGCCTTAGGAACTTAAAGAAATCGCTCACTTTTTTGGGGCTATTTTCTGCATCATAGGCGGTCTGCTGCTTTATGTAGGTAGCTCGTCCCTTTTCTGTTAAAACAAGTCTTACTATAGCAGTATTTTTAGTATGTGAGACCACTTCAATTTTATTGCTAAAACCATAACTATATTTATTGGAATCTACAGAAGAAAGTTGTGTATAAAGTTTAGTCGTTGTGGTATTTTTAACGGTGATTTGCGATCTATTATTTAAGCCTCTTAAAAATAACTGCGTACTGGATTTAATATTTTCTAAATCAATATCACTATCCTTTTTTGTATTAGTAGTACTAGAAGTGTGCGTCTGTACAATACAATTTGGTGCTGTGTTAGTATAAACACCATCTGAAACAGAAAGGGTTTTATAATATACAGATCTTGTTTCAATGGCGCCAGAACCATTTATTTTATTACCTAATAAATACTTATACCAATTTTTTTGTTTTGCATTTTTACTTTCATGGTTAATACATAGCATGATGGTTTTTGGCAAAGTAGTATGCAATAAATTAGAGGTTACAAAATCTATATTTAGCATGCCATGAGCGTCAATTGACGCTTTATGTTGTACGAGAATAGCCTGCTGTTCTTTTTCATATATTAAAACAGCGTTTACCGTTACATTTTCTGCCAAAGCAGCGGTTGTATTTGCTAATTTTAAAACAAACTTATGTTTATCTTTTAGCCATATAAAACTATTATCTACCAAATGTAGTTTTGCATATATAGGAGACGTAGCTCTTTTTATGGCTACGTTTTTTTGTTCTTCTGTTTTTTTATTTGGTGTTTGTATAGTAGAACTCTTTTGCTCTTTAACAATAGGTTCTTTTTTGTGGAAAGAATCTATGGCTTGTTTTTCTTTAAGATTGGTTGTTAATACTTCTTTTTCTGATGGAGCGGTATCTTTTTTCTCAAACAGAATATCCACAAGCTTAAAAAGCACGAGAGAAATCACTAAAATTTTAGAAATAGTAGTTAACCAAAATTTTATTTTTCGTTCTGTTTTTAAATCCATAATCCTGTTAATATTATATAAGATCTTCTAACAAATCCTCATGAGTACCATCATAGTCATCTAAAAATGCTTCAAAAATACTTCCGGTATCCATAATATCATAGTCAATGGAAACAAAAAACAGACCTAAAGCTCCCAATGTGTTATGCATAAAATGTGCTTGTTTTAGCTTTTGCTGTAATTCGTCTATTTTAATTTCCATATGCGCTATCATTTTGGTTTTTATGGCCAGATCATCATTCATCTTCTGCTGTAAATCTTCAAAGCGCTGTAATATTTTTTGTTCCATAGTGGCTACCAAATTACTCAAAGGTTGTTGCTCTACATTGTTTTTAAGTTGTATATACTGGTCTTGTTGCTGTTCTAAAAACTGTATTTTTTCGGGCTTTGCTTTAAATATATCTTGAATTACAGCAGTTGTAGGACTATTTTTTGTGTAATGTTCTTCTATTTTTTCGCGGTAACCTTTCGCGATCTTTAAAAATTTTTCTTCAGGATTTTCAAAATAATAAGCGCAAAGTACATTTAGGGTTTTTAAAGTAGGCTTATAAATTTTTCGTTCCAATCTATTTTTTGCAAGTTCTTCCCTAAGGTCAAAAGCGCGTTTTATAGTACGCGCATCAATTTCTTTTTTAGCAGCGACTCCTTCTTCTGCTATTTTTTTGTAGTCAATAGTAGCCTCATCAGCCAAAATAAGGTCTGTAATATAGATAAATGCAGGAAGATATTCTTCTGTGAGTTTTGTAATTGGCATGTGCCAAATGTAGTTAAAAACTTTATTGTGAAAAAACCAGTCATGTTTTCCATGACGGTCATGACAGCACTTTCATCCGGCTTCCTTGTTCCTTTGAAATGTACTTAAAAGCACACCGGTTTAAGCTTTTGCAAGTACAAAGAAACGCCTCAAATTTTCTTAACCGCATTTATTAACATTTAAAATTTTAACATTATGAAAAATTTAGCAAGATTAATATGCATGGGAATCTTATTGGCTTCAACAGTAACATCGTGTACTAAAACAGATTTGGAAACAGATAATATGGAAGAAGTAAATCCGCAAAGTACGGAAGGCGGAGATGAAAAAATTAAAGCACTCCCTACTGGCGGTTAATTTGTAATTTTTGCATTACATAAATTATAATCTAAAAGTCATACTATAAGTATGACTTTTTTTATTAGTTTTATGCAGTGATTTTCTAAATACCTCATTGCAAGCTGTATAACTAAAATGTTAAGCGATACTACGATTCAAAAGTTTTCTATAAGTATTTTAATAGTATTGTTTGTTTTTGGATGCAAAAAAAATGATACTTATAGAACAAAGAATAAGCCTGAACGATTTTTAGAATTAAGCAAAAATAAATCTACAAGGTTAAAAGATAAAGTAGTCTATATTGATAGTGCTTTCTATATGTCACAACAATTGCCTTTAGATTCTTTGGCTTTGGCAGTTATTTCTCAGAAAGGCTTTTTACATCTCCAACAACAAGAAAATGATAGTTTTTTCTATTACAATCGGTTTTTGGCAAAGCAATCCCAAAAGATTGATAATAAGCGTTACAAAGCTATAGCCTCTTTTAATTTAGGCTATTATTATGACGAGTTTAGCAACTTTCCAGATAGTGCTTTTTACTACTACCGTATAGCAAAAAATGTTTTTTTAAAAGCAGGAGATAGTGTAAAAGTAGGCGAGGCCACTATGAATATTGCTATGTTGCAAAATGTTCAAAATAATTTTTTTGGAGCCAAAGAAAGCCTAGTGGAAGCTTTACAGTATTTAAGTAAGAGCTCAGAAAAAAAATATCTGGCCTCTATATATAACGAGTTAGCAACAAACAATCATAAATTACTAAATTACAGGGATGCTATTGAATATTATCAAAAGGCCATAGCAATTACAGATGTTAAAAGTCATGTTGTCAGCTATCAAAATAATTTAGCTTTTTCATATATAGAACAAGGAAACTATAACAGAGCCACGAGCATGCTACAAGAATTGCTAATGGACTCTTTGTTACAAAAAGGCTCTACCCGCTATGCCAGAATATTACATAATTTGAGTTATGCTCAATGGCGCAATGGTAAAGATAGTGTCCTCCCTGCGTTTTTAGAAGCCCTTAAGATTCGTAAAAACAAAAAAGACAAACGAGGGCAAATCCAAAGCTATACCAATTTAGGAGAATATTATGCTGATCAAAATCCTAAAAAAGCCAGTCGCTATTTAGATACAGTGATACAATTGGCTAAAGAAATAAAAAGCCCTAAAGCAGAAACCGATGCCTTGCAACTTTTAATGAAATTATATGCCAAAAATATAGCTTATAGAGACCGCTATATTTTTTTAAAAGACAGTCTGTATCAGCAGGAGCTTAAAGTAAAAACACAGTTTGCAAAAATGCGTTATGATGATCAGCAAGAAAAAGAGCAAATTTTAAGGTTACAAAGAGTAGCGGCAGAAGAAAAAGCTGCTTTAGCAGTTCAAAAAGGACAAAAGATATTGTTTTTGTCGCTTAGTGGTTTATTATTAATAGGCGGAGTGCTTTTATATTATGCTTTAAGACAGCGGTATAAAAAAGAGAAATTAAAAGAAGTTTATAAGACAGAAAAGCAGATTAGCAAACGTTTACATGATGAGCTTTCAAACGATATTTATGGTTTAATGGCTGCCATTGAGCAAAGCCCTAATGTAGATAGCCCTTATCTTTTAGATGGTTTGGAAAAAATCTATAAACATACAAGAACCATTTCTCATGATCATCGAGAAATTGCTACGGGAACAGAATTTGCAGTTGAGCTTAAAGATACTTTAGGTGCTTTTTATAACAAAGAGACTACCGTAATGGTTAAAGGTTTAGAAACCATTGCATGGGAAAAAGTGCCAGAGTATAAATGTGTAGCCATTCATAGAAGCCTTAAAGAGTTTATGGTGAATATGAAAAAACATAGCGAGGCCAGTTTGGTTGCTATCGATTTTAAACAAGACAGGAAACAACTGCATATTACTTATTCAGATAATGGAATAGGCATGGATGCCTCGCAAAAATTTGGAGTAGGTCTCAATAATACGGTTTCCCGTATTGCTGGTGTTAATGGGAAAATTAAATTTGACTCTGAAAATGGTCATAGAACAAAAATTGACATTGTAATTCCTTTTAATTAACACAGGTATGTTTAAAAAAGTACTTCTCGTAGAAGATATTGATAGTATAGGTTATGGTATTGCTATAAAAATAAAGCAAGAGATTGGGGTGGCAAATATAATCATGACCCAGTATTGTGATGATGCTTATTTAAAATTTATAAAAGCAGAAAAAGATAAGGAACCTTTTGATCTTTTAATTACAGACCTTTCTTTTAAAAAAGATTATAGAAATAGTACTATATCTTCTGGAGAGCAATTGATTAAAAAATTACGAGATCAAAATTACGACATTCCTATTATTGTGTATTCCATTGAAGAGCGTCCTTCTGTAGTTAAAAAATTAATAGATAGGTATAATATTTCCGCTTATGTTGTTAAAGGTCGAAACTGTACCAAAAGCATGATTAATGCGCTAAAGACCGTTAAAAAGGGTGAGCGTTTTACTTCTATAGAATTGGCAGCAACTCTAAGAAAAAAGGAAATCTTTACATTAGAAGAATTTGATGCTGTCTTACTACATCAACTATCTATAGGGAATACTCAGGAAGAAATTTCTATTATTTTAAAAGAAAAAAGCATTTCACCAAGTAGCTTAAGTTCTATAGAAAAAAGACTTAATAGATTAAAGGAAGAACTTAAAGCTAAAACAACCATACAACTAGTGGCTAATGCCAAAGACTTAGGTTTAATATAGTACAACTCTTGCGTGTTAGGTTAATTCTCACAAACACGCTTAAATACACAAAAAATCTTCTTTTTTACGGTTTCCCGTAACGACTTAAAAGGTATAGGGATTACGTTTGTTAGTACGCTATATATTAACAAAATAACATATCCAAAATGAAAACTAATTTAAAGTTATTGTGGTATGGAGTACTTTTATTATGTACTCAATACCTGTCTGCTCAAAAAGAAGAAATCTGGAAAGAAACGACTGTTTTTGAATTTAATGCCCCTTATGAAACCATTACCATTAATTATGACGATGAAGAATTTGTCTTTAATGTAACAGAAAAAACCAAATTTTTACTTGGAAAAAAGCAACGTATTTCTAAAGAGAGAATTTCAATAGGGAGTACTGTAGATGTTGCTATAATTATAGAAAATAGGAAAAGAGTATTAACTAAAATACTCCTTAATAAAGATGAATATGGAGAGGTGAAAAAGTTCGAAGGGGTCATTGAATCATATAAAGGCGATACTGCAGTTATAGACGGAAGAAAAGTGGCATTAACTGATAAGACGACCATAAAATGTAATGGAGGGACAGATTGTGCCTGTAGTAAAGGAAGAAGCTTTTTGGGTTTTGATGAGCTTGAATTAGGAAGTTTTTTAACTGTTTACGGAGAGCAAAATGAAGATGGTGTTTATAGGGCTTCTAAAATAGAAGTTTGTAAAAACACACATGGTAAAATAGATCAAGAATACATGTTAAACTTATCTAAAGATTTTGATGCCTCTAATCTTAACCAATTTAAGAAGATACCGAGTAATGTGTTTAAAGCGGCTAACGGATTGCATAATGGGACTATAAAGTTGGGGAATTTAGAATTTAAGTTATTGGATGATATTAGAGTACAGGGATATATCAATATGATAGGGAACCGTATATTGCCAACTTACGTTAAAGAAGATGGTTTTTCTGAAGAACACGAAGTTGTTTTTAGATTTTATGTTATTGAAAACGACGTGCCTAATGCCGCTGCATTACCTAATGGGATGATATTTATACACACAGGGCTGTTAAGACTTATGGAAAATGAAGCCCAAATTGCTACTGTATTAGGGCATGAAATTGCACATGTTACTTATGAGCATGGAATAAGAAAATACAAAACAACCAGACTTACCAATAGTAATTTAGGTAAAAAGACTTCTAAATGGTTAAAAAAAGCCTTTACAAAGAAAATGAATATAGATGAAGGCACCTTGGTTGGTAAAGCTTTAAATACCGCTTTGGAACATACTACTCCAGAAACGGTGATGAGTTTATTTAATAAAAAGAATGAAACGCAATCGGATAGAGCAGGCTTGTATTATATGTCTGAAGCAGGTTATGACCCTAGAGAAGCGGCGAATTTTTGGAAAATCATGATGGAAAGCACAGGGAATCAAAAATTCATGAATAAAGTTTTTAGCTCTACATTAAGTATGGTAAACAATATTGAAACAGATTTAGATAAGACAGATTATGATGCTTTGGGGGAAGATGGCATGAACATATTGGTAAAAAGTCTATTAGAAACTGTATACACATCACATCCTCTCGCTATAAAAAGACTGGGAGATATTAACCATTTGTTAAGTACAACTTATAAAGATGTGAATTTTTCTCAGCTAGATGTTGGTAAAGAATCGTTTTATAAACATATGGGGAAATTTAAAGAATAGGACATGAAAAAGTTAATAGTATTATGTCTATTGTGTAGTGTAATATTTTCTTTTGTAAAATATGTTCCAGAAAAAGGGCTTTATAATGGTGCAACCTTTTCAAATCAAAAGGATGTAATTAATGATTCTGTTGTAAACAAATCATCTACTATTTTTCTTATTGATAAATCTGGTAGTATGGGAGCAAAAGGGAAAAGTGGTAAGTCCAAATGGGAAGAAGCCAAAGAAGCAGCATTAAAAGCAACATCGTCTATTTTAAAGGGGCATAGTGAAAACCAACAAGTAGCTTTTTTAACTTTTTCAGGAGGCTGTGTAGAAGACCCGACGAAACAGCAAACCTTAAATTTTAGCAGTGACTATAAAAAAGTAGAACAACAGCTAAATGCTTTGGGTAGACCTGGAGGCGGAACGCCCTTGCATGAGGCCGTGAGTTCCGCCAAAAAAAGATTGCAGTATTATAGTGCTAATTATGGAGATGGGGACGTATCTAAATTAATTGTTTTAAGTGATGGTGTAGCTACCTGCGGTCGAATAAGGCCTAAGGAAGTATATGGAACAGGAACAACGATGGTTACTATTAATGGAGCTGCTACAAGTAATACTGGTAATAATCACAATAAGAGATATCGAAATAGAACAAATGCAAATAATAGTGCGACAAGTAATAGCTCTAATAGCACTTCGCAAAAAATGAACTCATTTGTTGGGAATACCATTCCAATAAAATATTTTACAATAGGTTTTGATATAAAACCAGGATCGCCGGCAGAACGCGATTTACAATACCTTGCAGGGCAAACCGGAGGTAAATATTTAAATACGCAGAATGAATTTGAATTAACTAGAGCGTTTACAAAATTTTTTAAGGTATACTATCCCAAACTCAATAGTAGCCTTACAAATTTAAACTTTGAAAAAGAACATCTATTTTTATCAGGAGTAGAGGCTATTCAAGAAGAAGTGTATAGAAAAGCACAGCAATTATTTGAAGGTTTTTGTGTCGAAAATCCAGAAGACTATAATGCGCTATTTAATTTAGCGTTAATGTACGAAGCCAATGATTTTCATTTACAGGCTATAGAAAAATTTGAACGGTATTTAAGCCTTCTACCAGATGCCGAAGATAAAGAATGGGTATTGGAACAGATTCAGTTATTACAAAATGATATGCTTCATTTTTTTGATTATACTAAAAAGATTTTAAAAACAGATTTAGAATATTTGGAATTGCATTTTAAGAAAATCCAAAATGGGGAAAGTGTTGCATTGGCACATGAATTCATGGGATTTGTTAAAGAAAAGGAATTTTATTATAATGATTTACCTTCTAAGTTGGGATTAGAAAATAAAAATGAACAGAGACTTTGCAATACCATACAGTCTGGGCTAAATAAATGTGCTAAGTATATTAAAAAGGATCCGGATAATTGGGATAAAAATGCATCATCTTCACTTTCATTAATTTTCTTTAATCTCGAAATATTAATAGACACGTTATAACCTTATTCTTAATTGGAAATGCAACGGCTAATTTAGGTGTCTTTTTCTTTCTGTTTTAAAGTGTAGGATTTTGCTGTTTTTGAAGCGTTTATACAGAATGCAAAATAAAAATGCGAACTTTTTAGTTCGCATTTTGTAATTATCCCAATTATTAGCGAACAATAATTAAGGATAGCAATTTACTTCTTTCAGAAAATATAATTTTAATTCTATAATTCGTTTTATTGGCTAAATACTATCATAAAACAAGAAAACCAGTAAGTGGAAGATTTAGGGGGAATTTGAGTTTTTGTAATTTAAATATTTCAAAAACTGATACAAATATAAAAAAACTTACAAAATACAAAAGTAAAGTACTATTAAAAAATCCTTTTACATTTGTAAAAGGATTTTATCAAGTATATTTAAAAAAGTTTCTTACTACATAGCAACCAGATCTCCAGACATATCTTTAGATGGTAAATTTGATTTGCCCATTAAATAAAGGTCTACTTGTCTGGCAGCTTCACGACCTTCAGAAATGGCCCAAACAATCAATGATTGCCCACGACGCATATCACCAGCAGTAAAGATGTTGGGAATATTCGTTTGGTACTTTCCGTATTCAGCTTTATAATTAGAGCGCGCATCTCTTTCAATACCTAATTTATCAGCTAATGTGCTTTCCGGACCGGTAAACCCAAGTGCTAACAATGCTAAATCGCAAGGCCATATTTTTTCGGTGTCTTCAATTTCTATGAGTTGAGGACGTTGACCAGGAACCATTTTCCATTCCACATTAACTGTTTTTAAAGCGGTAAGTTTGCCGTTTTTATCCGTTATAAATTCCTTAGTATTAATTAACCAGTTACGTTCAACACCTTCCTCATGAGAAGAGGATGTTTTCAACTGCAATGGCCAAAAAGGCCAAGGCGTTGTTGGTGAACGATGTCCAGGTGGTTTCGGCATAATTTCAAAATTTACTACTGATTTTGCACCATGACGGTTTGATGTTCCTACACAATCAGACCCAGTATCACCACCACCAATAACAATCACATTTTTATCAGTCGCTAATACTTGGTCTTTAACTTCTTTACCAAATAATACTTTTGTTTGCTGTGTTAAGAAATCCATGGCCTGTACTACCCCATCAGCATCAATACCAGGAGTTGGTAAGCTTCGTCTTTCTGTCGCGCCCCCACAAAGTACAACTGAGTCGAAAGCTTTTAGCTCTTCCACATCATAATTAACACCAACATTCACATTGGTTTTAAAAGTAATGCCTTCAGCTTCTAAAATAGCTATACGGCGATCTATAATCTCTTTTTCCATTTTAAAATTAGGAATGCCATAACGTAATAACCCTCCAATAGCATCATCTCTTTCAAAAACAGTTACGGTATGCCCTGCTCTATTTAATTGCTGAGCGGCTGCTAAACCAGCAGGCCCCGAACCTACAATTGCAATAGTTTTTCCTGTACGTGTTTTAGGCGGTTGTGGTTTAATCCAACCTTCTTTAAAGGCACGTTCAACAATATTCTTTTCAATATTTTCTATAGATACGGGATCTTCAATAATACCTAGTACACAAGATTTTTCACAAGGTGCCGGACATAAACGACCTGTAAACTCCGGGAAGTTATTAGTGGAATGCAATAACCAAGAGGCTTTTTGCCACTCTCCCTGATGTACCATATGGTTAAAGTCTGGGATTAAATTCCCTAAAGGGCAACCGCTATGGCAAAACGGGATACCACAATCCATACAACGCGATCCTTGTTTCGTCAATTCCGGTTCACTTAATGGAACTGTAAATTCTTTATAATGTTTTACACGGTCTTTTACAGGCGTGTATTTTTCATCTTGTCTTTCAAATTCTTTAAATCCTGTTGCTTTTCCCATGACACTATGCTGTTGTTAGTTCTTCTACCATTTGTTCTTCAGTCTCTAAACGTTTTAAGGCACGCTTATATTCGATTGGCATGACTTTTACAAAATTGCCTAAGCTGGTATTCCAGTCTGCCAATAAATCTTTACCTCGATTACTATCTGTATAAAGTATGTGTTTCTCAATAGATGCTTTAAGTTCTGCTGCATCTTCATTAGAAATATCTTCGAATTCAATGGTCTCTGTATTACATAATCCATTTACAAACTTATTCTCAGGATCATAAACATAGGCAATACCTCCACTCATTCCTGCCGCAAAGTTTCTTCCTGTATGACCTAATACGATCACCTTTCCACCTGTCATATATTCACAACAGTGATCTCCAACACCTTCAACAACTGCTTTAGCACCTGAGTTACGTACAGCGAAACGTTCACCGGCAATTCCATTGATATAAGCTTCGCCTTCAACAGCTCCAAATAGACAAACGTTACCAACAATAACATTGTTTTCCGCTAAGAAATCAGCCTTAGCAGGTTTTTTGATAATTAATTTAGCACCAGATAAACCTTTACCTAAATAATCATTGGTGTTCCCTTCCACGGTAAAGGACAATCCATGTGCTCCAAAAGCTCCAAGGCTTTGTCCGGCAGATCCTGTAAAGTTAATGTTTAAGGTGTCTTCAGGTAGGCCTAGGTGTCCGTATATTTTAGAAATCTCATTACTTACTATAGCTCCTACTGAACGATTGGTGTTATTTATAGGATAATTTAAGTTTGTTTTTTCTTTCCTGTAAATAGCTCTATGAGAGTCTTTTAGTATTTCAAAATCAATAACATTGTCTAAATTATGATCTTGTTGCTCGGTATTTTTAACCGTTAGTTGTTTATAAACTTCAGGCCTGTGTAAAATACTAGATAAGTCTAAACCTTTTGCCTTATAATGTTTGATGGCCTTGTTGGCATTTATCTTATGTGTTTGTCCTACCATTTCGCCCAGAGTTCTAAACCCTAACTGTGCCATAATACCTCTTAATTCTTCAGCTATATAATAAAAGAAATTAATAACGTGCTCTGGTGTGCCTTTAAAGTTTTTACGTAACTCTTTATCTTGAGTTGCAATACCTACCGGGCAAGTGTTTAAATGGCATTTTCGCATCATAATACAGCCAGAGGCTACTAGTGGGGCCGTTGCAAATCCAAATTCCTCGGCACCTAGCAAGGCAGCAATGGCTACATCTCGACCTGTTTTTAATTGGCCGTCACATTCTACGACAATTCTACTTCTTAATTTATTTAAAACCAAGGTCTGCTGTGCTTCCGCTAAGCCAAGTTCCCATGGCAATCCGGCATGTTTTAATGATGTTAATGGCGAAGCTCCTGTACCACCATCATAACCTGAAATTAAAACCACATCGGCTTTGGCTTTTGAAACTCCGGCAGCAATAGTACCTACCCCAACTTCTGAAACCAATTTTACATTAACTCTAGCTTCACGGTTGGCATTTTTTAAATCGAAAATTAATTGAGCTAAATCTTCAATAGAATAAATATCGTGATGAGGTGGTGGCGAAATCAAACCTACGAAAGGAGTCGAGTTTCTTGCTGCAGCAATCCATGGCAATACTTTTTCACCAGGTAGTTGCCCACCTTCTCCTGGTTTTGCACCCTGAGCCATTTTAATTTGAATTTCTTTCGCATTAGTTAAATAATGTGAAGTCACTCCAAAACGCCCTGATGCCACTTGTTTTATTGCTGAGTTACGGCTATCGCCGTTTATATCTTTTTGAAAACGTTTTCTATCTTCTCCACCTTCACCGGAATTTGATTTACCGCCAATACGGTTCATAGCAATGGCTAAATTTTCATGTGCTTCTCTGGAGATTGATCCGTAAGACATGGCGCCAGTTTTAAAACGCTTTACAATCTCGGTCCAAGGTTCCACTTCTTCTAGTGGGATAGGATTTAAATTGTCAAACTCAAATAGTCCACGAATGGTCATTAAGTTTTCTGATTGTTCGTTGATCGCTTTTGAGTACACATCGTAACTTGCTTGATCACTTAGCCTAACAGCTTGTTGTAATTTAGCAACTGTAGTTGGATTAAATAGATGTCTTTCACCATTACGTCTCCATCTATAATCTCCTCCAATATTTAACCCTAAGCGCTTATCAATTAAGTTATCTGGATAAGCTAGTTTATAACGTTGGTTTATTTCTCTTTCGATTTCATATAAACCAATACCTTCTATTCTAGAAGCCGTATAAGGGAAATATTTTTCAACAAATTGAGAGTTGAATCCAACAATTTCGAAAATTTGAGAACCTCTATAAGAATGTAACGTAGAGATTCCTATTTTGTTCATAATTTTTAAAATCCCTTTTCCAATCGCTTTATTGAAATTATCAACTGCTTTTTGCTCGTCCATTCCGGTTATAAAACCTTCTTTTACTTGCATTCTGATAATTTCGTTTACCATATATGGATTTACGGCACTGGCACCATAACCAAACAAGGTAGCAAAATGATGAGGTTCACGAGGTTCTGCAGACTCAATAATAATATCAAAATAAGAGCGCTTGCGTAAGCGGTTCATTTGATGATTTACATAAGAACATGCTAATAAAGAAGGAATAGGTGCGAATTCCTGATTGACACCTCTATCAGATAATATGATGATATTAGTGCCTCTTTCTAAAGCTTTAGTCACTTGTACAATGATATTTTCTAAAGCATCTTCAAGACCATTGAGACCTTGATTTTTAGGGTATAAAATCTCAATAGTTTCGGCTTTAAAGCTTTCAATAGAAATACTTCTTATTTTTTCTAAATCAGCATTAGAAATAACAGGGTTTTGAATTCTAAGTTTTCTACACTGTCTTTCTGTGATACTAAAAATATTTCGGTCTTTACCTAAATTTAAACTAATATCGGTTACAATCTCTTCTCGAATACCATCTAATGGTGGATTGGTAACTTGAGCAAATAATTGTTTAAAGTAATTTGAAATGAGTTGAGGCCTATCAGATAAAACGGCTAAAGGGGTATCAATTCCCATAGATCCTAAAGCTTCTTTTCCTACAACAGCCATAGGCGTAATAACCTCTTGAATATCTTCAAATGTATAATTGAATAAACGCTGTCTTGTTTTTATATCAATCGTTTCAATCGGGCACGTTTCGCTTGTATAAGGAACGTCTTTTAAGTGTAATCTCGTTTTGTCTAACCATTCTTTATATGGTCTTTCTGAAACAATTTTACTTTTAATTTCTTCATCTTCAATAATGCGCCCTTTGTTCATGTCTACCAAGAACATTTTTCCAGGCTCTAATCTACCATGTCTTTCTACATCTTCAGGGTCTATTTCTACAACACCAATTTCAGATGACATAATTAATTTGCCACTTTTGGTAACGGTGTATCTGGAAGGTCTTAACCCATTTCTATCTAATAAAGCACCAATGTAATCACCATCTGTAAAGGGTACAGATGCAGGGCCATCCCATGGTTCCATCAGGCAACCATTATACTCATAAAATGCTTTTCTTTCCTTAGACATGGTCTTGTGTTTTTCCCATGCTTCAGGAATCATCATCATCATAATTTCTGGTAATGATCTCTCTGTGTGAGTTAATAACTCAACCACCATATCCATAGAAGCGGAATCTGACTTACCTGGTAATATGATCGGGAATAATTTGTCTATTTGAGGTCCGAAAACATCACTTTTCATGATTTCCTCACGAACACGCATTCTACTAACATTACCACGAAGTGTATTAATCTCTCCGTTCTGACACATAAAACGGAATGGTTGTGCTAATTCCCAGGTAGGCATCGTATTGGTAGAGAAACGTTGATGTACTAATGCTAAACGTGTTACTAAATCCTGTTGTTGTAAATCGGTATAATAAGGGCCAATATCTTCAGGCATTATAATACCTTTATATATTAAGGTAGTAGTAGATAGGCTTGGCACATAAAAATAGCTGCTTTCAGAAATTTTCGAATTTCTAATAGTGTGCTCCGTAATTTTACGTGCGGCATATAATTTAGCTTTAAAATCGGCTTCACTAATAGGGTCGGTTTTGCCAACAAAAAGTTGTTCAATATTAGGTTCTGAAGCTAAAGCTATTTGGCCTAATTGCCTAGAGTCAACAGGCACTTCTCTCCAGCCTAAGATCGAAAGACCTTGTGCTTTTATTTCATTTTCGAATGTGTCTTTACAGAATTGGTATTGGTTTAATGCTTTTGGTAAGAATACCATCCCAACAGCATATTCTCTTTGTGCCGGGATATTAAAATTACAAACTCTTTTGAAATAATCATGAGGGATATCAATTAATAAGCCAGCACCATCACCAGTTTTTCCATCAGCACTTACACCACCACGGTGTTCTAGCTTTACGAGAATTTCTAAAGCATCATGAATGATTTGATTTGTTTTATCTCCATTAAGATTACAAATAAAACCGGCTCCACAGTTTTCGTGTTCAAATTCGGGTAAATACAGTCCTTGTTTCTTCAGCATAATCAGCAAATTTTGGTTTAAAAACTTGAGTTGAAAAGCTAAGGTATGGACTAAGGTTTGAATAGCAATAGGGGGTATTTCATTATTCCGATTATAGAAATGAAGTTGAGATAAAAATAATTATATATCAATATTAAACGCATTTTTTAATAAATACTCAATCTATTTTTTT
This sequence comes from Flavivirga spongiicola, assembly GCF_030540825.1. Lineage (NCBI taxonomy): Bacteria > Pseudomonadati > Bacteroidota > Flavobacteriia > Flavobacteriales > Flavobacteriaceae > Flavivirga > Flavivirga spongiicola. The sequence continues at coordinate 2,526,066 of NZ_JAUOEO010000001.1, forward strand.
TAGAAATAAATACAGATATGTGAATTAATGCTAACAAAAAATCAGATTAATGAGAATAACATCATTAAAGTTAGAGAAACACTGACAATCATTCAAATGTGAGAGTTGTTAAAAATTTAAAAATCATCATTATAAACATGATACCTATAAAAAATAGGGGTAAAAAATACAATATTGATAAAAATACAATTTGAACCCCTATTTTTTATAGGGTATATATGTTTTTTATATAGTTTCGCCTTGTTAATTAGAAAATAAACACTAAAAATTAATGACTAAAACGAAAATGATTATGAAAAAATTAATGACGCTTTCAATGCTTTTTATGGTTACGGTTTTATTTGGACAAGAAGAAGCTTCTGAGAAGAAAGTATCTATAAGCGGGACCGTTGATGCTTATTACAAAACAAATTTAACATCGACAGATGAAGCTATATTTGGAAATAATGCAGACGAATTTCAGTCTTTTGGAACTTCTTTTGCAGATGAGACTGGTTTTGCATTAGGTATGGCAAATATTATTGCCAGTTATAAAAACGAAAAAACAGGGTTTGTTGCAGATGTGGCTTTCGGACCTAGAGCAGATGCTGCTACTGGTGGATTTAATTTAAATCAATTGTTTGCATATTGGAATGTATCCGAAGGAACCACATTGACTTTAGGTAGATTTAATACGTATTTAGGATACGAGGTGATCTCACCTGCAGCAAATTTTAACTACAGCACGTCTTATTTATTCTCTAACGGGCCATTTTCTCATGTAGGTTTAAAAGCAGATTTTGCATTATCAGACGATTTTAGCCTCATGTTGGCTGTTATGAATGCAACAGATGTTAATAGTAATACTACAGGAGACTACGCTTTAGGGGCTCAATTAGGGTATGCAGGTCAGTTTTTAAATTTCTATTATGACTCTGGTGTCGTTCTTGGGTTTGAAATTGATTACACAGGTGGGTTTGATTTATCTGATGATTTCTTCTTAGGTATTAATGGTGCCTATGCAGATAATGACGGAAATGGATTTTATGGTGCTGCTTTATATCCACAATTGGCAACCTCTGATGATTTCTCAATTGGCTTAAGAGGGGAATATTTTAACTGGATGATTGATGGTGCAACAGACGAGCCAAATGTATTCGCCCTTACTCTAACGGGGAGTTATACACTAGAAAACTTAATAATAAAACCTGAATTACGCTTAGATAGTAATTCTGAAGACGTTTATTTTAATTCAGATTTAGAGCCAACAAAAAGCTTAGCTGCTTTTACATTGGCTGCTATATATTCTTTCTAACAAAAACAAAATAATACAATCATGAAGAAAATAGAAGCAATTATTAGAAAATCAAAATATCGTGTTGTTAAAGAAGCGTTACACGATGTTGGCGTAAACTTTTTCTCTTACTGGGATGTTACTGGTTTAGGAAATGAAAAAGAAGGGCACGTATACAGAGGGGTGTCATATAGTACAAGTGATATTCAACGAAGACATTTATCCATTGTTGTAAATGATGATTTTGAAGAAGTAACTATTCAGGCAATTCTTAATTCAGCCGGAACAGGTGAAGTGGGAGACGGAAAAATATTTGTATCAGATATTAAAGAATGTTACAGAATAAGAACAGGGGATAAAGGTGGAGACACTTTAAAATAATAATCATCATTTAAAAAATTATATTATGGAATTATTTACAGCAAATAATGTATGGATGATGATCTGTACAGCACTGGTTTTCTTTATGCACACGGGTTTTGCATTTTTAGAAATAGGATTGACCAGACAAAAAAACACAATCAATATTTTATTCAAAAACATTTTTATTATTACAGTTGGTCTTCTATTATACTATTTAATTGGGTTTAATTTAATGTATCCGGGAGAGTTTAATGGATACATAGGATCATTAGTTCCTGGTATTTCGCCACCTGAGAATGGGATGACTCCAGAATATGCAGATGGAGGCTATACATGGTGGACAGACTTTTTATTTCAAGGGATGTTTGCTGCAACTGCTGCAACTATCGTTTCTGGTGCTGTCGCTGAGCGTATGAAAATTGGACCATTTATGATCTTCACAGTAATATATGTAGGTTTGGTTTATCCAATTGCAGGATCATGGAAATGGGGTGGTGGATTCTTAGATGAATTAGGGTTTTATGATTTCGCTGGTTCTACTTTGGTACATTCTGTAGGAGGATGGGCTGCTTTAGTCGCAGTTTGGTTATTGGGTTCTAGAATCGGTAAATTTAAAGATGGTAAACCACAAGCGATTCCAGGGCATAATATTCCTTTAGCAACTGCGGGTGTTTTAGTGCTTTGGTTAGGATGGTTTGGATTTAATGGTGGTTCTGTCCTTTCTGCAGACCCGGAATTAACGTCTTTAACATTAGTGACTACATGTTTAGCTGCCGCTGCAGGTGGTGTTGTTGCTGCTTTAGTGTCATTTTTAAGATATAAGAATTTAGATTTAACCATGTTCTTAAATGGTATTTTAGGAGGTTTAGTAGGTATTACTGCTGGAGCAGATGTCATGACTCCTGAGAGTGCTATTTTAATTGGCGCTGTTGCAGGTGCTCTAATTGTTTTTGCAGTAAGCTGTATTGATAGATTAAGGCTAGATGATCCCGTTGGAGCGATCGCTGTACACTTAATTTGTGGCGTTTGGGGTACGCTTGCTGTTGGTCTGTTTTCAACCAACCCTGAGCATACTTTTGTTGCTCAATTAATTGGTGTGGTTTGTTATGCCGTATTTTGTTTGGTAACATCGTTCCTTATTATATTTACGCTTAAGAAAACGGTTGGCATTAGAGTCTCTGAAAGAGAAGAGTTAGAAGGCTTAGATAACCATGAACATGGTATGAGTGCTTACTCCGATTTTAGAATGAATGAGCATTAAATAAATTTAATTTAGTTAATATTATTAAGGGCGTCTTATGTAAATATAAGAGGCCCTTTTTTATTGCCATTATCAAAGAAAATATGGTTTGCAGTTTCTTTGTTGATTAATTGTTTAAATAACCTCGTTCAGGTAATTGCCTGTGTCAGGCTTAATCATTTTAGTTCAATATTCCTTTATATTGTATCTGATCATAGAAAAATTCTTGGTTGATTTTTTTAACGTACAAAGAGTCCATTGGATTGTTGTCCAAAATGATTAAATTCAGTTCTTCAAATTTTTGTATTTTATCCTTATACTGATGTATTTCTGTTAATTCATTATTCGATAAATCGAGTATTCTAAGATTAGTCATATCCCATATAATATTAGGAATGTTTTCTAATCCATTTCCATCGAAACTAATTGTTTTATAATTTTTTAAATGATCTTTACCTATTCTTGAGATTTTTTGTTGTTCAATTTTTAGAGTTGTGTGAAGTATTGAATTATCACTATGTTGTGTTATTTGAATATTATCAGTTTTGATATAAGTTTTTTCTTTATTGGATAAATGTCTTGATTCTCGAGTAGATTCCAAATAAAAAAGCCCTATTCCAAAAATTAAAATAATAGTACCCATTATTCCAGAAAAAATACGTGAGCCTTTTGAACCAAAGAGATTTCTAATAATTTTGGCTGTAATCTTTCTAGGAACATAATTTGGGTTCCATTTTTTGAATACATAAAATAAAATCCAAAGCCCTATTCCAGTAAAAATGATAGAGATAATGTAAATGACATAAGTAGGTTCCATTTTTTCGTTTTGTTTTATTAAGTTTAGCGTTTAACAATGTTTAGTGCGGGAGCAGAAAACCATAGATTTTCGGGAAGACACTTAGCAAAAGTTTATATTTTGTTTTTCCTAAAATACTAAATTAAAATCTTTAGCGACAAACTAAAAAGATAATAATTTTTCAATTAATCCGTAACCCGCATTATTATATAGGTGTTGTTAGGCAATGTTAAATATCAGTGGTTATGTTTTTTAAATTCAATAATTTTTTTAATAATTCTAATTCTGTTTTATCTAGTGTATGTAATAAAGTTTTTATCAATTAGCTTTCCTTTTTCATTGACTACACTAGCATAATATGTTCGATCATTTAAAATCTCCGCTCGGGTATAGTATGCTCGCCACCACTAGGATATCCTAGTGGTGGTAAGATCAAGTTGTAAATCTATTTTAGGATTAAGTATAAATATGTAAACTTTTTTTGGGACTAGACATGAAATAAACAAGCCTTCAATAATGATTATCGAAGGCTTGTTTGTGTTTGATATTTCTAATAGTTTTTAAGCCGAATTTCTACTAGCATTAATATTACCAAATAAAGAACGTGTTACTAGCTTCTCGAAGATTTTTATTTGCTCCTCGTCCTTTACGTCTGCTTTTTCTAATTCTTGAATCTTTTTAAGCGCATACTGTTGGATAGTTAATAACGGTAAAACAATGGATTCTCTAACTTCAATAGAAGCTTTTCCAGAAGGTTCGTTTTCCATTAATTTCTCATAGCCTGTAAGTTTTAAAAGAAGTCTTTTGGTAGAGATATATTCATCGTGGATGATATTCCAAAATTTACCAAATTCAGGGTCTCTGGACATATATTTAGTTAAATTGAAAAACGATTTTGATAAAGACATCATACTGTTTTCTAATAAGGTCTTGAAGAATTTCGAATTATTATAAAGTTGCTCTACTTTATCAAATTGGCCATCGTCTTCATACTTTTTTAGGGCCGTACCAACACCAAAGAAACCAGGAACATTCTGTTTTAATTGACTCCATGAACCTACAAACGGAATAGCTCTTAGGTCTGAAAACACTAACTCGCTGGAATTAGATCGTTTCGATGGCCTACTACCAATATTGGTTTTAGCATAATACTTTAAAGTACTCATTCTTTCCAAATAAGGAATAAACATAGGGTGTCCTTTAAAGTCTTTATAGGTTTGATAGCTTATTTCAGCTAAATCGTTCATAACAAGCTTGTCGTCAGGAGACATGGCAGATTTATTCTCATCCAAACGGTTAGAAACCCCAGAACTAATTAGCTGTTCTAGGTTATATTGCGAAGACTCTAAAGTTCCAAAATTAGAACTAATGGTTTGTCCTTGAATGGTCAATTGTACTTCTTTGTCTTCAATGGTTGGGCCAAGAGATGAGTAAAATTGATGTGTTTTACCACCGCCTCTTGCTGGTGGACCACCTCGACCGTCAAAAAATATGGCAGTAATATCATATTTTCTAGACATTTCCGTTAACAACTCTTTTGCTTTGAAAATTCCCCAGTTTGCCATTAAATAGCCACCGTCTTTAGTGCCGTCCGAAAATCCTAGCATGATGGTTTGCTTGTTGCCTCTACTTTTTAAATGCTCCATGTATGCAGGGTTGGTATACAATTGCTCCATAACGCTAGGGGCATTTTCTAAATCAGTAATAGTTTCAAAAAGTGGAACAACATCAACCGTTAGGTTATCTTTGAATGTAACCAGTTTAAGCATGGCAAAAAGTTGCATGACATTTAAAGCAGTTTGGTTGTTACTTATAATATATCTGTTGGCACCTCGCTCACCATTAGTTTCTTGAATACTTTTAATGGCTTCAATGGTTTTTAAAGTGTTAGAAACCATTTCATCTTTAAAAACACTGATATCGATAGAAGTGTTTGAAGCCTCAGATAATATTTTAATTTGTTCTGTTTCAGATAAATCATGATAATTTTTAGGGAATGAACTACTTCCTGTTTCAATTAAATGATCTATGACTGTTGTGAAAACGGTATGATGAATTCTACTATCCTGTCTAATATCCAGAGTAGCAAAATAATAACCAAAAAGACGCACTCTATTTATTAAGTTGTTTACTTCTCCTACGTATAAAGATTGATGTTCCTTTACAATGAGATTTCTAATGCTTAATAATTCTAAGATGAGCTCTTTAGATGTAATTGTCTCTTTTGCATTTAAATCAACACTATAATTATATAGTATAGTTTCTAATCTTATAATACGTTCTTCTACACCCCTAAAGGTGAGTTTGCGTCTTAATTTTTTAAGATCAGAATAGTATTTCTTTAAGATAGCTTGTTTTAATTTGTCGGCAACTTTTAAAGTAGTGTCTGGTTTTACAAACGGATTTCCATCACGATCACCTCCGGGCCAAAAGCCAATATTTATAATTTCGTTATGTTTTTTACCATCATCATAAATATTTTGCTGAATGTAATTGTAAATTTCACCAAACGATTGATAGAATACATTCTCTAAGTACCAAATTAAACTTTTTGCCTCGTCATAAGGTGTTGGTTTTTTGTGTTTAAAGAAAGGGGTTTTTCCTAATTGACCAAATAAATTATTTATATCTGACAGATTATTTTCTTTAATAGCTTCAGTTAAATCTGTGATGATTCCTAAAACAGAGCCGGGATAGAACTGTGTAGGATGTGCTGTTAAAACAATACGTACTTTAAATTCTTCAAGATAGTTTTTTAATGCTTCTAATCTGTTCTCTGAACTAGCGGTCTCTTTAAGATTTCTTAAAGTACCAATACCTTCCATATTATTAACTATAGGGAATGCAGCATCTTCAATAGCATCAAATAATACCACTTGTCTTTCTATATATTGAATAAAACGAAACAGTAAGTTTATTTGACTTTCTTTAGAGCGTCTGCCTTGGTATTTTTTAAAGAATGTATCAACAATAGTTGTAGGGTCTTCCCCCCATTCAAAACCTTTTTCACAGGTTTCATGAAATAAAGGAAGCAGGATTCCTGTTTTTGTAATGGTATCAAATGGCAATGTCATAAATATACTGTTGTATATTTGATATTTAGACAGTACACTTTGTTTAAATCGTGTTAATTTAGGCTCTACCGACATAATTTCGTTCTATTGAAAATTAACTGTAAAAGTAGTGAAGCTTTAACTAAAGCGCGAAGACTAGATTAAGATTTATTGATTTTTTTAGTTTGATGAATTCTAATTATGAATAATTAAAAAAAACAGGGGCTATCCTAGTTTCTTTACAATTCGTTTCGTATTCCTGTTGCGGATATTGTTTTGTAGTCGATGCAAATTTAGAACCCGTGAGATGTTTGCTGTACAGTATTTTTGTAAGAGGTATCAATGAAAATGTGTGACTTTTGGGCTTTTTTAAGGGGCTCAAAAATTTAAAGTATGATATATGTCATGTTCTATACCTATTAGACATAATATATTTGCCGATTAACATGATAAGTATGAAAAAAGCACATTCGTTTCACATTCCTGTAATGGGTATTGGTTTTACAATTGACACACCATTAAAAGTGGCACAATACGGGATGGATTCTGTGATTTCTTTAGTTGATGATATTCTATTAGAGAAATTAAGAAAAATGTATAGTGAAAAATTTGAGGTTCCTTACAAGGAAATTACAGATAAAATAGATGATTTTAGAGCAAAAAGGATCACGTCTTATTTAAATTTAATAAATGATCTAGCTGATAGAAAATTTGAATTATTAAAGAATATAACTGCTGAAAAAAGTGATGAGCTTCGCGCTTATATTAACATGCTGCCAGATAGTTCTAAAATAAAGGATGAATTTAAAAAGTTAACCTCAAAAGAGTTTAATTTTTTAGAGATTAAAAAGTGGGCAACTAATAATTTATCTATGGGAGCCGTTGATGTTAATATCATGACCAAAGTTGATAAAGACAACTATGTTAAGGGTGAAAAGTTATCTATTGAATATAACGATGCGCATGCAGCTTTAAGAGGTTTTGTGAATAGCAAGTTGAACTCTTCCGTGGTGCTTTCCGCAGGAATGAACCCCAGATTGTATAGCTATATGGGGCAGTTTGATGATTTTTACCCTTCAGATGAAGGCATCTTTAAAAAGAGAATCATTTTAAAAGTAAGTGATTATAAATCGGCATTAATTCAAGGTAAATTTTTAGCAAAAAAAGGGTTATGGGTTTCAGAATATAGGATTGAGTCTGGGCTAAATTGTGGCGGTCATGCTTTTGCTACCAACGGGTATCTATTAGGGCCTGTTTTAGCCGAATTTAAAGAAAAACGGGAAGAGTTAAGAAGCTCCATTCAAGACCTGTTAAATCAAGAATTAATAAATCAAGGTCGGTCAGTTTCTGAAACACCATTAACTTTAAAAATTTCTGCACAAGGAGGTGTCGGAACTCAAGAAGAACATGAGTTTCTATTAAACCAATACCAATTAGATTCCGTCGGTTGGGGAACTCCTTTTTTGTTAGTCCCGGAAGCAACTACTGTAGATGAAAAAACGTTAGATAAGTTAACTAAAGCTAAAGAGGCCGATTTGTACTTAAGTGATATTTCGCCATTAGGGATTCCATTTAATAACCTTAGAGACAATACTAAAGACATTGAAAAGGAGGGAAATATTAATAAAGGAAGGCCAGGCAGTGCTTGCCCTAAGAAGTTTGTGGCTTTAAATAAAGAATTTAAAGAAAAAGGGATTTGTACCGCTTCTAGAGAATATCAATATTTAAAAATCAAAGAGTTAGACGAACAAGGGTTGCCATTAGAAGAATATCAAGCTAAGTTTAATAAAATAATTGAGAAATCTTGTACCTGTGTGGGCTTGGGTACTTCTGCATTATTGGCATACAATTTAGATACAAAAGTAGAAGGAAAAGGGGTGTCTATTTGCCCTGGTCCTAATATGGCATATTATTCAAATATTATGAGTTTAAAGAATATTACAGACCATATTTATGGAAGAGATAATATGGTTTCTAGGCATGATAGACCCAATTTCTTTATTAAAGAATTACATATTTATATAGATTATTTAAAGAATAAATTAGACGAAGCAAGAAAGTCAATAACAAAAAAAGAAGAAAAATACTTGCTGACTTTTACAAACAATATGAAAGAAGGGGTTTCTTATTATAAAACGATGTTTTGTGAATTAAAAAATACTTTTGAAGATATTAAAGACGTTGTTCTAAATGAATTAGATAAAAGTGAAAGAACTTTAAGTTTAATTAAAGTTGAAATTGAAAGTTTATCAATTAAAAGCTAATACCTTATAAAAAATTAAGATGAGTTCTATAGAATGAAATTCTATTTTCATGAAACATCCATAACTAAAAGTTTGATACCCAAAGACAATGGTTATATGGATGCTACATGTGACGAATAAAAATCAATAGATATGAACTCATGAAATATTAAAGTGTTTATTTGAGTTAGATTCCTTTATCTCATGATTTTTTTGAAGATGCTTAATTTCTTCACAATTTTTAATGCAATGTGATTTTGAATACAGTTTTAATTAAGATATTTGCATAAATAATGATATTATCGAAACATTAGTTTGTTGTGTAATGTTGTGAAGATTAATAAAATGGATTTAGTAAAAGAAATAAAACGCCTTAAAAAAGAAAAGAATGCTGTCATTCTAGCGCATTATTATCAAGTTCCAGAAATACAGGATATAGCAGATTATGTAGGAGATAGTTTGGGCTTATCACAAAAAGCAGCCGAAACAGATGCAGATGTTATTGTATTTGCAGGGGTACATTTTATGGCAGAAACTGCTAAAATATTAAATCCTTCGAAAACGGTTGTATTGCCCGATTTAAATGCAGGATGTTCTCTGGCAGATTCTTGTCCGCCAGATAGTTTCGAAAAATTTACCAAACAACATCCAGATCATATTGTCATTACTTATGTAAACTGTTCGGCAGAAATTAAGGCTTTAAGTGATATTGTATGTACTTCTTCAAATGCCTTAAAGATTGTTGAATCAGTACCAAAAGACACGCCTATTATTTTTGCTCCAGATAAGAATCTTGGAAAATATGTTATTAAAGAAACGGGAAGAGATATGTTACTTTGGGACGGTAGTTGTATTGTGCATGAAGCCTTTTCTATGGATAAATTAATTGAATTGCATAAAAAATATCCAGATTATAAAATTATAGCACATCCAGAATCTGAGGAGCATATTTTAGATACCGCAACCTATGTTGGATCTACCTCAGGCATGATAAATTATGTAAAAGAGCATCAAGAACAGAAATTCATTGTTGCTACGGAAGCAGGTATTTTGCATAAAATGCAACAGGAAATGCCAAATACAGAACTGGTTCCAGCACCCGCTGTAGAAGATAATACCTGTGCTTGTAGTGAGTGTCATTTTATGAAAATGAATACCATGCAAAAATTGTATGATTGTTTATTAAACGAATCACCACAAATTGAAGTACCCGAACCAATTAGAAAAAAAGCCTTGTTACCTATTGAGCGTATGTTAGAACTATCTAAATAAAAAATGATTACTACAGATTATTTGGTTATTGGTTCTGGAATAGCAGGCTTAACGTTTTCGGTTAAAATTGCGGAGAAATTCCCGGATAGAAAGATTATTGTTGTTACAAAAGCTAACGAAGACGAATCCAATACTAAATATGCTCAAGGCGGTGTTGCCGTGGTTTTAAATAAAGAACAAGATTCCTTTAAAAAACATATTAAAGATACCTTAATTGCCGGTGATGGTTTGTGTAATGAAGACGTCGTTAAACTGGTTATTGAAGAAGGACCAAAACGACTGAAAGAACTATTGCTTTGGGGGGCAAATTTTGATGTTAATGCCAGCGGAAAATTTGATTTAGGAAAAGAAGGCGGGCATTCGGAGTATCGAGTAGTTCATCATAAAGATATTACGGGTTACGAGATAGAACGTGCACTATTAGAACGCGCACATCAATTATCAAATATCACTATATTACCCCATCATTTTGCAATAGATTTAGTTACTAATCACCATATAGAAAGCTATAAATCCGAAACCTTATCGTGTTTTGGGGCTTATATATTTAACCAAAATACAGGAGATATTTTTACGATAAAAGCAAACAGTACACTGCTCGCTTCTGGAGGTATAGGTTGCGTATATGGACATACAACAAATCCGGTTATTGCAACGGGCGATGGTATTGCCATGGCTTACAGAGCCAAAGCACGGATTAAAGATATGGAGTTTGTTCAGTTTCATCCAACGGCTTTGTATGAAGAAAAAGGAGAATCTTCATTTTTAATTTCAGAGGCTGTTAGAGGTTTTGGAGCACATCTTCGCAATAAAAAAGGTCATCGTTTTATGCCTGATTATGATGACCGTGCCGAATTAGCTTCCAGAGATATTGTGTCCCAGAGTATAGACAGCGAATTAAAAAAATCTGGAGAGCCTCATGTGTATTTAGACTGTACACATTTAGATATAGAAGCCTTTAAAAACCATTTTCCTAATATTTATAAAAAGTGTTTAGAGCATCATATAGATATTGAAACCGATTGGATTCCTGTCATTCCCGCATCTCATTATTTGTGCGGAGGTATTAAAGTTAATAAAAAAGGAAAAACAACTATTAATAATTTATTTGCCTGTGGTGAGTGTACTAGAACAGGTTTGCATGGTGCTAATAGGTTGGCGTCAAATTCGTTATTAGAGGCTTTGGTGTATGCTCACAATATTTTTAAATATCATAGTAAGCATGATTATAAATTGACTGATTTAATAATCCCAGATTGGAATGATGAGGGAACAACTATTACCGAAGAGCATATTTTAATACAACATAACCTAAAGCAGTTACAGGCTTTGATGAGAGATTATGTTGGGATTGTAAGAAGTAATAAGCGCTTAAAAAGAGCTATCAAACATTTAGATTTAATTTATAATGAAGTTGAAGATCTTTATAAAGAATCTAAAATAACCACCTCGCTTTGTGAATTACGTAATATGATTAACGTGTCTCACTTAATTATTAGACAATCTTTGGATAGAAAGGAAAATAAAGGGGGGTATTATAATGTTGATAATGCTAAAAAATAAAGAAGCTGTTTAAAAAGTGTCATTCAGAATGAAATGAAGAATCTCACTATATATTGAATATTTCTTATAGTATTTTTAAGATTTTTCGACTGCGCTCAAAATGACACTAGTAGTTTTTTTATACACCTTCATTAAGATGTTTGACAATTGTTGTTATTTTCCTAACATTAACAATTCGTTACAAACAACTTCAGTGATATATCGTTTATTTCCTTCTTTATCATCATAACTACGAGACGTTAATTTGCCTTCAATAGCGATTTCTTTTCCTTTTGTTACATATTTCTCAATGATCTCTGCCGTTTTACCCCAGGCCACAATATTGTGCCATTGTGTATCTGTGATTTTTTCACCATTATTATTGGTGTAGTTTTCATTTGTGGCCATTGTAAATTTAGCTAATGTTTTTCCCGATTCTAGATTGATGATTTCTGGATCATTTCCTAAGTTACCAATCAACTGTACTTTGTTTCTAAGCGTGTTCATAATTTTAAATTTAATTGTTAAACAGTTAATACCATTGAACCTTCATTGATTCAACACTGCAAATATGAAACGGCTTCCAAATTTTATTCGGTATTTACTTATTTAAAGTCGTTTGTAAATGTTTGTAGTCGTTTGAAAACGAATAATTTTTTCTATATAAGGCATCTATCACTATTAAGGGACAAGAGAATTTAAAAATCAATTTAAGTATAAATTATAGTAAACAATACTATAAGAATAGAGTTTTAAGATTATTATTTATTATGTGTTCTAATTCTCTAGAAACCTCTGCAGCCATAGCTCTCAAATTAGGAATACATCTTTTATCTTTTGAAAACGTACTATAATTGTCTTTTAGAATTTCTATTTGTTTTAACAAATTGCTTTGAGGGTCTAATAGCTTTCTTTTTGACTCAATCTGTAGATTGATTTTTTTTATATTAAATTCTATTTCGTCCAGTTCTTGACGAAGTTTAGTACGCATAGCTTTTTCAGATTCGCAGTTCTTTTGTTTGTTTAAGATATCTTTTAGAGCTGCTACCTCACTTTGCTTTTTTATTTTATTACCTACATATTTAGTTTTAGTAACTTTTAATTCAATGATAGTGCGTTCAATGTCTGCACGGTTTTGAAGTATAGGTTCAAACCTCTTTGTTTTCATATTTTTATTTTCGATTTAGGTAAAATCTGTAGCTGTTTATATAAAAAACACGAACCGAAGTTCATCTTTTTATTCTATATAGAATCTTAAAAAACAGTTAAATTTTTAACCTCAAAAAGCATGCCGATTAAAAAACAATTATGTTAAAATGTAAAAAAAGGATGACTATAAGTACGTTTTTATCTCTACTAACCAATCTACTTCTATAGTATTAGGCTCTTGTCCCTATCTATAGTAGTTTTAGATTCATTAATTTTTCGTATTTTAGAGTCCTTCCTAATATCATGATTAATAGATTTTTAACTTTTAAAATTTCTAATTATGGAAACGCTTACAATAATTAACACTACTGAAAAGAAAGAAATCAAAAGTGGCTATGGTCATTGCCAAAAAGACGGCTGTAATTGTGGTGCATTTAGAGATGTAACTGGAACATTTCCTAAATGTGCAAATACAAATTGTAAGCATAATTTTGAAGATCATTATTAATTTAATTACATTTAATTAGCAATTTTATTGAGAAGTTGATGGCCTTTATGTGTTGTGTTTATGTAGCTTCTTTATGACTGTGTTTGTTTATTGTTTTGGTTCATCCAGTATTCCATAATCTTAAAAACAACTGTTTGTTAAAAATTATGTTAAAATAAATTCTATCACAATTAATTAGACTACTTTTGCCGGCTCATAAAAATTAGGTAAAAAATTATAGTAATGAATAATAATAAAATATCAGCAGAAAGTAAGGTTGGAATTAAAACAAGAATGTTTAAAAATTCAAGTGCCATCACTTGGAATTCGAAAAGACGTTTTAAATAATTTTAGTTTCATATTTAGAATTTTAAGCGAGCTAGTCTCGCTTTTTTTGCTTTAGTTTTTCTTCACAAAACTTACAGGACAAGTGACTGTATTTTTTAAGACTTCAAAAAAGAGTGTTTTTTACCTGTTGAAAAATCAGGATTAAGACTTCCTGTTTGTAAACGTTTGTAAACGGATATTTTTTCATATCTTGTTCTTTATATTAAGTGTCTATTACCAGATGTGTATAAACAAACCGTTTTATGAAAAAAAATATTTTTTATTTAGCCGCATTTTTGCTGTTTTTAGTTGCCTGTAAAACTCGTGTTGAGAAAAAGTTTAATAAAAGCAAAGAGGTCGTTCATGCTATTAATAAAGCGCTTGATGAAAAAAAATTACCCGGGTTAAATTATTCTATAGTATATGAAGACGGTCATATTGAGAATTATTCATTAGGATATTCAGATGTTGAGCAAAAAGAACCTTTAAGTATCAGTCATACTCTTTTTTCCGGAAGTATAGGAAAAACATATGCGGTAGCCCTGCTAATGAATCTTGTGGAATCTAACAAAATTAGCCTGCAAGATAAGTTTATGGTTTATTTCCCAGATACTGAATGGTTATCGAAGTTACCTAATATTGACGATATCACGATTGAGATGTTATTACAGCATACTAGCGGATTACCCAGATATGTGTTAAAACCGGAATTATGGAAATCACTTAATGAGAATCCTAATAAAGTATGGTCTTACAAAGATCGCTTGTCTTATGTGTTTAATGAAGCTCCTGTGCATGAAGCTGGAAAGGGTTGGGGGTATTCAGATACCAACTATATCTTACTGGGGATGCTTATTGAAAAAGTAACTTCAAAAGAATATTATCATTTAGTACAAACAAAGCTTATAACACCTAATAACCTTTCACAAACATATCCTTCTCTTTCACGGAGTATTCCTAATCTTGCTACTGGATATTCTAATATGGGAGATGCTTTTTTTGTGCCAAATAAAACGGTTAAAAACGGACAGTATTTTATAAACCCCCAACTTGAATGGACAGGTGGCGGTATGGTTTCAACGACATCAGATTTAGCGAAATGGGCCAAGTTGTATTACGAAGGCAAATTGTTTTCTCAAGAAACTTTGAACTTAATAACAACACCAAATTCTAACGGTGTAGATGTTGTAAATAAGGGATCTTATGGTATGGGTAGTTTTATTTATGAAAGTCAATTAGGTAAAGCCTATGGGCATTCTGGGTTTATGCCTGGATTCGATTCAATTTTTATTTATTATCCGGATAAAAAGATTGCAGCAGCCGTTCAGTTAAATTGTGATTATGCTACTACGGCATTAGACATGAATGATTTAATAGATGACCTAGTATTAATATCTATGACAGAAAAAAATGACATATAATTTAAAACAAGCATTAGAAATTTTAGAGCGTACACCAAATACACTTAATGCATGGCTTACAAATTTATCGGATGAATGGATTTATACTAATGAAGGTGACAATACCTGGAGTGTTTTTGATGTTGTTGGACATTTAATTCATGGAGAAAAAACAGATTGGATGATTCGAACAAGGATTATTTTAAGTGATTCAGAGAATAAAACATTTGAGTCTTTTGATAGATTTGCGCAGTTTGAAAATTCAAAAGGGAAAACATTACAACAATTATTAAAAGAATTTTCAGAATTACGTGTAGAAAACTTAAAAGCACTTAAACAGTTAGAAATTAAAGAATCCCAATTTGGTATGAAAGCTACTCATCCGGAATTGGGTGAGGTGACTTTAAAAGAATTACTGGCAACTTGGGTCACACATGATTTAGGCCATATAGCTCAAATTACTCGTGTTATGGCAAAACTATATAAAGATGAAGTCGGTCCTTGGGAAGCTTTTATTCCTATTTTAAATAAATAAAATACAGATGTCTATTAAAGAGATTATACAAGAACTAGAAAACAATCAACAGGTATTTAAAAGTCTTTTAATCTCTAAAAGAGATGAGGAATATTTATGGAAACCTGAGCCTGGAAAATGGAGTTTGTTAGAAATTGCATGTCATTTATTAGATGAAGAACGAGACGATTTTAAAGCCCGTGTAAAGCATGCACTTGAAACTCCCTTAAAAGCGTTGATACCAATTGATCCTGAGGGATGGGTTAAAGAAAGAGCATATAGTACTAAAGATTATAACCAAACACTTTTAGCCTTTTTTGAAGAACGAAAACAATCCGTAATATGGTTAAAAAGTCAGATAAATGCTAATTGGGATAGTAAATTAACACACCCTGAATTAGGAGATATGTCGGCGAAGTTATTTTTAACGAATTGGTTAGCTCATAACTATTTGCATATCAGACAAATTTTAAGGTATCATTATAATTATTTAAAACAGAAAACAAACCTTGATTTAGGATATGCAGGAAGTTGGTGAAAAATGAGATTATTATGACGTTTAATATAGAAACAGAACGATTAATTTTAAGAGAACTCAGGTTAAGTGATTTAGAAGGCATGTTCGAGTTAGATTCTGATCCCGAAGTGCATAAATACTTAGGTAATAAACCTGTAAAAACTAGAAAGGAGTCACAGAAAATTTTAGAGCGTGTTATCAATCAATATGAAGAACGCGGTATTGGCCGCTGGGCTATAATTAATAAAGACACTCAAGAGTTTATGGGATGGTCTGGACTAAAGCTTAATATAGAATATACTATGAATGGCTTTGCCGAGTTTTATGATGTAGGCTACAGAATAATAAAGCGTTTTTGGGGACAGGGTTATGCTACTGAATCTGGTAAAGCAGCAGTTGATTATGCCTTTAAAGTTTTAAAACTTCCAGAATTATATGGCATAACAGAAATGGGGAATGAAGCTTCACACAATGTGCTTTTAAAAATAGGATTAAAGTATGTCGAAGATTTTTATTATGAAGAAGAAAAACTAAAACTCCGTTGGTATAAAATTGAAAACAAATAGTTATGCAAAAACAATGTTTAGAATGTGGCGATAAAATAATTGGTAGAATAGATAAGAAATTCTGTAGCGATGGTTGTCGAAATGCTTATAATAATAAAATAAACAAAGACAGTAAAAACTTAATCCGCAATACTAATAATAGGTTGCGTAAAAATTATAGAATTTTAGAGACACTCAATCCAACACAAAAAAC